>CAZXWC010000029.1:0-18246 GCA_964644525.1 uncultured Peptostreptococcaceae bacterium
TTGAAGACACTTTTGCGGCTCTCGACCAGATAAAAGAAGACATCGGAAACTCTACAATGGTTTCCCCTTCCTATATAGAATACCTGGTGCGAATAACAAGAAGAGAAAGTGAGAAATATGAATACATATCCAAATACCTGGCACGAAAGCTCAGGGAATATGACACAACTATAGAAAAAACGGTTGAACTGGCTCTTCGCACCCAGTCCTCGCACAAGAATCAAATAGGCAACCTTATAACTTCACTCAACAAGATATCCCAGCTGGATTGGAACAACATATTCGAATCGGTTTCGGTCGTGGAAGGAATACTGAGGAAGGATCCGTCAGGGGTTTACCTTCTTATGGATTTCGAATCGCGGGACCACTACCGCCATGAAGTGGAGTCCTTTTCTAAAAAGTACAGGGTAAATGAAACCAAGGTTGCAATGAAGCTTTTGGACTTGGCCAAAAAAGCCAAGGAGGATGAAAAAGCTTTCCGGGAAAGCCATGTCGGTTACTATCTTACCGAAAATGGCCGCCATGAGCTTATTTCCCTCTTGGGCTTTACCAGGAAACGGGGTCATTTTCATGACTTTTCGCCAGCATCCTATCTTTTGCCTATATTTTTGCTTACGCTTTCCGCAACCGGGCTCTTCATATACCGCATATCGCATATTTTCGAATCGGTTGGAGATGCTCTTCTTGCAAGCCTGGTGCTTTTCATCCCTGTAAGCGAAATAATAATAAAGTTTCTCAACTGGATTTTCCTCAAGATTGTCCCCCCTGTATTTCTTCCAAAGCTAAGCTTGGAGAGCGGTATACCCGATGAATCCGCAAGCATGGTGGTAATCCCCGCCCTCATCACGGAGGAAAAAAACGTAAAAGAGCTTTTTGACAAAATAGAGACATATTACCTGGGAAATAAAAGTGAAAATCTTTACTTTGCCTTGCTGGGGGAATTCAAAGATGCAGACAGCGAATTCACAAAAGAAGACAATGCAATAATAAAGAGCGCCTTAAGCGAAGCTTCAAGGCTCAACAAAAAATATTCGCCTCAAAGAGATACTTTCTTCTATTTTCAAAGAAAGCGGCTTTTTAACGGCCACCAGAAAAAATGGATTTGCTGGGAAAGAAAAAGGGGGTCTCTCACCGAATTGGGAAATCTTCTTTCCGGCAGCGAACAGACATCCCATGTCGTAATTTCTTCAGACATTTCAAGCCTAAAATCAAAAATACGCTACATCATAACCCTGGACGAAGACACCCAGCTTCCCATGGACTCTGCCAGAAAACTCATAGGTACCATTTCCCACCCGCTTAACCAGGCCGTCTTCAATAAGGAAAAGGGACGCGTGGAAGAGGGATATGGATTCATACAGCCAAGTGTAAGCATAAGCGTAGGCAGCTCCAATGCTTCACGCTTCACCCACATATACGCCCGAAACACAGGCGTAAGCATTTATTCGGAAAATATATCCGATCTGTACCAGGACATGTTCAACGAGGGAATTTTCATGGGAAAGGGCATTTACGACCTCCCCCTTTTCAACAAGGTCCTTGCAGACGCAATACCCGAAAACCGCGTACTTAGCCACGATTTGTTGGAAGGCAGCCACATAAGGGCGGCATTCGCAACAGACATTGAGCTTGTGGACAACCATCCCACCAAATATTTTTCTTACATAATGCGCCTTCACAGGTGGGTAAGGGGCGACTGGCAGCTTCTACCATGGCTTAAGTCGACCATTATAAACAAGCAGGGAAAGAGGACGGCAAATCCCTTGTCTCCCCTTTCCAAATGGAAAATACTGGACAACCTCAGGCGCAGTCTTTATACTATAGCCCTCTTCTTTCTCATAATAGCTTCAATGACATTTTTGCCGGGCAATTCATGGCTCTGGCTTTCTGTAGCCTTTTTATCCATGTATCTTCCCCTTTTGCTGGAAATAATTGATTCAGCATTCTCCAGGCGGCAGCAGACTCCCAACAGGCTTTACTCTCGAAGCGGCAAGGTAAAATTCGGGCTTAGGGGGACTCTGCAGTATTTGCTCCTGCAGACGGTTTTTCTTCCCTACGAAGCCTATGTAACGGCAGAGGCTATACTTGTATCCCTTTACAGGCTGCTGATTAGCAAAAACAACATGTTGGAATGGGTAACGGCTTCTCTTTTGGAAAAAGAAAAAATACCGACCCTTGCCCATTTCACAAGAAAAATGTGGATTGTGTTTGTGGAGGTGTTGCTGTTTCTGCTCCTTGCTGCCTTTGCCAGCAGTAGGGCTTTTATTCTTCCCCTGTTTTTCGCAGCCATATGGCTATGCTCTCCATTCATAGCCTACAAGCTGGGTTCAAGAAAACCTGCCAAACCGGCAGTGCCTTATGAATACCAGGCCTATCTGCGCCTTGAGGCCAGGAGGATATGGGCCTTCTATGAAGACCTCGCGCAAAAGAAGCACAACTATCTGCCCCCCGACAACATTCAAATTTATCCCCCAAGAGACGCCACCAACAGGACTTCTCCCACAAACATAGGACTTATGCTTCTTGCCGCCATTTCAGCAAGAGACATGGGATATCTGTCCATAACCAGGATGGTTGTTGTGGTAAAGCAAATTCTCGAAACCGTCTCGAAAATGGAGAAATGGAACGGCCACCTTTACAATTGGTACAACACAAACGACCTTTCGGTCTTAAGACCCAGATACATTTCTACCGTCGACAGCGGCAATTTCATAGGATACCTGATAACTCTAAAACAAAGTCTTACTGAATACCGCGACAAACCCCTTATTGACGACGACATAGTTCAAGGGTTAAGGGAAACCTGTGAAATAAGCGGAATCGCAGACGGTGGCATACGCAAAATACTGGATGATTTCGGAAGCATAAAGGGAAAGGAGGCCCACGAGTGGAAAGCCTTTCTCGACAAAATTGTCCCCTTCGAAAAAAACGCGGACATCCGTTTGAATAAAATAAAAACAACAGTGCAGGAGCTCTTGTCGGAGTACGACAAGTACTACACCATCATTATATATCCAGAAGACATTGCGGATTCCGACCATCCCGCATACAGGGAAATAATAGAAAATACGCGTCATCTCAAAATGGACATGAGCCTTTCCGAGCTTCGCACGAGATACAATGACATGATTTTCAAGATAAGAAAGAAAAAAACCAAGGCGGTGGACGCAAGCGAAAAGTCTTCCCTGGTAAAGCTGGAAAACAAGCTCAAGGCCATACTGTGCAGTTTGGACGAGCTTATGAGAACCTTCGACCAGCTTAGCCACGCCGCCGACCATCTTGTCGAGCAAACCGATTTCACTGCCCTCTACGACGATAAGAAGCACTTGTTTTCCATAGGATACGATTGGGAGAACGACTTTCTCGCTGACTCCTATTACGACCTTATGGCGTCCGAGGCCAGGCAGACCAGTTTTCTTGCCATAATCAAAAAGCAGGTACCCCTAAAGCATTGGTACCGGCTTGGCCGAACGCTTACCCTGTCTGAAGGTTTCCGGGTGCTGGCATCCTGGTCAGGAACAATGTTCGAGTACTTCATGCCCAACCTCATTTTAAAAAATTATGAAAATACTCTGCTTGACGAAACATACCACTCGGTCATCGAAAACCAGAAACTTTATGGAAAAAGCAAGAAAAGGCCTTGGGGGCTTTCGGAATCAGCTTATTACTATTTCGACATAGACCTCAATTACCAGTACAAGGCTTTCGGAGTGCCCGGCCTGGGCTTTAAGAGGGGCCTTGTGAACGATTATGTTGTTTCCCCCTACTCTTCTTTCTTTGGTCTTCCTTTCGACCATGAGGCCGTGCTTTCCAACTTGAAAATGCTCGAATCGGAAGGGCTTAAAGGGCCCTACGGCTTCTATGAATCAGCCGACTACACCAAGGAGCGCACAGGCGGGAAAGTATCTAAAAAAATTGTGCAGGCCTACATGGCCCACCACCTGGGCATGAGCATTGTTGCAATAAACAATTTCATAAACGATTCGATAATGCAGAACAGATTCCATTCCGAACCGGTTGTCAAGATGGGTGCAAGCATGCTTCAGGAAAAGCTGCCCTTCCGCGTCATAATAACCCATGAGCTGAAAGAAAAGGAACGTATAACGCCCCAATACGCTGCAAAGGAAGTATTCATGACCCGTGTCTTCAAACAGGCCGTTTTGTGCCTTCCGCGTTGCCATGTCCTTTCAAACAAAGAATACCAGGTGCTTGTGACAAACAATGGTGGGGGCTACAGCAAATACAAAAACAAGATGGTCACCCGCTGGCGGGAGGACTTGCATGGAAATCATCATGGATTGACTTTCTATTTTAAGAATCTGGAGGATAACGATATATGGTCGGCGGGCTTTAAACCTGTTTGCGCAAAAACAAACGATTACGAGGCACGTTTTTCACTGGAGAAGGCGGAATACGTCCAGTCGCGAAAGGGAATCAATATACACATGGAAATATGGGTTTCTCCGGAAGACAATGTGGAAGTCAGGAGAATATCTATTGTCAACAAGAGGGCAAGGCCGGTCGTCATCGAAACGACCAGCTATGCCGAGGTTTCCTTAAACACCCAGGAGGCGGACGTGGCCCACAGGGCTTTCAGCAACCTTTTTGTAAAAACTTCGTTCGACCGACAGTCTGAAAGCCTTACGGCAACAAGGAATCCCAGGGATGAAAGGGATTCTCCTCTACACCTTTTCCATTCGGTTTCCTGCGAGGGCCAACCCTTCGGAAACACCCAATATGAAACAGACCGCTTAAAGTTTATAGGAAGGGGTCGGGATCTGTCCAAGCCGGCAGCTCTGGAAAAGGTGCTGGACAATTCTTCCGGGGTAGTGCTCGACCCCATAGTGAGCCTCAGGAAAAGCGTCCGGATAGACCCCACGCAGAAAGCCATTTTAACTTTCGCAATGGGAGTTACCCAAAAGGGCGAAGACCTGCCCGGCCTCGTGGAAAAATACAAAAACCCCTACATGGTACACGAATTGTCCGAGCTCTCTGCAATCCAAGCTCAGGTGGAGGCTGAATATCTGGATCTTTCTCAGGAAGACCTTTTCCTCTTTCAGGACATGAGTTCCCAAATACTGCATCTAAGCCCGCAAAAGAACAGCTACCAACGTATAATAAAACGAAACAGCAAGGGGCAAAACAGCCTTTGGCCCTTCGGTATTTCGGGGGACTCCCCCATACTTCTGGCAAGCATAAAGTGCCGAGAAAAAACGCCCCTACTGTGGAGACTTCTCAAGGCCAAGGAATATTGGCGCCTTAAGGGCATTTCTGTCGACCTTGTAATTCTGAACCAGGAGGAATCGGGTTATTTCAAGGACCTGGAAGACGAAATCAAAAATATGACTTCCAGAAAATTCGGCTATGCTTCGGATCCCAAATCCATGGGTGTATTCATACTTAACAGCGACAAGCTTTCAAAGGATGATATTTCACTGCTTTATGCCGCTTCGAGGATGGTGGTTGATTGCGAAATGGACTCTCTGGAGAAACAGATATCGCTCGATTCCCCTGTGCAGGCATTGCCCGCACCGCTCTCTTTCCGCGATTACAGTTTTTCAAAACAGAAGATTGCCTTCCGCAGAAACAAGCTAAAGTATTTCAACGGCTACGGAGGTTTCAACGAAAAATACAATGAATACGTAATAAGGCTGAAGGAAGGAGAAAGCACCCCGGCTCCCTGGATAAATGTAATAGCCAACAACAATTTCGGATTCACCGTGTCGGAAAGCGGTGGAGGATATACATGGTCTGAAAACAGCAGGCAAAACAAGCTTACTCCATGGACAAACGACAGCCTCTACGACGACCCGCATGAAATAATATACATGAGGGATGATGAGTACGGAAAGGTCTGGTCGGCGACCCCCAAGCCCCTGGGCAAGGAAATGAATTTCGAAATACGCCACGGCAAAGGCTACAGCGAATTCGTGACATGCGGCTTCGAAATATCTTCCAGCCTCAAGATGTTCCTTCCTCCCGGGGAATCGGTAAAGCTTTACCGCCTGCGGCTCCAAAACCTATCCACATTCAAGCGCTCTATTTCCAGCTTTTTCTACTTGCGGCCTGTAGTCGGAGTGGACGACCAACATACGCAACTGCATATAAAGACAAGGCTGGCCAAAAACCAGCACCTTTTTGTCACCAACCCCTACAATCATGAATATCCGGGCCGTATTATGTACATGTCCACGTCCGAACCAATTGAGTCCTTCACCGGCAACCGGGAGGATTTTTCGGGCGATGCCAAAACAAAACTTTTAAGCAAAAGGACGCTTTCGAATGTCTGCGGAACAGGTTTCGACCCTTGCGGAGCTCTTCATGTATCAACCGAGCTCCAAGCAGGCGAGGAAAAAACCATTGTTTTCATTATGGGTGCAGAAACGAAAACCCGCAAAATTTTCGAACAGATAGAAAAATATATAAATTTGGAGGAGGTCAAAAAGGCGGAAAATGCTTCTGCGGAATACTGGGATGACTTGACCGGAAAATTGAATGTAAAAACTCCGGACAACAAGTTCGATGTCATAATGAATGACTGGCTTGTCTACCAGACCCTTTCCAGCCGTATCAAGGCACGGACGGCTTTTTACCAGGCAGGCGGCGCTTACGGATACCGGGACCAGCTCCAGGACTCTGTCAACATGATGCTGGTAGACTCTTCCATCGCCAAGAAGCAGATACTCCTGCACGCCTGCCATCAATTCGAAGAGGGAGACGTACTTCACTGGTGGCACGAGGGTGAGACGGACAAGGGCATACGGACAAGGTTCTCGGACGATTTGCTTTGGCTTCCCTACGCCGTAGCGGAATATGTGCGCGTAAGCGGAGACAAGGATTTCCTTTTGGAAGAGATTCCCTATGTGAGCGGAGACCTTCTTGGGGAGGACGAAAATGAAAAGTATGTCACCGCCAGGGAGTCCATCCTGAGCGACAGCCTCTACAAGCATTGTGTAAAGGCTATAGACAGGGCACTCAAGTACGGAAGCCACGGCCTGCCCCTAATGGGCGGAGGCGACTGGAACGACGGAATGAACTTAGTTGGAATAGAAGGAAAGGGGGAAAGTGTTTGGCTGGGATGGTTCCTACATCTCGTATTGAAAAATTTTGTTCCCATATGCGAAGCCATGAACGATTCAAACAGAAAAACCCTGTACAGCGAAGCGGCCAGGTTCATAACTGAGTCTATAGAAAAAAATGCATGGGACGGTTCATGGTACACGAGGGCTTTTTATGACGACGGCAGCCCGCTGGGCTCCATTCAAAACACTGAGTGCATGATTGCCTCACTGCCGCAAAGCTGGTCTGTAATATCTGGAGGGGCTTCTCCCGAACGGGCGCAAATGGCCATGAACGCTGTCGACAACCATCTGGTCCGCAAGGAAAAGGGCATAATTCTTCTATTTTCACCACCTTTTGAAAAAACAGAAAAGAACCCTGGATATATAAAAAGCTATGCCAGGGGTTTGCGTGAAAACGGAGGTCAATACACCCATGCGGCGGTTTGGGTTGTTCAGGCATTTACAGAGCTTGGCCAGGGAAACAAGGCATACGAGCTGTTTGAAATGCTAAATCCCATAAACCACTCCCGTTCTGTTTTCGAAGCAAACCACTATACTGTAGAGCCATATGTTGTAGCTGCCGACATATACAATGCCAGCCACCATACAGGAAGGGGAGGCTGGACATGGTACACGGGCGCAGCTGGCTGGATGTACAAGATTGGCTGCGAGAATATATTGGGATTGAGAAAAGAAGGAGCTCGCCTCTATGTCAAGCCCTGCATACCGATGTTTTGGAAAAAATATTCTATAGAATATACTTTCAGAAACACGCTCTACAAAATAGATGTGCAAAACCCCGGTTCTCTTTCCACCGGGAAGGTTCATTTTCTGATAGACGGAAAAATATGCAGGGATGATTTCATCCTCCTAAAAAATGACGGCAAGACCCACAATGTTATAGCAGTATTGAAGAAAGAGTAATCTAAAGCCAGAATGCCCAAGGCCCCTTGGCAATACACCAGGGGGCCTTTACAATGTTCATGTTTTATTTGACCTGCTATTTGTTCTTTCCGCAACACTTTTTGTATTTCTTTCCGCTTCCGCAAGGGCATGGGTCGTTTCTGCCGACCTTAATGCTTTCGCGCTTGAATGTCTTTGAGCGGTTGAAGTCCTTCTTGATTTCTTCCCTTTTGTCGACGCTTAGAATTTCTTCCCAAACTTCAAGCTCGTAGAGCCAGTCCGCTTCCGCCTTATGCATGTTGTAGTAGAGCTTGTCCAATTCGATATCCAAGCTTACTTGAGAATCCGCTTGCAGCTTGTCAAGGGCTACAGACTCCTTGAGGCTTGTGTTTATTCCGTCTATGAATCCCGCCATCTCTTCATTGGAAAAAGCAAATTCTTTCGCGAGGTCGGAAACCCTTCCTGTTATGGAGAAACGGCCCTCTGTCAGTATTTTTTCGTATGCCTCTTTTTCCTTGAGAAAATACGCCTTCCAGAAGTCGTCATAGGCGCCTTGCTCCTGCTTGCTTTCGGATAAATCGTTCCAGTCTTGATATAAAGCCAATTCATATCTCCCCTTTTTAAGGCCTTGCCTCGTTTTTTTCATTATAGCACACCAGGGGCCGGGGAAACACTTTTTAGTGCTTTGCTAATTGCTCAGCCGCTTGTATATCATTATTGCCGCGTCTCCCCTTTTGAGGGAATCGCCCGGATGGAAAAGCCCATCATATCCATCGACTATTCCAAGACCGGCAGCTATTGCAAGGTGGCCCTTTAAAGAAGCGTAATCCTCTTCGACATCAGAAAATCCCTGCACGAATATTTCACCCACGCATGCAAGCTTTTCATATCCAAGACCCCTTACCATGTACTTGACCGCTTCGATTCTCTCTACCGGGGCGCCCAAGTCTATTTCCTCCTGAGCGATTATTTGCTCCCTTACCAGATATTCATACATTCTTTCTATAAATTCATCGTCCCTTTGATCCGGAACATAGTAGCCCATGGTTTGAACGAAGAGGATGAAGAAATCCTCTTGGGAAATAGTTTGGTCAGGCTTGAAACTCTCCCCTTGCAGATATATTCCGTTTTCGGCAAGGGTTTCCACTTGCTTTTTCGAATAGTGTCCGTCAAGGTCGGTATATTTTATGGGTTGGGTCTCTTTGTAGAGGCTTCCCTCATTATTCAGCAATTCCAATGTCTTAGCATCTAAAATTACCGGTTTTCCCGGTTTCAGTCCATATGCGAGAAGAAGCTCGGCTCCGCCCTCATTTTCCATCATGGACATCTTTTGGATTTCGTCCATTTGAGAAATATAAAGCAGCTCAAGTCCGATTTTTTCATTGATAGCTTCGTAAGCGGCATCGATTTGAGCCACATCGTCCGCAGATGGAAATTCAACATAGGAATACAAAAGGTTGTAGCTTTGAATTTGACCTCCCACCGCGTCGAATCCTACCGAAATCCTGTTGGAAGGGAAGGGCACTCCCTCAACCATCCTGGTAAAATTGAATCTGTAGTATTTTTTATTTTTTTCGTCTTCCTTCAATATGACCTCGTCGTCGACATCATCGTATGCATACTCTTCCATTCTTTCCGGTGCGAATCTTTCAAGAAAGGCCTCGACTGCGGCAATAGACTCCTCTTTGCTGTAGGCTATTTGACCGCCTTCGTCCCGCCCCTTTGCCGAGTTCCAGAAGCTCAGTATTTGGCCGTTTTGGGCATCAACGGAAGCGTATCCATTCTCGATGATTGAATTTCCGTCCTTCTCCACCAACTTTCTAAAGGAAAATGACCACTTCAGCCTGTTTTGATCGGACCAAACCTGCTCAAGCCTTGACGAAACCACTTCGAAGCTTTCATCGAAACCGGTTTCCTCCCATTTTCTCAGTATTTCCTCGGCTTCTTGTGAGTCTATCAGGTCCTTCATTTCCTCAATGGCTCTGAGTTCTTCCGGAGTAAGCGAGTCCATTGCCTTTGCTTCCTCCTCGATACCCGAATAATAGTATTCGGGTGAAGTTATCTTTTCACCGGTGAAGGCGTCTATCCATACCCCTCCGCTTTCCTTGGGCACATATGCAAGATAGGGGAAAAAGTCTTCACCCTCGGCCTTGAATCTATATACGAGCTCCATTCCAATCTTTTCCCTGTAGGCTTGCTGGGCCGCTTCAATCCCGATTGCGCCTTCGGCCTTCGGAAAAACTGCCCTGTCCCAATTGCGACTGTAGCTTTTGACTTGACCAGTATCCTTGTCTACCTCAATGCTTATTTTGTTTCCGTAGAAAGGAATATTCCGCTCCTTCCTGTCGTATGAAAACCAGTAGCTTTTGCTTGAAACTGATTCCTTACGGTATTCGTTTACAGCTAATTTATCGACCAAGCCTTTCTCCAGGCTTTCCATGAAAGCTTCGGCTTTCCTGACCGCCTCGTCGCGTGAATAGACTGGCAGCCTGCTTCCCTCATGCTTGGAAGGCTTGTACCTTCTGTATGAAAGAACCATTCCGTCCGAATCGATCGAGACCCTTATGTTTCCGTCGTTTGAATCGTTCGAACTCCAGGTCATGCTCCATATTTTCCTGCCTCCTGCCTCCTCAACATCATAGCTGAACTGGCTGTAGACTTCCGATATGGGAAAATGCTCCTTTGCTGTCTTTATTGCCGCCTCAAGCTCCCCTGGGCTGTCTGCAAAAGCCGACAGCGGGGCAAATGCCAATACAATCATGGAAACAAGAATTGCCCATGAAATTATTTTTTTCATAAAACGCACCTCTCCTTCTTTTTTCCATTAGACTCCTTTCATTTGATAAAGTTTCATTACTATGCGTTTTTTATATTCAATATCCTTCCGGATTTCCCCTCTGCCAGCGCCAGGAATCCCGGCACATGTCCTCAATGCTCCTTTCCGCCTTCCAGGAAAGTTCCCGCTCGGCCCTTGAAGGATCTGCAAAACACACTGCCACGTCGCCGCTTCTGCGCTCCTCTATCTCATATGGAATTTTCTCTCCTGTCGATTTCTCAAATGCGCCTACAACTTCAAGCACGCTGAAACCTTTTCCCGTCCCAAGATTATAGACGGAAAGGCCCTCCTGCCTCTTTAGCTTTTCAAGCGCCCTCAAATGGCCCTGGGCAAGATCCATAACGTGTATGTAATCCCTTACCCCTGTTCCGTCATGTGTATCGTAGTCGTTTCCGAAAACCGTCAGCTTGCACCTTTTTCCGGCCGCAACCTGGGTGATGTAGGGCATGAGGTTGTTGGGTATTCCCTTGGGGTTTTCTCCAATCAAGCCACTTTCATGCGCCCCTATTGGATTGAAGTATCTGAGTACGGACACGCGCCAGGCGCTGTCGGCCTTATGCAGGTCGACCAGGATCTCTTCTATTATGCGTTTTGTAGCCCCATAAGGATTGGTGGTCGAAAGGGGCATTTGTTCAGTCAAAGGAGATTTGTTGCCCTCTCCGTATACGGTCGCCGACGAGCTGAATACGATTGTCCTGACTCCATGTTCTTCCATTGCCTGGAGCAGGGAAACTGTTCCCGACACATTGTTGCGGTAATACTTGAGTGGGTTCTCAACAGATTCTCCAACCGCCTTCATGCCTGCGAAGTGGACAACGGACTCTATTTGCTTTTCTGAAAAAATTCTGTCCAGAAGGGCCCTGTCGAGTATGTCTCCTTCATAAAGCCCGACTTCCTTTCCCGTTATCTTTTTTATGCGGGTGAAAACTTCGGCTTTGCTGTTTGAAAAGTTGTCGACTACGACAACATCTTCATCTGCCTCCAAAAGTTTGACCACGGTATGGCTGCCTATGTATCCCGCACCACCAGTAACCAGAATGCTCATATTTATTTCCTCCCTCCAGCTTCTCTTTGATTTTATAGTCATTATTTCAATACCGGAAGCAGCTAGTCCTTCAAAGGCAGGAAATTTGCAAAAAAAAGCCCGGATATACCGGGACTTTGAGATTGAATAAAAAAACTTAAAGTCAAATGCAGGTGAAAAATCCCCAAATTCAAGCCACTGGGAAAATCCAGCGACGGTAGCCAAAGGGCAATAGGTGACAAAAAGGATTTTACCTGTGCCCTTTGGCTAGCAAGGCAAGACAAACATCGGGTTTTCATCAGCCTGAAATTAGATCTTGAGACCTCTAACTTCCAATCTTTTTATCCAAAGAAATTTTTCAACATATATTACAAGACCGCTTTTCTTGGCCGTGGCGCTTTTGTTAACGTGGACCCTTATTCCATCAACTTCGTGGGTTTCGAATTTAAATGGGTCTGTCGGCTTTGCCATTACAACGAACGGCATGGGTGCCGACGCTCAACCCCCGCACTTTTGTATATCGACCACCAAATCCTCTGCGCCTTTTGACTTTACAAGACTCATTGCTTTTTCATCTATAGAAATCTTCATTTTCTTCACATCCTTTCACTTGTTATTATACCCACCGCGGGTATTAATAATCTTTATTATATCAATGTTTAATAGATATTTCCATGGGTATGTATAAACTAAGCAAGATTATTGATTTTTCTTAATCAACCTACTATATTATTCCGAAGGGACTGATACCACCAAAACACCTTGGATTTGATGTAAAGGATGACTCGGAAATCATATTGACTACAAAATAAAAAAACCGCACTCTTTTGAGGATGCGGTTTTTTTATTATGAAAAAAAGTTCCAGAACACTTTTACGACAAACATGAAAATTCCCATAAAAAAACTTATAAAAGCTACGAGTCCTACATATGAAACCCATTTTGGAACGATGCCCTGGCGGCCTTTTTTGCCCCAAAGCTGTGCGTTCCTGTTCTTCTTTATCTTTTTGCCTTCGCTTGCGGCTTTCCTGGTATAGTACTTTATGAGATAGTAATTGACCAAAAATAAAAATATTGCAGCAGCGAAAAACAAAAGAGCCACCCTTACTATTACACTCATTTATGATCCCTCTTTCTCCCGAAATAAAGATAATAGGATACTTTTCTTCCTTTGAAATTTTCTGTTAGCTGCTCAATTTCAACCTCATCAAAAATGCTCTTCATGCTGTGTTCCAGACGCCTGTCCCTGTCGCAAGACCATATTACGCATACTCCGCCTTCGTTCAAAACGCCTTCTATTACTCCCAGAAAGCTCCTTGTGTAGACTTTTTCGTTGCCCTCGTTTACAAGCAGCATGGGGCCGTTGTCTATGTCTATGCTTACAATATCGTATGCCTTGGTCGAATTCATGGCGTAAACATAAAAATCTTCAATGGCAAGGGATAGCTTTTCCTGGTCATAGCAAGCTTGTTCATATGTGGCGAAATATTTTTTGTTCCAGTCCACAATGACTTTTTCCATCTCTACAACATCTATGGATTCTATTTTTTCGCTTCTGCAAGCTTCCGCAACTGTAAAACCCATGCCTAAACCCGCTATGAGAACCGACAGATGCTCTTTCCCCTTAAGCCTTTCAACAGCCCCTCTTATCAAGTGTTCGGATGAGCCGCTGTTGTATGTGGCCATTATGAATACTCCATTGATTATTATTTCATATTCCTGCGCTCCGTCACCCGCGCACTTCCAAAGTTGAAGCTCCGAATGTTCTGTGAAAACATTCTCCAACAATTCTCTTTTCTTTAAAGCCATCCATTTCACCACTCTTCTTCTGCCCTTGTTAAGATATTCGACAGATTTCGAAGCAATCCTCTTTACAATTGCATACTTAGCCTATATTTATGAAAAGCGGATCCTTGCCCATTTCCTCCAAGAACTTAATAAGGTCCTTGTAAGACACGGTCAGGGTTTCTGTATTGGCATTTGGATGAAAATTCACTTTTTCGCTTCTTTTGAGTGTTTTGTCGACGACAACCTCAACTTTGTTTTCGGTATCGTTTATCAGGTTGAAAGGCGAAACGGCACCGCTTTCAACTCCCATGTACTTCATGAGCCTTTTGTCCGATCCGAAGCTCAGGCCTTTTTCTCCGAGTTTTGTCTTTAGGCTGCCAAGGTCAGCCCTTTTTGTGTGCTCAATCACCACAAGATACTGCCTGTTGCCTTTTGCGTTTCTCAAGAAGAGATTCTTGCACTGGGCCCCCTCCATACCTTGTGAATATTTGTCGGCTTCCTCGCTAGTGAAAACAGGCGGGTGTTCGTGTTTTACATATTGTATTCCCAGCTCTTCGAGTTTTTCATATACTTTTTGTTTTCTTTTTTCCATCATTTTCTCCCTCTCCATCTCTTTTTTTATATGTTTATCTTTGTAAAAAATCTTCTCTTTGAGGCGAAAAGACATCTACCACTGTTCCAGCCTTGATGCACACGCAACCGTGCTCTTCCCCGGAAGCGGCGTAAAGGCTGTCTCCTGCTTTCAGCAGTCTTTTTTCTCCGCTTAGTGAAAATTCGAATTCGCCGCTGACTACGTAGACAATCTGCTCGTTTATGTGCTTGTGGTCTGGAGCTACGGCGCCCTTTTCAAATTTGTTTTCAACCGCCATCAGTCCTCCTCCGAAGCCCTTTATGGTGGAGTGTATGCCTTCTTTCAAATCAAATTTTTTACCGTCTTCATTCAATACAAACATTAATTTTCCCCTTTCTCGTTCTTTGTCCTGTTTATTATCTCTTGCGAGAGCCCGAATTTTTCATCTTTCATGGTGCATCCCAAAGGTTCTATATGAACCATTATATCGTATACTTCCTCTATTTCGCTGTGAATTTTCCTTTCAAGCTCGTGGGCTATGAGGTGGGCTTGCTTGACCTTCAGTTCACCGTCGACCTCTATGTCAATGTCTATGTAAAGCAGGTCGCCAAATTTCCTCACCCTGGTCCTGTGAGGGTGGTGGGCCCCTTCGACACTGGAGACTATTTCAAACAGGGTGTCGTATATGGACAGGTCCCTTGTCTTTTCCATGACTTCGGAACTGGTTTCCATAAATATGGAAAGCGCCGACTTCATTACCCATATGCTTATTCCCAAAGCCGTCAAAAGGTCCATTATGGGCAGATCCATCATAAATGTGAAGGCCAGGCCCAATAGAACGGCCAGCGAAATCAATATGTCGTTTTGCATGTTTTTGGCTATGGCACCTATCATTGCGCTTCCTGATTTTTGGGCCATATAGTGCTGGACCCTGGACAAAACGAGTTTGCCGGCAACAGAGGCCAGTATTACATAAACGGCTGCTATATCTGGCTTTTGAAGACTTTCAATTCGCTGAAAGCGGGAAATCGTGCTTATCATGAACTGGGCTCCTGCAAAAAATATCATAAACGACAGCAGTTTTGTGGCTACAGTCTCTGCCCTGCCGTATCCGTAGGGATGCTCCGCATCTGGCGGCCTGGTCATTATTTTGGCTGCAAACAAAGTTATCATGGACATTGCTATGTCTGTGGCGGAATCGATTCCGTCACCTATTACAGCCATACTGCCGGAAAATATGCCTACTGAAATTTTTGCTGTCGAAAGGACTATATTGCCTATTATTCCAATCCATGACGCCTTTTTTATTTGCTTGTTTCTGTCCATTTCATACCTCCGCCCGCATGAGAAATCATTTTTTTCTGCTAGCCCTGTATTTCAAAATGTGCATTATGTTGAGAACAACGGCAACCCAAAGAAATATCATCCTCAAGTAGTTGCCTGTCTTGCTTTGATCATAACCGAAATACTGCATTCCAAGCCCCAAAGCCAAAAATCCGATTCCATAATAAAGCAATCTAAAGTCTGCCTGTGGTTTTTGCTTCTGCTTTTTGTTTTTATTGCCTTTGTCCTTTTTTTTGCTCATGGCTAACCCCTTCCTCTTTCTAAATGTCTATTTTAAGCAATTCCCTGAAGTCCCCTATTCTTTTATTCACTTGGGGGTGAGAGCCCCAAGGGTCGTATAAAACCGCCCTGCAGCCCAGAGCCTCCGGTTTTGCATAATCATTGTCGTAATCGTCGCCTATGAAAACAATGCTTTCGAATTCAACCCCGGCCAATTCTTTTGCCGCATGGTATATGTTGTCGTGGGGTTTTTTCCATCCTATCTCGCACGAATTCACCGTGAACTCAAAGTAGCTTAGCAAACCGGCCTTTTGAAGAATAGATCGAACCCCACTCCTTATTTTAAAATTTGACACGACTCCCATGAGGTGGTTTTTTGACAATGCATGCACTGCCTCAAGGACCGAATCATTGGCATAGCACTTTGCCGAATACCTCTCCCAAAACACATCGTCCATATTCTTTACCAGGGCATCAAGCTGTCCCCCCTTGCTTTTTGAGCTTAAAAGCCTTGCATATCTTTCTTTCATTTCATATTCCCGGAAAAGTGGCAATTCTTTTTCAATCTGACTGCACGCCTCTTTGTAGTCCCTGTAGAATTCATCAAAACCCTTCCACATGTTTTCTGCCTCCGACCCCTCGTATGCCCACCTGGCATAATCTTGGGGCTTGGGCAAATCAGTCATGTCAATCAAGGTTTCCATGCAGTCGAACAATATCCAATTTTTCATATGCTATTCCTCCTGCATTATGCCGGCTCGAAACCGCTAAAACTATTCCCATTCCAATTTCTGCATTATTATTTCGTTTTCTTCTATGAGCCTGTTTATTTCAAGTGCGACAGCATCTTCCGATAAATCATCCAGAATGTAGCCCTTGTAAAGCATCCATTCTCCTTCGTTTGCCGGGTTTCTTATCCAAGGCTCGGCGGACGAATGCTTAAGCGCATTGTCAATGCTCCCGGATGCCTGCCGTATTTGTTTTGCGATTTCCAAAAGAGAGCTGTCCATTTCAGTGGACTGCTTAGGATATTTTCCCGCAAAACGATAAGTAAAGCCGGAAAGCTGCCTGGTAAGATCTCTGATGCTTTGACTTAAACCGTCAGCAAGAACGTCTCCGTAGGTTTCCCGGCTGAGTGAGTCAGAACCCGCCTTCATTAGACCCAGGGCTTCGTGAAGGCGGTATATGTATGCCGGGCTTTCCTTTTCAAATGCTAAAACCTGCAGGTTGCTTGCATAGACATCCAATGCATCCACATAGCCGTAGAGCATATTTGAAACAAGCACATTTTCCATTTCCTCTATGCCTTTTTTCTCATTTTGCATATGCGTTCCAAATACCGCCAGACAAAACAGACCCGTTATAAGGCATGCGGAAACAATGCCCCTTGCCCTTTTGTTTTTCATAAAAGCTCAATCCCCCTTGCGGCCTGCTCCCCCCGCGCAAAACAGTTTCTGCAAAACTCCTTTTCAAAACGCAGGGTGTCTCCCATTTCAAAATCTGTTTGCGGACATATTACTGCAAATCTTTTCCCATATGCTTTTTCTATTTCTCCAGGAATTTCGAAATCCCTTTTAAAAACAATCAGATAAAGTTTGTCCACCGGATTTTCAATGAATGGTTCAATAAAGAGGTTGTTCTTTATGCCCCCGTCCAGCCTGCAGCCTTCATAGATTCCTTTTCCAACATCTTTTTTAAACAATTCAAAAGCTTTTTCGGAGTTGAATTGTCCAATTATTTTTTCCCTTGGCCCCTTTGATTCCCGCCTTTCCACGTGAAGCGGAAGGAGGGAGCTATGCTTTATATTGCTTAACCTGCTTTCTTTGTCAAGTGAAGCTATTTCCTCTTTCTTTTCTATAAGCTTGCGGTCCTCCACCAATACGTGGTTTACATATGCTTTTTTTATATCGCCGCCCTTGTCGGGAAACCCTCTAAGTGTTTTGATTATGGGTTCATTGTCAATCACCCTGTCTATATTTTCGTAATCGTGGTCAAACTTGGGGACTTCAACATTTGTCCAAACTTCACGCAATTTATCAAAGTTTCCCGTTAAAATGAAATACAGGTTTACGGCACCTATGGATGTGCCGGATGCCATTTGAATTTTTACGCCCCTTTTGTTCAAGCCATAAAGCGCACCTGCCTGGAAGGCCCCTTTTGCTCCTCCCCCTTGAAGAAAAACTCCTGTCATTATTCCACCCTTTTCCTTTATTGTTGAAAATGCTTTTGCTCTCCTTATAATGTACCATAATTGACCGATGCGTTGAAGATAAAATGGCTTCCGCCATAAAGCTTAAATCCTTGGGTCCTGCTAAAAAAGCTTTTTGCTTATGTATTTATAAATGCACTTTCTCATCCGGCTTTTAGGGCAAGCTTGAGATTGATTTTTTTAAACAGACTTTATTTTTGAAACTTTTAATTAAAAAAGCGGCAGCCGATATTCACTATTGTCCGATACCGTTAAATTCATCCTTGACTCCTCACCCTTTCGATGTTACCA
>CAZXWC010000030.1:0-17928 GCA_964644525.1 uncultured Peptostreptococcaceae bacterium
TTACTCTTTCCACTTTCTACGTTCCACTGTACTTTACTCTTCCCACTTCCCACTTTTATGCCTTGAAAGCAAGAATCCTCGTCATTCTGTCGTTAGACGGATTCATGTTTTCTTCGTTGCCAAAAAGGCAGTTGAAAGCTGAAAGTGGAAAGAGGAAAGCAGGAACAAAAGACAAAACAATATTTTGAAAGCAATATTTGAAGATAAGTAATTTGTTTAAGTATTTATCTTTTTCTTTTCTTTTCTGCTTTTGTTCTTTCTGCCTTTGTTTTTCCTGATATCTGCTCGCTGAAAAACAGCTATCAGTTGTCAGTAAATGCAAAAGAATATAAAACCCAAATACATTGAAAAACAGTTGTCAGTTATCAGTTGTCAGTAAATGCAAAAGAATATAAAACCCAAATACATTTGAAAACTCTTTTCTTTTCTGTTTTTGCTGTTTCTTTGCCCTTGCTTTTGTTCTTAATCTTTTCCTTTCTACTTTCCACTTTCTACGTTCCACTGTACTTTACTCTTTCCACTTTCTACGTTCCACTGTACTTTACTCTTCCCACTTCCCACTTCCTATTGTCTATATATTGCATAAAATCAAAAAAGTCTTTATATTTGAAGGTTTGTGTTATAAAATATAAATCAATAAAAACAACAAAATTCGACACGTTATTCGACGAAATTCGCATATAGCTTTCCGACGAAATAGCAAACCCGGCGAAAGACGGGGACGCAAAGCCAAGGGCCTGAAATGGCAGCCGGTTTCCGAAAGGGAAGTTTTTAATTGTGATTTTACTATTAAAGAAGGAGGACAAGGATGAAATCAATCAGGAAGAGTATTTCGACATTAATTATTATAACGATGTTCTTTTCTATGGCGCCTCAGGATGCGCATGCCACCGGACTGGAGTACATAGACCTCAGCACATGGGAACAGAAGGGTAATACTGACAGCGGTGACTGGGAACTTGCGACAGGAAACAGGACGGTTACCCAGTTGATAAATTATAATCCTACTTTTTATGTAAGTCCTGACGATATTATCGATAAAGTGGTGCAAGGGACAATACAGGTCAAGACTACAAGCGATGATGACTTCATAGGTTTTGTATTCGGATTCAAGGAGCCTGCCGGAAGCGATTCATATCCTTATGATTTCTATCTTTTTGACTGGAAAAAGAGCAACCAAAGCCCTGCCCTTGAAGGCTACCGCTTGATGAGGGTAGATGCTCCTATAGGCACAGATTTATGGGGTTGCGAAGGAACTGAAGTGGAGATTCTTGCGGAAGCATATGGAGATATCGGTTGGACTGCCAATACTCTTTATACATTCAAGCTTATTTACGGATCCAGCCGTATAAAGATATTGATAGATGATGAAGTCATTTTTGATGTCACAACTGAAAGTTCTTTTCAGACCGGAAAATTCGGATTTTACAATTATTCACAGGCGATGGTAGAGTATGGAAATGTGCAGTCTGCTCCGGCTTCCTTCGAACCGGTAGCTCCGATAGCGACAGATGATTCTTACGGGATGGACAAAAACACAACGCTTCCGATAGACAGATACTCCGGCATATTTGCCAACGACTATGATCCGAATCTTGACACATACACAATGGAATTGATAAGTTCCACGTCAAACGGCTCTCTTTCTTTAAACCAATCCGATGGGTCCTTCACATATACTCCGAACGGAGGATACGAGGGAGTTGATGCTTTCACCTATCAGCTTACCGATTCAACCCAAAGGGATTCTCGGGTTGCCACAGTCAGCATAAGCGTTCAGGAGCCCAATGTGGCACCAACCGACATAACCATAACTAATGACGAGGTTTCACTCGATGCATCGGACGATGACACAATCGGCTATCTGTCCACCGTGGACGGCAATGCCAACGATTCCTTCGATTACCTTCTTCTTGACAGTATTGGAGGGTGTTTTGGAATAAGCGGGAACGAATTGTATGTGAATAATTCATCATTGCTCGAGTATGGCACGATGTCGCCGAAGGTTAGGACGGTGGATCTTAGAGATGCTTCATATGACAAGACTTTTTCAATAAGCGTCACTGACAATAATGCCCCAACAGCGCCTTCAATCTCAGTCGGTCCATCCGGCTGGACAGGCAGCGCCACAATAACCGTTGCACCTGGAACCGATTCAGGCAGCGGTGTTGAAAAGACAGAGTATAGAATAGATGAAGGGCAATGGACAACATATTCTTCTCAGTTTTCATATTCGGTTGATGGAGACCATATGATTGAAGCAAGGACTTTGGACAATGCCGGCAATTCCACTTCAAGCGGCACAAAGGCAATAAAAATTGACGGCACCGATCCTACGGCTCCGTCCATATCGGTCGACCCGGCAGTCTGGACAAGCGGAAGCGCTCTGATTACGGTTGTTCCCGGCACTGACTCGGGAAGCGGAGTCAAAAAGACAGAGTACCGGATAGACGGTGGCGCTTGGACCGTCTACACGGACAAAGTGACATTTGAAGAGGACGGAGAGCATACGGTTGAGGCAAGAACTCTTGACAATGCAGACAATTCCACTTCAAGCGGAGAATACACAGTCAGGATAGACAATGCCAATCCTACGATTCCATCCATTACGATTAATCCAGTGGGATGGACAACTGGCAGCGCTTTGGTTACTATAACGCCTGGAACCGATTCAGGCAGTGGTGTTTCAGGAACGAAGTACAGACTTGGTGACGGGGATTGGATATCATATACGGAACAATTTGCCGTAAGCACAGAAGGTGCGCTTGACGTTAAAGCCAAAACCACAGACAATGTTGGCAATGAAGCCTTGAGCGAAACAGTAACAATCGAAATCGACAGGACAGCACCAGTGATTTTGGTGGCTGATTTCGAAGAAGGCTGGACGAAGCATAACATAACAGTTACTGTGAGCAACTCGGAAAACGATGGCTTGTCGGATGTTTCATTCAATGCCGAAAGCCATGAGTTTACATCAAATGGAAGCTTCATATTCATCGCTACAGACGAGGCGGGAAACACCGACAGCGAAACGGTTTCGATTGACAATATAGACAAGACAAAGCCGACAATTAGCGTGACTGGAAATCCGGAGGATTGGACAAGTGGAAGCGCGGTACTTTCATGGGCAGCATCAGATAGCCAGTCATATAACTACACGAGCCTTCCAGACGGGACCACATCATCAGCGCTCACGGGAACATGTACAGCATTGGTAAACGGTGATTATGCGTTCACGGCTCATGATCAGGCCGGCAATACTGCAAGCCAGACGGTTAGCGTAGAGAAAATCGACAAGATTGACCCAATAGTTTTAATAGCGGACTACGAGACAGACTGGACAAACGAAAACATAACGGTTGAAGCAAGCGATTCGGCAGACGATGAGCTTTCGACTGTTTCCTTCAATGAAATAAGCCATGAGTTTACATCAAACGGAAGCTTCACATTCACAGCGACAGACGCGGTGGGCAACACAGATAGCGAGACAGTGACCATAAGCAACATTGATAAAGTGGATCCGGTGATTTCAATAACAGGGGACAATCCATACAAGATTGATTTGGATGAAGAATACACTGACCCGGGAGCGACCGCAACAGATGAAGCAAGCGGAATTGACGGCTCGGTGTCTTCTGAAAGCACGGTGAATACATCGAGAACAGGCACATACACCGTGACATACACCGTAAGCGACAAGGCTGGCAATGAAGTTGAAGCAGTACGGATAGTCGAAGTTGTCGACCCGATAGCTATTTCATGGATAAGTCTTGAGGGCGTAGGGTCAAGGGCTGCATCAGTAAAGGCAAGCATTGACAGCCTGGGTGCATCGGGAGACATAGTGAGCTATGGATTGGTCTGGAGCAACGAAAATTCCGAACCAACAATCGAGGATTCGCATAATGCTCTTACCGAACTTTCGGAACCGGGAGAATTCATAAGCACAGCCAGAAATCTTTCGAGCAGCACAAACTACTACGCAAGAGTCTATGCAGAAGATTCTACAGGTGTAAAATATAGCGGAGTCCATACATTCAAGACAGACAAAAAACCTGTGACAAGCATAGAAGTTCAAGTTGATCCAGAAACAACAGAACCCGAGACTGATAACGATGGCCGAGAAGTTTTCGACTTCACGAAAGCCACATCGGTGCCTGAAGTCACAGGAACAATTGATGGGGAATGGTTGATTGGGGAAATAGAAACGAATGAAGAAGGTCAGGAAAGTGGTCAAGAATCATCAGATACACTTCTTGAATTCGGGACAGAATCGCATTCAATAACCTTGCCGGTCACGGAGTTTGTTTCCGATGGCGGAGAAGATGCTGACCAGGAAGGGGAGGAATCCCCGAAAGAGCTGGAAAGCTGTGAAGTCGCGGTAAGGGAAGAGACGACGGTAAAAACCAACTGGCTTCTTTCGGACGTTCCTGATGAGCAGAAGGAAGATAGAGAAGTCGTATCTACTGCAGTAACATATGAAGTCACAGCGAACATGAGCGACGGCAGTGAAGAAAAAATCGATACATTCGATTCATATGTAGAAAGAAAACTCACGGTGGAAAGCGATGAATCCATAGATGTTTCAAGGCTTGTAGCCGTAAGGTTTGACGAGATGACAGGCGAGTTTGTATCGGTTCCTGCGAAATTTGAAGAAAAAGAAGACGGAACAGTGGTTGCCGTGGTATCAGACAGTCAAGCAGGAAGCTACGCAATCGTAGAAAACAACAGGGATTATGCTTCAGAACTTCCGGAAAGCCATTGGGCTGCAGATACAGCTGTAAAAATGAGCAAGAAGCTCATGCTTGAAGAGGTCTTCGACGATGGCATGGATTTAGAGGTTGGAATAACCCGTGCTGAGATGAGTGGCGTGCTTCTAAAGACTCTTGGAATAAACAAGAATGCAGTTGAATCGGACAAGAATTTCGACGACCTGCCAGAGGGCAGCAAGTGGCACGACACAGTTGTTGCCGCGACAGAGGCTGGAATACTGAAAGGCTACGGAGATGGAAGCGTAAAGCCAGAGCAGGTAATAAGCCGTGAAGAGATGGCGGCGGTAATCTTCAGGACAATGGATCGAATGATAGAGATGGCGGAAGAGCGGGACAAGGTCATATATGAGGACCACGAAGCAATAAAGGCATGGGCCTTGGGCCAGGTTAACGCCCTTACCGACATAGAGGTTTTTGAGGGATACGAAAGCGGGACATTTATGCCGGAATCAAATATAAAGATTGGCGAAGCCCTCACTGCCCTCTACCGCATGAGCAAGCACCTCAATTTTATGGATTAGCAGTTTAGATAGTAAATCCCCTGGAAACAATCTGTTTCCAGGGGATTTTGTCATTATTTTGAGTTCACGTATTCTTTTATTTCACTTACTATTGATTTTGTCATGGCAACAGCTTCAACAACTGTTTTTGCCCCGGTAACTACATCGCCTGCGGCGAATACGCCTTCTTTGGAGGTTTTACCGCTTTCATTTGTTATTACAAGCCCGAGACGGTCGAGTTTCATGTCCCTTGCTGTACGGACTATGTTTGCCTGAGGGCCCTGGCTTATGGATATGATGACCGAATCGGCTTTGAAAAGTTCTGCCGATTCTTCTATGACTGAGACTTTCTCTCTTCCATCCTCGTCTATTTCAATTTCAGCATCTGCAGCCATTAGTCCTTGGTCTGTTATAGCGGTCGGAACTTTGTTGAATTCGAACCGAACCCCGTCCAGCCTGGCATACTTTATTTCGTATATGCTTGAAGGCATGTCGCTTTCACGCCGCCTGTAGAAGACCACCACCTGTTTTGCCCCTCTTCTTATGGCTGTCCTTGCCGAGTCGAGGGCCACATTGCCCCCTCCTATTACAGCGACTGTTTCACCTGTACAATGGGTTTCGGGGCTTTTTAAATAATCTATTGCGTAAAAAACATGCCCCAGGCTCTCGCCTGCAATATTAAGCTTTCTTGGCTTCCAAGTTCCTGTAGCCACAAAAATCGCTTTGTATCCGTCCCGGAAAAGATCGTTTAAAGTGAGAACCGGTCCAATCACGGTGTTTGGACGCACTTTGACATTTAGTTTTTCAAGAAGCTTTGAGTAGCGGTCTAAAAGGCTTTTGGGCAAGCGAAATTCGGGTATTCCATAGCGGAGGACTCCGCCTATTTTTTCGTGGGATTCAAAGACAGTTACCGAAAAACCTTCTCTTGCCAAAAGTATTGCCGCTGTGAGTCCGGCTGGGCCGGAACCTATTATTGCCACCTTTTTATTTGGATCAATTGAAGCTTTTGCTTCAACCTTGTCTAAATAATAGTCGGACACATAGTTTTCTATCGTTCCTACATGAATGGGATTGCCTTTCCTGTCTAGTATGCAATGGCCCTCGCAAAATGATTCGTGGGGGCATATCATGCCACATATAACAGAGAGCGGATTGTTTTCAAACAACATCTCGCCCGCTTGGTTGATTTTGTTTTCCTGAACAAGACGAATCATTTCCCTTATGGGGGTTCCTACCGGGCATCCTTCCTGGCAGAAGGGTTTTTTGCACTGCAGGCATCTGGATGATTCCTCGCATATATGTTTTATCATAAAAACACTTCCTTTCATTTTATATACAGGTGGAAAGTATAACACATGTTTTAAAAAAAGCAAGAATCACAGAAATTTAACGATTATATTAGAGGAAGGTCAAACTTTGCATTGAATAAAATAATAATACCCAAAATGTTTACTGATGGAACAGTTTTCTGTGCTTAAGTTAAAAAAGCTGGGTATGCAAGAAAAGACGGATAAAAAAAGTATGGGAAGGAGAGATTAAATGATTGTTTTTATTATAGTTTTGGCGCTTGTTATATTGGGGGGAGTCTTGCTTTACAACAATCTGGTATCTTTGAAAAACAGGGTCGGGGAGGCATTCGCAACAATGGACGCATATTTGCTTAAGAGACATGACCTTATCCCCAATTTGGTGGAGACGGTCAAGGGATACGCGTCCCACGAAAAGGAGACCCTTGAGGGCGTAATCGAAGCCAGGAGCAGGGCTATGTCGGCTTCAACAGTCGAGGAAAAAAGCCAGGCCGAGAACATGATAAGCGGAGCGCTCAAGAATCTGTTTGCGCTTTCGGAAGCTTATCCAGACCTGAAAGCCAACCAAAACTTCCTTGCCCTTCAGGGCGATTTGACCAAGGTTGAGGAAGACATACTCAATGCAAGAAAATATTACAATGCTGTCGTAAGGACATACAACACTTCCATACAGAAGTTCCCGGCAGTTCTTGTGGCCTCGATGATGGGCTTTTATGATAAAGCCATGTTTGAAGCCGCAGAGGAGGAGCGCGAAAATGTCAAGGTGCAGTTTTAGCTTAGAAAAATGGATTTTCGCCTTATTCGTAATTTGTATTGCGCTTTTGCCCTTTGAGAGCCATGGGGCGGAGGCTTTTGAAATAAGGGACTACGATGTCAAGGTTTCGGTAGGCCAGGACAATGCCTATGAAGTTGTAGAAATGATAAATGTGGAATTTTCGGAGGCAAGGCACGGCATTTACAGGACAATTCCACTTTCCTACGACGGGCGAAGGGCCAAAATTTCCAAAATAGGTGTTGCCGGACGGGACATAAAGACATCCACAGATTCCCGCAAGCTTGTAATAAGAATCGGCAGCGAGGACCAATATGTCAGCGGGAAACAGACCTACGCAATCTCCTACCGGTACGCTCTTCCTCCCGACAGGAGCGAGGAATACGACGAATTCTATTTCAATCTCATTGGCAACGAATGGCCGGTGCCAATAGACAGGGTCAGTTTTTCGGTTGACATGCCAAAGCCGTTCGACCCTGACGGTGTTTCTGTTTATTCGGGTCCATACGGTAGCGAAAGCTCGGACGGGGTCGATTTCGATGCGGGGACTGGCGGTGTGAGCGGGAAGACATTGAAAAGGCTTTTGCCGGGTGAAAGCGTGACAATGCACATAGAACTTGAGCAAGGATACTTTAAGGAGAGCCTGGCGTATAAACTGACTGATTTTTTCTTTGAATATGCATATGTTTTATTGGGAGTCATCTTGCTTGCGGTCGGATTCCTGACATGGAAAAAATACGGACGGGACGAGAGGCTATTTGTTTCCCCCGAATTCTATCCGCCTGAAAACATGACTCCGGCGGAAGTTGGATACATCATAGATTCCACCATGGACAACAAGGACGTAACGGCTCTCCTGATTTATTGGGCCTCCAAGGGCTATATAGCAATAGAGGAAATTGATAAAAGGAATGTGCGTTTCCATAGGCTGAAAGAAGCCGACGACAGCTTCAAGCCGTTTGAAAAAATAATGTTCGCGAGTCTTTTCGATGAACATGGAACTGACGGAAAGGTCGAGACAGAGGATTTGAAATATAAGTTTGCAGACACCATAGGCGCGGTAAAGAGCGAGATCTCGGACGGATTGACGAAATATGCGGAAAAACCTCTATATACCAAGAAAAGCAAGAATCTGGGCAGGCTTTTCAAGGCGCTTGCATTTTTGCCGCTCTGCCTTGTGGTTGCAAGATACCTGAATTCCGTTTTCGGAATTAACCCGACTATACTCCTTTCGTCGCTTGTTCCTGCGCTGGCAATTTTCATACCCATTGCGCTTTTCATAGAGGGATTCAAAAAACGATATGTCATTAGCAAGGGATCAATCCTTGTCCGAATATTATTTTTGCTTGCGATTTTCGCACTGGGACTCATTGTAGGCTTTGCGCTCTATACAATCGTTAAGGCCTACGGAGTGAATTCGACCATGGTGCCATTCATTATTGGAGCAGCTTCGTCGATAGGAATTTACGCTTTGGGAGCCGCGATGAGGCAGAAAACGGAATATGGCAAAAAGGTCATGGAAAAGATACTGGGCCTGAAACAGTTCATTGAAACTGCCGAAAAACCCAAGCTTGAAATGCTTTTTGACGAGAACCCGTCTTATTTCTACGATGTATTGTCATATGCGGTTGTAATGGGAGTCACAAAAAAATGGGCCAAGAAGTTCGACGACATGCTGACTGAGCCGCCTTCCTGGTATTATGGCTATTCTGGGGGAAGCTTCAGGACAATGGTGTTTATAGGGGCAATGAATAGGAATCTCAATACGGCTTCTGCAAGCATGATCTCAACAAAGTCTTCGGGAAGCGGCTTTTCCGGAGGAGGGGGATTCTCGGGCGGAGGAGCCGGCGGAGGCGGAGGCGGAAGTTGGTAGAAAAGAAATCTTTGGGGTATAAGTATTAAAGAGAATGGAAAGGGGTGGATTTTATGAATAAGATACTTATTCCGGTTGACCAATCCGAGCATTCCATGAAGTCCTTCGAGTATGCGGACCAATTTTATGAAAAATACCAGTCAGAGATAACCGTTCTAAATGTGCAAAAAAAAATGTATGACGGAGATAAGCCAGCGGATGAAATTCTCAAGCGCGCAGAAACGTATTTCAAAAGAAGAGAAATACCTGTGGTTTTGAGAACTGAAAAAGCGAATGACATAGCTGAAAAAATACTCGAAATTTCGGAAAAAGGTGATTTCAATCTAGTCATAATGACTTCACATGGGATGAATGTGGGAAAACGGCTTAGGCTTGGAAGTGTAACCAATAAAGTCGTGTATCATGTCAAAATGCCAATACTTGTAGTTAAATAAGTGGAAAGTGGAAATACAGCTAGCAGCGGGCAGAGAAATACAGTAGTAAGTGGAAAGTAGTAAGTGGAAAGTGGAAAGAGTAAAGTACAGTGGAACGTAGAAAGTGGAAAGAGTAAAGTACAGTGGAACGTAGAAAGTGGAAAGTAGAAAGGAAAAGATTAAGAACAAAAGCAAGGGCAAAGAAACAGCAAAAGCAGAAAAGAAAAGAGTTTTCAAATGTATTTGGGTTTTATACTCTTTTGCATTTACTGACAACTGATAGCTGACAACTGTTACGCAGCCTGCAGCAAGGAACCGCTTTATTTATGAGCGGTTCTTTGTTTTTGCCTGCTGCTGATGAAGGGAGCCATTTATTTCTGTATACATTATGCAAAATATGCGTCAGTCATTGAAAGAGTCAAGAAATTAACATATAATAAGACTTGAAAAAACAAAACAAGGGGGAATTTACATATGAATTTTTTAGAGAAAATCAAGACTCAGGCAAAAAAAGACATCAAGAAGATTGTGCTTCCTGAAACGGAAGATATGAGGACGATTTCGGCTGCGGACATGATTCTGGCAGACGGAATGGCTGAAGTGGTCCTAGTTGGAAATAAAGAGGAGATATTGTCGAAAGCGGATGGCTGCGACATATCGAAAGCTGAATTCATCGATCCAGCGAATTTCGAAAAAATGGATGAATTTATAGACACTTTTGTTGAAATGAGAAAGAAGAAGGGAATGACTCCGGAAAAGGCGAAAGAAGTTCTTTCCAATCCCCTTTACTTCGGTTGCATGCTTGTTAAGCTTGGATATGCAGACGGAATGGTGGCAGGAGCAGTTAACGCAACAGCCGACGTAATGCGTGCGGCTCTTCAGGTAATAAAGACTGCGCCGGGAACAAAACTTGTTTCAGCGGCCTTCCTCATGGAAGTTCCCAATTGCGAGTTTGGAGCGGACGGAATTTTCATATTTGCAGATACGGCACTAAATCCCAATCCCGATTCAGAGCAGTTGGCGCATATTGCAATAAGCTCTGCGGCAACATTCGAGGCTCTTACAGGAGTTGAACCGGTAGTCAGCATGCTTTCATTTTCGACAAAGGGAAGCGCAAATCATCCCGATGTTGACAAGGTTATTGAGGGTGGAAGACTTGCCAAGGAAATGGCGCCTGGTCTTAAAATGGACTGCGAACTTCAATTTGACGCATCAGTTGTTCCGGCAATAGGAAAGAAGAAGGCTCCCGACAGCGATGTTGCAGGCAAGGCCAATGTAATAATATTCCCCGACCTCGATGCAGGAAACATAGGATACAAGCTTGTACAGAGATTGGCCAAGGCAAATGCCTTCGGTCCTGTTACCCAGGGCTTGGCTATGCCGGTAAACGACCTTTCAAGAGGATGTTCGGCCGAGGATATAGTGGGAACAGTAGCTCTCACAGTGCTCCAGGCTCAGATGATGAAATAGCTTTTGGTCGTAGAATCCAATAAAAGAAACAGCAAAAAAGTAAAATCATGGGGGTTTGCGGATATTAAATCGCAAACCCCTTAGTTTTTCTGTGATATAATTCAATAAAAAGGGTAATGGGTGAAGGAATGAAGAAGAAGCTTAAAATAGCGGTAGTGATAATGTTTGCCATGATGCTTTCCTCTTGCGCGGTCGATAAAGTGGACGAGTCTGAAATTGAGGACAAGGTCCTTTTGCCGGAAGCTGAAATATCTATTAGCGGGACTCAACCGGGTTGGGTTTTTTCGCTTGAAATGAAGAATCTTCAAAAGGACGACCAGGTTCGCATAGAAACCGATATGGTTCATATGCAGACCTTTTTCCGCATGACAGAGGATAAAAAAGCCTGGAACAGGCTCTTTGCCGTCGACACTCTGAATTCGGGTAAAAGAGGTGTTTTCATTGTAAACGTAAAGAGGGATGGACAATACATATTCAGAAAGAAGCTGGACACAAAGTTTTCTGACAGGACTTTTTCAAGCCAGGAACTTCTAATATCCCAAAGTCTTCTGCAAAGGCGAATTGAAGCTGTTTCAAAAGGGGATGAAAGACTTAGCATTACACTTGCCAAGTCGGTAAGGTCGGATGGAATATATTGGGACAAGCCGTTTGTGATGCCGGTTGATGGAAGGCTTTCTACGCCTTTTGGCGCAAGAAGGACTTTGAATGGAGGATACGGATACATACATTCGGGAATTGATTTGGCAAACAAGCTCGGAACGCCAATTGGAGCTGCGAATTCAGGGCAGGTGGTGTTTTCAGAAAGCCAAAGCCTTACTGGAAACACGATAATCATAGACCATGGCCGCGGCCTGCTTACGCTTTACGCACATCTTGAAACCATGTTGGTGGAAAAAGGTGATTTCGTAAAAAGGGGGCAAAAAATAGGAACCATGGGAAGCACGGGTTTTTCAACGGGATCCCACCTTCATTTTGAGACCCAGCTCATGGGTGTTTATATTGATCCATACATTTTGCAAGAAAAAAGTCTTGAATTGAGAGAATTTATGGAAAGAGGGGAATGGAAATGAAGAGCAAGGTTTATTTTATGGATTTCAGATCGAGAAGAAAAAAAGAGAACAAGAGGAACAAGATAATGCGCCTCTTCGACGCTGTTGAGACTTCCAGTGTCATATCGAAGGGGGACTTGACTGCGGTCAAGCTGCACTTCGGAGAGAGTGGAGGGGACGGATTCATAAGGCCAATTTTTGTTCGCCCCATAGTCGACAAGATAAAGGAAGCTGGAGGAAAACCCTTTCTTACCGACACAAACACTCTCTACAGCGGAAGCCGAAAAAATTCTGTGGACCATCTGAATACGGCATATCAACACGGTTTTACGCCCCATGTCGCAGGAGCGCCAATTATTATTGCAGACGGTTTGAAAAGCGACAGTTTTGAAATTACGGACTTGGGACTCAAGCATTTCAGCATTGCAAGAATAGCTTCGGATATAGTGAAGGCTGACGCCATGGTAGTGGTATCCCATTTCAAGGGGCACGAAATGGCCGGTTTCGGGGGAAGCATAAAAAATATTGCAATGGGGTGCGCTCCAGCAATGGGTAAAAGGGACCAACACTCTACCCGGCCCAAGGTTTCCGGCGAAAAATGCATAGGATGTAAAGCCTGTCTTAATGTATGTCCGGAAGGCGCCATAAAGATGAATGACGGAAAGGCCTTGATTCATGAGGGTAGCTGCATAGGCTGCGGAGAATGCCTTACGGTGTGTCCGGTTCAGGCTATAGAGCTTGACCAATGGGGTAGCGAGGCAAGGGATTTCATTGAAAAGATGACCGAGTATGCATATGCGGCAGTAAAAGAAAAGAAGGGAAAGACCTTTTATTTCAATTTTCTGATGGATATAAGTCCGGACTGTGATTGTGTCCCTTGGAGCGATTCGCCCATAGTGGCGGACATAGGCATATTGGCATCGAGGGACCCGGTGGCTATAGACAAGGCCAGCCTTGACCTTGTAAACGAGCAACCCGCGTTAAGGCACTCCATGCTCCATGACAGGACATGCCAGGAAGGCGAATGCGGCGTTGACCATTTCAAGGCAATGAGAAAAGGAACTTTCGGCGAACTTCAGATAAGCTATGGGGAGGAAATAGGCTTGGGAAGTTCGGATTACGAATTGATAAAACTTTAAAAGGGGATGGAAAAATTGAATTACAATTACGTATACGGACCTGTGCCCTCAAGAAGAATGGGGCTTTCGGTGGGAATGGAGCCCATCCCGGCGGACACATGCAATTATTCATGCGTTTATTGTCAGTTGGGAAGGACAAGACACATGAGCAACCAGAGAAAACCATTTTTTAAAGTGGGGGACATGCTTGAGGAACTCGAAATGTATCTTGAGGATGTAAAGGATTATGATGTGGTAACCCTTGTGGGAGATGGCGAGCCCACTCTTTTTGAAGGCCTTGGCGACCTCATAAGGGGCATAAAGTCTATCACTGACAAACCCGTTGCGGTAATAACAAACGGCGCCCTTCTTTACCAGAAGTCAGTAAGGGATGACCTTATGGAGGCCCATCTGGTTTTGCCCTCGCTGGATGCATACGACGAAAGGTCTTTCAAGGCGGTAAACAGGCCTTACGGAACAATAAGCTTCCGTAAAGTTTTGCAAGGATTGAAAGAATTTTCAAAACAATATAGAGGACAGCTTTGGATTGAAATTATGCTTGTAAAGGGAATGAACGATTCAGACAAAGCCCTGCATGCTTTCAGTGAAATTCTGGGCCAAATAAAATACGAAAAAGTATTTGTAAATGCTCCGGTAAGGCCGCCGGCTGAATCCTATGTAGAGTCTCCAGAAGATCATGTAATCGAGAAATTCGCAAGAGAACTGAAAGGCTATTCCATCAATCAATTAACCGAAAGTGAGTTTTCAAGCGGAATAAAGGATGACTTTCAGGCGGTTATCAGCATAATAGGAAGGCATCCCATGAACCAGCATGAGATATCCAGTTTCATTAAAAGCCGAGGAGGGGACGCGGAAGAAGTTCTGAAACGCCTGGGTGCGGATAAAAAAATAGACAAGCTTGAATATAAAGGATACATAACATACAGAATGAAATGAAAGGAGGAAAGGCTCTATGAAAATTCCTGTTCAAAAGGTGGCTGCAATTCATGACTTGTCTGGTTTCGGCAGGGCATCCCTTACGGCCATAATACCAATACTTTCTACAATGGGAATACAGGTTTGTCCTGTTCCCACGGCTGTTTTGTCAAGCCATACCGGAGATTTTTCGGATTATACATTTGTCGACCTTACCGACCAGCTTGATGCCTATATAAACCACTGGAAAAAACTCGAAATAGAATTTAACGCCATATACAGCGGTTTTTTGGGTTCTCCAAAGCAGATTGCAATAGTTTCCGACTTCATAGATTTTTTCGGCAAAAAGGACAATCTCGTGCTTGTGGATCCCGTAATGGGGGACAATGGAGAACTCTATGCAACCATGAATAATGAAATGGTTGTAAATATGCGCAATCTTGTGGGAAAGGCCGATATAATAACGCCAAATTTTACGGAAGCGGCATATTTGCTGGGAGAAGAATACGATGAATTCATAGATGCAAAGAAAGTAAAAGAATGGCTCAAGCGACTTTCTGAAATGGGACCGGAAACAGTAATACTGACAAGCGTTCCAAATCCCGACGGCGATAAGAATACCAGCGTAATAGCATATGACAAGAGGCATGACAAGTATTGGAAGGTGAGCTGCAGATATATACCCGCTCATTTCCCGGGAACGGGTGATGTGTTCGCCAGCATAGTTGTAGGCAGCCTTCTGCAGGGGGACAGCCTTCCTGTGGCAATCGAGAGAGCGGTGCAATTTATAACAACAGCCATACGGGCAAGCTACGGTTTTGAATACCCAAAGCGGGAGGGAGTGCTTTTAGAAAGGGTTCTAAACACTTTGAACCTGCCGGTTATAGGAAGCAGCTATGAATTACTGTAAAATGAATGGAGTGGTCTCTTTAATTTGGGACCGGAACCGTCATTCATACAGCAGTTTGTCAACATCTAAAAGGGCTTCGTCGTAGAGTGTTTTTTCGGCGGCGGCGAGCGCGCGCTCAAAATCCGGAGACATATCCGGATTTTTCATGTATTGTATGAAAATCACCTTGTTTTTCCGATCGAGCACAACAACCCCGCTTGTAAGAAGCCTTGAATCCTCGGTTTCGTAGCCGTATTTTTTTCCGAAATCCATATTTTTGTAATCCGAAACCAATTGACCAAGGGAAGTGCTTTCTCCATTGCAGAAGCGCTCAATTGCAAAAGGAAGGTCGGAGCATATGTTAACAGTAAAAATGTCGTCTTTTGCTCTTGGGATTAGTCTATTGAATTCGGCAATCTGGCGCAATCCTCCCTTAGTATCTATGGAAGTTATCGAATTGATTATCTTCAGCCTGTCCCTTCCTTGTCTGTATAATTCAAAAGAAGCCATATCTTTTGTCAATCCCGTAAAATCGGGGCCTGTGTCGCCGACTTCAAGTCTTGAAGATGAAAACAATTTTTCAGCTCTTCCGTATTTCATTTTTGCTTTGGGCAATTTTCTTTTCATTTCACTTCCTCCAATTCAATCCCTGACAAAACTTTTACTAATTTTTACCCTTAAAAACATAAAAAAAACAGATTCGGAAAAGTGTCCCGAACCTGTTTGAAGCAATTTTACCATTTTCCCTATTCTACATCTATGCGGTAGGTGGATTCCTTTTTTTCATCCTTTGGAACATGAATAGACAGCAAGCCGTTTTCAATATTTGCCCGGATGTCTTCCCTGTTGACGTTGCCGATCCGAAATGTCCTGCAAATGTTTCCGCTTCGCCTTTCCCTTCGGATGTAGTTTTTCTTTTCTTGCTTGCTTTCGTCTTCTTTTGTTATCCCCACAGTCAGGTAGTCATTTTTATATTCTATACTTACCTGTTCCTTGTTAATACCGGGAATCTCAAGTTCGAAGACATAGTCTTTTTCCGTTTCCCTGATGTCTACCTTCATGTCATTTTTGACGACAGGCACCTTGAAGAAATCATCGTTAAAGAACGAGTCGAACCAGTCGTCGGTTTTTTTCAAGCTTCCGCTCATGGGAACAATATCCCTCAACATGATAAAGCACCTCCTGATTAATATTTGTATCTTTCAACAAATACATTATAGCACAAAAGTCAAAGAAGGTCAAAGCCGAAACAAAAATTTTTTTATCCGATAGTCGCAAGTTAAAAACAAGAAAAAGAACAAAGCTAAAAATGCAAAAATTGGAATACGCCGGGTTTTTGGCTGGCGGCAGGTTTTTCAAGTGTTGTTGGCAAAGGTTGGGGTATAATAATGAAGAATGAAATTAACATGAAATTAACATCGATTGTGTATTATTAAGAATAGTATAAAAACAAAGTAAAATTCCAGCAAGAAAGGGGTTCCGATGAAAAAGACGAGAGTTTTGGCAGTGGAAGACGAACTTCATATACTAGAACTGATAAGGTACAACTTGCAACAAAGCGGATTTGATGTAAATGTTGCCGAAGACGGAGAAAAGGCGATGGAGATGATAATGGAAAACGACTATGACTTGCTTTTGCTCGACCTGATGCTTCCGGGCATCGGGGGGATGGAAATCTGCAAGAGAGTCCGCTCCGATGCAAAGACCCGCAAGATGCCAATAATAATGCTGACCGCAAAAGGCGGCGAAGCCGATAAGATTGACGGCTTGGACATAGGCGCAGACGACTATATGACAAAGCCTTTCAGCATAAACGAGCTCAAGGCAAGGATCAATTCATTGCTTAGGCGAAGTGGGGATATGGAACTGCAAGAGGCAATAAGCATGGGCGGCATAACCATCGATCCGGCAAGCCACGAGGTCAAGATTGGAAATGAAATTGTGGGGATGACCCTCAAGGAGTACGAGCTGCTTAAGCTTTTGGTTTTAAACCATGGAAAGGTTTTGACAAGGGATGTGATACTGGACAAGGTATGGGGATACGAATACTTTGGGGACACAAGGACGGTTGATGTCCACATAAGGCATCTGAGGAAAAAAATGGGCATTGAAAAAGGTAAAATGATCGAGACTGTTCGCGGGGTGGGCTACAGGATGAGGAAGGTGGAAGAATGAAGAGGCGCCTGTTTTTGACATATACAATATTATTGGTTGTCGGATTCATAATAGTCGGATTTTTTACCAACGGATTTGTGAAGGACAATTACGAGGAAGACCTGAACACAATGCTTGTCAGCAATTTGAATCTCATAAAACTGAACATAGAGAGAGATTTGCCGGGGAATGAGTTTTCCGGGATTGACATGGAATATTTTTCGGACGAGGTTTCCCAAGCACTCGATGTCAGGGTTACGATGATTGACGCCAAAGGTCAAGTCCTGGCTGATTCCGAAGTTGCGGGGCAAGATTTGCCTGGTGTTGAAAATCACAGGACCAGGCCGGAATTCAAGAATGCGCTTTCGGGAGAAATAGGCAGAGATGTCAGGACAAGCGCAACTTTGAATATCGACTACCTTTATATGGCTGTTCCGATTGAAAACAACGGCAGCATAATAGGAGCCCTGCGTCTCGCCTATCCCATGCTTAGAATATCAACAATCAACAGGGCTTTTCTTGAGAACATCATTCTTTCAATCTTCATTGCGTTCGGAATATCATTGTACATGGGATACAGGTACTCTAAAAAAATAAGCCTTCCCATACAGAACATTGCGGCATCGGCAAGACTCATTGCAAAAGGCGACTTCAACCAGAAGGTGAGGGTTGAAACGG
>CAZXWC010000031.1:0-17876 GCA_964644525.1 uncultured Peptostreptococcaceae bacterium
AGACGGTTTGGACAGGCAAGGGTTTTCTAAAGCCTGATTGAGTGTTATGATTGAAAAAAAAGATTACATTGGAGGGGAAGACTACCTTGAAATACGAACTTTTAATTTTTGATGCCGACGGTACGCTTTTCGATTTTGAAAGGGCGGAGGAGTATGCCTTTTTTAAGACTGCCGGGGATGCAGGGCGTGATTTCACAAATGAGGAATACGGCATTTACGTGGCGGTAAACAAGGCCATATGGCAGGAGATGGAGCTGGGAAAGATAGACCAGGCTGCGCTTAAGGCCGAGCGCTTCAGGCGCTTCTTCGACAAACTGGAAATCAAAGAGGATCCCGAGCGTTTCTCCAGGGAATATCTCTACAATCTCTCTAAGGCGGGCTTTCTGTTTGAAGGTGCGGGGGACTTGCTTGAAAGGCTCAAGGGAAGCTGCAGGATGGTTCTTTTGACAAACGGGCTGACCTCGGTGCAGGAGAGCCGTTTGGGCACATCTCCCATAAGACCCTACTTCGAGGAGCTTGTCATATCAGAAAGCGTAGGAATTTCAAAACCCGATCCGGGGATTTTCCGGCATACTTTTGAGAAAATAGGATACGGGGACAAGGAAAAGGCCCTCATGATCGGCGACAGCCTCACATCCGACATTTTGGGCGGGCTCAATTACGGTCTTGACACATGTTGGTACAATGCCGGTAAAAAAACAAACGAAAAAAATATTTTTCCAAAGTACGAAGTTCATGACTATTGCGAACTTTTGGGTATATTGGGAATAGGCTTAGATTAAGGGAGGTGTATTTTTTGGCTGCAAAGAAAATGCTCTACAAGGACAGGGAAAACAAAATGCTTGCAGGAGTGTGCGCGGGCCTGGCTGATTATTTTGCAATCGACCCAACAATTGTAAGACTGGTTTGGGCCATATTCGCAATGCTCTACGGGATTGGGGTCTTGATTTACATTGCGGCATGGATTGTTTTTCCGGACAAAAATGATGTCGTGTGATATGGCTATGCCTTGCTCAAGCAAGGGCGAGCCTGGAAAAGTGATTCTGCAGGAAATTTACACGAACTATAATCCGAAATTAAGGCAAAAAATTCGTAATAACTATTGAATCAAAGGCAGTCCTTTGTTATTATAATGATGGGTTTCACTTTTATATTCTGATGATATGGTTCAGAAGTTTCTACCGGGCTGCCGTAAATTGCCCGACTAGAAGTGAAGAATGCAGTCATGACTCAGACTGGTTTTTCACTATGCTTGTGAAACCGGTTATGGGTTTTGTTTTTTTTAAGGTGCTACTCATTATTGGATAGCCCGAATCAACAAAACGGGCTATCCTTCTTTTATTTTGATTGGAGTCAAAAGAGCTTCTGCATTTTCAGCGGCGAAAAATAAGTAAAACACAACGGATAAAGGTGGTTATATGAAAAATACGGTCAGAAGAATTTTTGTGGAGAAGAAAAAAGGTTTTGACGTGGACGCCGTCCATCTTGCTTCGGATTTGAAAAGAAGCCTGAATCTGAAAAACCTGCAGGGTGTAAGGATAATAAACAGATACGACGTTTCGGGAATGGACAGGGAGGCCTTTGACCAATCCGCATCTACGATTTTTTCGGAGCCCAATGTCGACCATGTTTATCTCGAGACTCTTCAAGTCGGCGGGGATGAAACATATTTTGCAGTAGAGTATTTGCCTGGGCAATACGACCAAAGGGCTGATTCGGCGGCGCAATGCGTACAGATTTTGACCAGGAAGGAAAAACCCGCAGTATCAGCTGCCAAGGTATACATATTGAAAGGCGCATTGAGTGATGAGGATGTAAAGGCAGTCAAAAGGTATCTTATCAATCCGGTAGATTCCAGGGAAGCTTCGCTTTTGAAGCCCCTGAGCCTTGAAATGGAAACAATCGAGCCGGAAGATGTTGCTGAGGTGACAGGTTTCACAGAATTCGACCAAGATGAGATGAAGGATTTCATGAACGGTGTAGGTTTTGCCATGAGTTACGAGGATCTTCTTTTCTGCCAAAAGTATTTCAGAGACCAGGAAAAAAGGAATCCCACAATAAGCGAGCTCAAAGTTATCGATACCTACTGGTCTGACCATTGCAGGCATACCACTTTTGCAACGGAAATAGTATCTGTTGATATAGAAGACGACAAACTGAACAAGCCTCTTGCGGATGCATTTGAGGCCTATGAGAAGGCAAGAGAAGAAGTCTATGGAAATAAAAAGAAAGACCGGTGTCTCATGGACATAGCCACAATGGGAATGAGGCTTTTGAAAAAGAAGGGGCTGCTGGAAGATCTCGAGGAGTCGGAAGAAATAAATGCCTGCTCGATAAGAACCACTATAGAGGTTGACGGAAGGCCAGAGGAATGGCTTGTCATGTTCAAGAACGAGACCCACAACCATCCCACTGAAATAGAGCCTTTCGGTGGCGCCGCAACTTGCCTGGGGGGAGCCATAAGGGATCCGCTTTCGGGCAGAAGCTATGTATACCAGGCCATGAGGGTCACAGGCAGCGGAGATCCCAGGACTCCTCTTTCTGAAACGCTTGCGGGCAAGCTGCCCCAGAGAAAGATAACTACCGAGGCGGCTGCAGGATACTCTTCCTACGGAAATCAGATAGGCCTTGCAACCGGACAGGTTTCGGAGGTCTATAATCCCGGATACCTAGCCAAGCGCATGGAAGTTGGAGCGGTAATAGCGGCGGCGCCAAGCAGGAATGTGGTAAGAGAATCTCCTCTTCCCGGAGACCTGATAATACTTGTGGGCGGAAAGACCGGCCGTGACGGATGCGGAGGGGCGACTGGCTCATCCAAGGAGCATACCGAGGAATCTCTTCTCACTTGCGGAGCCGAGGTCCAGAAGGGAAACGCCCCGACAGAGAGAAAAATACAAAGGCTTTTCAGAAATGGAGAGCTTGCCCAAATGATAAAGAAATGCAATGACTTTGGAGCCGGAGGCGTTTCGGTTGCCATAGGGGAGCTTGCTCCCAGCCTGGACATAGACCTTGACGCGGTCCCCAAGAAGTATGAAGGGCTTGACGGAACTGAACTTTCAATTTCGGAATCTCAGGAGCGTATGGCAGTTGTAATAGATTCTGAAAACCTTGAAAAATTCAAGGCCTTTGCCGACAGGGAAAATCTTGAGGCTACATTGGTTGCTCGCGTAACAGATACAGGACGCCTTGTCATGAAATGGCGTGGCAAGAACATACTGGACATATCAAGGGATTTTCTTGACACAAACGGAGTCAAGCAGACTACGGATGTAAAAGTAAAGGCTCCGAAGGACAAGGAATATTTTGGTAAAATGCCTGACCATTTGTCGGGGCTTGAAGGAAAGAAGCTTTGGTTTGAAGCGCTTTCAGACCTTAACCAGGCATCCAAGAAAGGCCTTTCAGAGAGATTCGACGCTTCGGTTGGAGCGGCAACGGTGCTTATGCCGTATGGTGGAATTTACGCTATGACGCCTGCACAGGGAATGGCCGCAAAGCTTCCGGTGCTTGAAGGCCAGACTGACGACTGCACATTCATGACATACGGATTCGATCCGGCGCTGGCCTCGTGGAGCCCTTTCCACGGAGCATACTATGCTGTGGTGAACTCGCTTGCGAAAATAACCGCAATGGGAGGAGACTCAAGCAAAGCCAGGCTGTCTCTTCAGGAGTACTTTGAGAAGCTCGGAAGGAATCCCGAAAAGTGGGGAAAACCCTTTTCCGCCCTTCTTGGGGCATTCAAGGTTCAAGCAGATATGGGCGTTGCCGCAATAGGCGGGAAGGATTCCATGAGCGGAACATTCAAGGACATTAATGTTCCGCCGTCACTCATATCCTTTGCCGTTTCAGTCGGAAAGGCCCAAAACGCTATTTCTCCCGAATTTAAAAGCGCTGACAACCCTGTTGTAAGGGTGTTTGCGGAAAGGGATTCAGCAGGACTTGTTAATCTTGAAAGGCAAAAGTTTATAAATGCAAGGGTGTTCGGGCTCATTCGAGATAAAAAGGTGCTTTCCGCATATGCGCTCGACGGAGGAGGACTTGCACCCGCAATAGCTAAAATGGCTTTCGGAAACAGAATAGGATTCCAATTCCAAAGCCCCGAAAACAAGGAAGAATGGTTCATGCCGGATTTCGGTTCTATTGTTATTGAAATCGATTCCGAAAAATTTGACATAAAAGACTTTGAAGGCATGTCATGGGAAATGCTTGGAAGGACAGTCGGCGAAAAGCATATAGCAATAGGCGAAATGAAGCTTTCGCTTGAAGACCTGCAAAAGAATTGGCTGCAGCCGCTCGATGGAATTTTCCCGGTCAAGGAAGACCTGTCGGGAGAGCCAATGCAGATAGAGTACAAGAAGGTCTTTCCGAGGAAAAAGCTTGTTAGCCTTCCAAAGCCAAGAATACTGATACCGGTTTTCCCGGGCACAAACAGCGAGTACGACACTGCAAGGGCTTTCCAAAGAGCCGGAGGCAAGGCGGAGACCCTTGTTTTACGCAATCTCAGCTCCAGCGCGGTCGAGGAATCCATCGAGGCAATGGTCAAATCCATAAAAGCTTCACAGATAATCGCCGTGCCGGGCGGATTCAGCGCAGGGGACGAGCCGGACGGCTCGGGCAAATTCATTGCGACCGTATTCAGAAATCCAGCAATAAAAGAAGCTGTAATGGACCTTATCAACAAGCGGGACGGATTGATGCTGGGAATATGCAACGGATTCCAGGCCTTCATAAAACTCGGGCTTGTGCCATACGGGGAAATACGGGACATGGATGAAAAAGCCCCGACACTTACATTCAACAAAATAAACCGCCATGTGGCAATGATGGCGAGAACCAAAATAACGTCAAACCTTTCGCCTTGGTTTTCCAATGTCAATGTCGGAGATAGCCACCTTATTCCGCTTTCCCATGGAGAAGGCCGTTTCGTGGCAAGCGAAGAAGAATTCGACGCACTGGCAAAGGCGGGACAGGTTGCCGCTCAATATGTGGATCCTTGCGGCAAGGCATCCTACGACGGTTTCTTCAATCCCAACGGGTCCCTTCATGCCGTCGAGGCCATCACAAGCCCGGACGGACGAATCCTTGGCAAAATGGGGCATTCGGAAAGAATTGGCACAAACGTCGCCAAGAACATTCCGGGAGACAAGGACCAGAAGATATTCGAGGCCGGAGTGGGGTATTTTAAGTAGTAAGTAGCAAGTAGAAAGTAGAAAGTGGAAAGAATAAAAAGCGTAAAGTACAGATATCAGATTTTAGATATCAGATATCAGTAAGAGCAAAAGAGGAAAGAAAAAAGCAGCCTGCAGCTAGCAACAGGCAGTGAGCAGTGGGCAGAAAAAGATTAAGAACAAAAGCAAGGGCAAAAAAACAGCAAAAGCAGAAAAGAAAAGAGCTTTCAAATGTATTTGGGTTTTATACTCTTTTGCATTTGCTGACAACTGATAACTGCCCACTGACAACTGTTTTTCAGCAGGCAGCTGGCAGCAAAGAACAGTAGAAAGTAGTAAGTGGAAAGAAAGGCAAAAGTAGATAAAGGCCTAAAAGCTAAACAAACAGGCGGTTTCCTTAAATGGGAGCCGTTTTGTTTTTGCATATTCAGAAAAATGTGTATAATGAAAGTCATAGATTAAAAAAAGGAGTCCGACATGAAGAATGCATTCAAATATATAGGGGTGGTTGCCGTAATTGCAATTATGGCGTTTGTACCTGCATTGGCTGAAAAAATAGATGAAGATTTGGATATAGAGACTTCGATAAAAATAGGAGTAGACAGCCACATGCCTCCATATTCATACATCAATGACAATGGAATACTCAAGGGCTTTTATATTGACTTGATACATGCAATTGCCATAGAAAGGGGAATTGATATAGAAATCAGGCCGATGTCTATGTATGATGCCAAAAAGGAACTTGCAAGTTCCAATCTCGACCTTATCATAGGGTCCGACCATGGCGTAATATATGACAATTATGTTTTTTCCGATGCAATAATAGACAGCGCTGAGGTTATATTCGTCAGATTGGACAACAAGTATATAATAGAACCAGAGGATTTAAGCCACGCTGATGTTTCCATTCAAAAGGGAAGCATAAATAATCGATTTCTTAGATTTATAGATCTTGAGCGTTTGACTTATGTTGACAACCAGCAACAGGGCATATTGCAGATAATGAACGGAAATGCGGGTGCCTTTATAGGAGATAAGCTGACCGGCCTGTACACTATACAAAAGTGGAAGCAGGACGACTTTATAAAGGTAATAGGCGGAGACACTCAAAAAAAAGGATACTATTTTGTTTCAAGAAATGAAAACAACAAACACATAAAAATTATGAATGCAGGCATGAGGGAGATAACCCTGGATGGTTCATATGACAAAATATACAAGAAATGGTTTGGAGAGACCGTCAGCAATGATTTTCAATTCAACGAAAGGCTTATGACTGTTTTAAAAACAGGCCTTCTTGTTTTATCTTTTGCATTCCTGCTTATAATTTATTGGAACTACCAGCTCAAGAAGCAGGTTGCAAAGAGGACAAAGGAAATAAGCAAAAAAAGTATGGAACTTGAAAACAGTAATAAATTCAGAAAGGACGTGCTGGACAATGTGCTGGCGGGAATCATAGCTCTTGATACAGAAGGGCAAATAACTCTTCTTAACAGGAGAATGAAATATGTGCTTGAGGGAATAGGGGAGGCTAAAATCGGTCAAAAGATACAAGATACAGTCATTTCCGAAATTTTCAGTTGCAATGATTTTGAAAAGGTGTTTTCGGAGGGGATGAGTTTCAGAAACAAGGAACTCGAGATTGATGTCAAGGACAGGAAAGTAACTTTTCTCTATCATATATATCCGCTTGTTGAAAGCGACGGAGAGGTAAAGGGATCGATAATAAGCATAAGGGACATTTCGGTAGACAAAGAGTTGGCAAGCGAGCTCAAAAGGCAGGACAGGCTTAATTCCTTCGGGCTTATGGCGGCTGGCTTTGCCCATGAAATAAGAAACCCTCTTACTACCATAAAAACTTTTACTGATATAATGCCCAGAAAGATAGAAGATGAAAGGTTCAAAGGAAAATTTTTAGATATTGTGCCCAAGGAAATCAACAGGCTGAACAATATGATCCAGGAGATTCTCGACTTTTCAAAGATAAGGGTGCCGAAAGTGAGCGGCCTGAAATTGAGCAAACTTGTAGATGATAGCCTTCAATTGCTTGGGGATGCAATGTCGGACAAGGAAATAGAAATAGAAAATGAACTTGCAGGTGATTTGGAAGCATACGGGGACGAGGAAAGGATAAAGCAGGTTTTGTTAAACCTGATTATAAACGCCATCGACGCAATCGATAAAAAAGGAAGGATAAGAATAAGCGGTGAGACTGATTCTGAAATGGTTGTGGTCAGAATTTCAGACGATGGAGCAGGGATGAGCGAAGAAGTCATGGAGCATATTTTTGACCCCTTCTATTCTGTGAAATCCAAAGGGACAGGGTTGGGCCTGTTTGTGAGCTACCAGATAGTTAAAGAATGCGGCGGCGACATACGTTATGAAAGTGTATACGGCAAGGGAACCGTTGCTCTACTTTCTTTGCCCAGGCAAAAAGTGAAAGGAGGGCGCTATGAATAGGATAGTCATACTCGACGATGAATTGAATCTTTGCACTTCTCTTGAATTTCTTCTTGAGGAAAAATATGAAGTTGTTTCTTTTCAAAAACCAAAAGAGGCTACGGATTACATCAAGAGGGAGAGTGCGGATATAATGCTCCTGGACCTCAGAATAGGGGACGTAAACGGTATAGATGTCCTTGTAGATGTAAAGGATATCAATCCGGATATTACCGTAATTATGATGACGGCCTACGGAAGCATAGAATCATCTGTCAATGCCATGAAGGCCGGTGCCTTCTATTACATTACAAAGCCGGTGGATTCTGCAGAGCTTGAGATACTGATTGATAAAGCCATTAATTACAATTCACTGAGCAAGGAAGTTGACAGGCTAAGCAAGCAGCTTGATGAACAGTATGGAATAAAGGGCATAGTCGGCAAATCGACTGCGATGATGAAGGTTTTTGAGATCATAGACAAGGTTAAAGATATTGATTCAAATGTGTTGATTTTGGGAGAAAGCGGAACTGGAAAAGAAATGGTTGCTAAAGCTGTTCATTTCCAGGGGGCCAGAAAAAAGAAGAGGTTTGAAGCCATCAATTGTTCTGCCATACCGGATACGCTTTTGGAGAGTGAATTGTTCGGTTTTGAAAAAGGAGCTTTTTCAGGAGCTTCACGAAGCAAGAAGGGAAAGTTTTCACTTGCCGATGGAGGAACGATTTTCCTCGATGAAATAGGGGATATGGATATTAAAATGCAGGCAAAGCTGCTCAGAGTGCTTCAGGAAAAGGAAATTATGCCACTAGGTGCAGACAACAGCGAGAGGGTGGATGTGAGGGTTATTGCTGCGACGAATTGCGATCTTGAGAAAAAGGTGGCTGAAGGAACTTTCAGGAGGGACCTGTATTACAGGTTGGATGTCATAAAAATAGAAATTCCTCCTCTTAGGGAAAGAAAAACCGACATTCCTCTTCTGGTGGATTTTTTCATAGACAGACTAAACGTAAAATTCAACAAAAATATTTCGGGTATAGAAGCGGAGGCCCTGGATCTTTTGGAGAATTATGATTTTAAAGGCAACATCAGGGAACTTGAAAATATGATAGAAAGGGCTATGGTTTTGACAAACAAGGAAAGGCTTTCGACAAACGATTTCAGCAGAAATATTGCAGACCTAGCAAAGAGGCCTGAAAAACAGTCATATTTTTCGGGTGAGGATTTAAAGACTGTTGAAAGAAAAATTATTGCAGAAGCTATTGAATACTTCGACGGCAGCAGAAGAAAAACGGCAGAGGCTTTGGGTATAAGTGAAAGAACTCTTAGAAACAAACTGAAGGCTTATAGTTTGAATAGATGAGGAAACTTTTTCCGGAAATCTTGGCCCTTGGCGGAAAAAGTTTCCGGCGAAGCCATTAGAACAAAACGAGGCAAGGATTCTATCTGAAAAATAAGAATCCTTGCTTTTGTTTGCAATTGCAAGACCATAGAAAAACATTAAATCAATTATACTTTGATTTTGAATTTTGGCATGGGAATTGCGTGCTTATATAGGCGAAAATAAAAAAAAGAGGAGTGAATGAATTGAAAATGAAAATGAAAAAGATGGGACTTATCGTATTGACAATTGTAATGGCTGCATCGGTCTTTACCGGATGTGGGGCGAAAGAGAACGAAGAAGAAGCTGCTGAACCAACTAAGGAAGTTGTGAGGATTTCTCTTGCAACAGGCGGAACTGGTGGAACTTATTATCCTGTGGGATCAGGAATTGCATCCCTTCTTACAAAAAATGTCGAGGGACTTGAAGTGACAGCAGAATCGACAGGCGCTTCTGTAGCCAATCTCAAGATGATTGCTGACGGACAAATCGAAATGATTCTGGCCGCGTCAAACACATCACTTGGCGGTTATTCAGGTTCAGAGCCTTTTGAAGCTCCCATTGACAATATAAGAGGTTTAACTGCCCTTTATCCCGAGACCTTCCAATTTGTAGCCTTAGATGCATCGGGCCTTACAACAATTGATGAACTTAAAGGCAAGAGAGTAGCAGTTGGGGCACCGGGAAGTGGAACAGAAAGAACTGCAAAAATGGTTCTTGAAGCACACGGAATTACTTATGACGACATAGACGCTCAATTTTTGGGATTTGGCGAAGCCATCACCGCGCTTAAAGACAGACTTATCGATTGTGCTATTGTAGGTTCGGGAATCCCGACATCTTCTGTTGTTGATGCATCTGCAACACTTGACATCAACCTTCTTGCTGTGAACAAGGAAAAAACAGATGAACTCATGAGTGACGCAATTTATTTCAGATATGAAACTATTCCTGAAGGAACATACAATGGAGTCGACCATGATACTTTGACAGTGGCTTCTCCAGCGCTCATGATAGCAAGTGAAGAAATGGATGAAGAACTCGCTTATCAAATAACAAAGACACTTTATGAAAACATCGAAGATCTTGAAGCAGTTCATGCCCAGGGCAAGAACATAAAGCTTGAGAATGCCAACAGCGCTATGTCAATTCCGCTGCATGCCGGTGCTGAAAAGTACTACAAGGAAATGGGAGTAATAGAGTAGTATTAAAAAGAATAACTAAAAACCATGCAGGGCTCAAGCAGGCCCTGCATGGTAAATTAATTTGGAACGAAATATTTTTGAATCGAGGTGAAGGCGTGAAAAGAATTATTGTTGTTTCAATTTGTGTTTGCATGGTTCTGATAGGGAGTCTTATGCCTGTAAACATGCTTGAAGTGAGTAATTTTCATGATGATAAAGTTATGCTCAGAAAACGGGTTGAACCAGGCTTTACATTCACTACCCTGATAACCCATTCCGTTCACCTTACACCGGTTTACGAATATTACATAATAGATTCCAAGGGGGATATTACTCTCACAGGGACAAAATTTGTTGACCTGGGATGGGGCGTGCCTTCAACATACGATTATGAAACAATATTCGCAGACAACATGTTGGAACTTAAGGATATGAATATTCCCATAGACTGGCTGCCATTTAGGGTAACGGAACTTAATGATTCCAAGCTGATCTTAAATCAAGAACGTACAATCGAGCTCAATGAGTATTTTGACAACAATGAAAGAATGGACATAAGAGTTGAAAGAATGTCCAGATTCAAATATTGGATTAGAGGTGAAACGGATGATTTTCAATAAAAAAAAGACGGATGAAGAGAAAAATAAAAACAACCACAAAAAAAAGGTTGCAGAGCAAGCTGACAAGAAACGCGAACTTTCTGGATATGCCCTAAAGGTTTCTGCATTCATAGCTATTGCAATGTCATTTTATCATCTGTATTCTTCGGGAATAAAAATGCTCCCACAGATGCAGCACAAGGCAATCCACCTGGCGCTTGCGCTTGCTTTGACCTTCATGCTTTACCCGGCAACAAAGAAACATAAGGACAAGATGCCCTTTTACGATTGGGTTTGTGCGGGCCTGAGCCTTTATATAGGCTATTATCTGGTTTCAAATTATATGGATTTGGTTTACAGGTTGGGATCACCTGACAGAATGGATATTGTTCTGGGCGCGATTCTGATTGTTCTGATATTCGAGGCGACAAGAAGGACTATGGGATGGCCGCTTGTAATAGTCGGGCTAACGGCTCTTGCTTATGCATTTTACGGACATTTCATACCGGGTACGATAGGACATAGACAGTTTACATTCACCAGAGTAGTTGAGCATATGTTCATGACAGGCGAAGGTATTTATGGAGTTGCAATATACGTAACGGCTTCATTTGTGTTCATATTCATACTCATGGGATCCTTCCTTGGGGAAACCGGAGGAGCCCAGGCATTTATCGACCTGGCTTTTTCAGCAACAGGGAAATATCGTGGCGGACCTGCAAAGGCTGCGGTAATTGGCAGCGGTCTTATGGGGACCATTTCAGGAAGTTCTTTTGCCAACGTGGCAGGAACAGGGACATTCACAATACCACTTATGAAAAGCGTTGGTTATGAACCTGAATTTGCAGGCGGCGTTGAAGCTGCAGCATCTTCTGGAGGGCAGATAATGCCTCCAATTATGGGAGCCGCAGCATTTATAATGGCTGAGATGACAGGAGTTCCCTACTCGAAACTGATACTCTACGCTATGATTCCGGCCACCCTTTATTATGTAGCAGTTTTCATGATGGTCGACTTCAGGGCGGCAAAACTTGGCTTAAAGGGCATGGAAAAGAAAGATTTGCCCAAGGCTATTGAAGTCCTCAAGAGAGGTGGATTTCTCTTGCTGGCGCCCTTAAGTATATTCTACATGCTTCTTGCGGGATATTCACCAATAAAGGCATCATTTACAGCTGTAATGATTGTTATTATTACAAGCTTCTTTAAAAAAGAGACACGGCTCTCACCAAAAGGATTTTTGATTGCGCTTGAAAAAGGGGCCAAGGCATCTCTTAGCGTAATTGCGGCATGCGCAGTTGCGGGAATCATAGTGGGGACAGTAACGCTTACGGGACTCGGGCTGAAATTCTCTGATTTGATAGTGACACTTTCGCACGGCAACCTTTACGCGGCCCTATTCCTTACCATGATGGCGTCAATAATTATGGGCATGGGGATGCCAACAACAGCCTTGTATATAATTTTGGGTTCGATGGTTGCACCGTCTTTGGTAAGACTCAATGTACCCATAGTCGCGGCGCATTTGTTCATATTCTATTACGGATGCATGGCATCGGTTACACCTCCTGTAGCACTCAGTTCATACCTTGCTGCAGCGATAGCTAAGGGGGATGCTGTCAAGACGGCTTTGAACGGGTTGAAACTGGCTTCGGCGGCATTCATACTTCCCTTCATATTTGCCCTTTCACCTGAACTATTGATGATCAATTCAACCGTTATGAAGACTGTTGTGGTCGTATTGACATCCTTGGCAGGCATATATGCACTAGCCGCATCACTGGAAAATTATGCGCTCGGCAGCTTGAAGATGTATGAGAGAATTCCCTTGTTTATTGCGGCTCTCTTGCTTCTTGTACCAAGCACCGTGACCGATCTTGCAGGACTTTCGGTATTGGCCTTTATAGTCGTCAAACAATATGTTTATATAAAAAAGAACAAAAAACTTGAGTTGGAAACCGAAAAAATATCATAGGGGATGCTTTATGGAGATAAAATCAATAGAAGTAACAGCTATGGCGATTCCACTTAAGAAACCATACCACTTGTCGGATTTCAACGGTATTCAAAGAATGACTACTCCAATAATAGTTAAAATAACAACGGATGATGGTATCGAAGGGTATGGGGAGTGTGATCCCCAGCCCCTCTTTACAGGAGAGAGCGTAGGAAGCGTACTCAGTATGATTGAGACATACTACGCTCCAAAGCTAATAGGCAAGGACCCTGCTGATCTTCCGCAAATCAATAGAATCATGGATGGACTCGTTAATGGAATGCCCCTCTCGAAGGCTCCCATAGACATAGCATGCTATGACATCTGGGGCAAGGCTTTGGGAATTCCGTCCTACAGGCTTCTGGGTGGCTCAATGAGAAAAGAGATTGAAATAATGGGAGCAGTCGGAAGAGATACAGTCGAAAATAATTTGCGCGACATAGATGAAATGATAAGAAAAGGTTATCAGTCAGTAATGGTAAAAGTGGGATCTAAAAGAGTGAATGAAGACATAGAGCGTGTTTGCGCTATTAATAAAGAATTGAAAAGTGAATTTAGACTTATTCCTGATGCCAACCAAGGTTGGACAGTCAGAGAGGCCCTTTCTTTTGCAAGGGGGGTCGAGCATTGCAACATAGCATATTTTGAGCAGCCGGTGGCATTTTGGGATATAGAAGGAATGAAGAGAGTCAAGACCGAAAGCAATCTGCAGGTTTCTGCCGATGAATCGCTGTTTTCGATTCCGGATGCAAAGAGACTCATAGAAACTGGTGCTGTAGACATGTTTTCTGTAAAGGTAAACAAGCATGGTGGAATAACAAAGGCAAAGAAGATAATGGAAATGGCTGAAGGTTTCGGTCTGCCATGTCTTATGAATTCAATGCTCGAAGAAGGAATAGCTCAGGCAGCAAGCTTTCAGCTTGGAATTTCCGGAGGACTGCTGGTGGAAAGCGGTCATGCCTACTTTTCACCGCTACGCCTTGCCGAGGATATAAGTTCCTTCAGTCAACAAATCGACGGAGGCCTGGTTAAGACATCGGAAAGACCCGGATTGGGAATCGAAGTGTATGACGATGTAATAAGCAAATACGAGACTGCAAGAATTTTGATATCATAGACAAAAAATTATTCGAGAATAGAATTTACTATTCGAAGGGGGTTTTGCTGCTCTTCGAATACATAAAAATACAAAATTAGCAAATAAAGACTGGAGTGAAAATAATGATTAGTGGAAATAAAATTGCGGTTTTGGGAGCAGGCAATGGTGGAATGGCAATGGCGGCATATCTTTCACTCAAGGGATATGAAGTGAATCTATACGATAAATTTGAAAAAACTATTGAAGATACAGCAAGGCTGGGGGGAATCGAGCTTGACGGGGTGTCGCTAAATGGATTTGCAAAATTGAATGTGGTTACAACTGATCTTGGCAAGGCTATTGAAGGCTGCGAGATGCTTATGGTGGTGACTCCTGCTTTTGCACACAGGGAACTGGCGAAAAACATGGCCCGGTTTCTCGAGGACGGGCAGATAATAGTGCTGCATCCGGGAAGAACATGTGGGGCTTTGGAAGTCAGACACATGATAACAAAGATTAATCCCGAGGTAGATGTAACTGTAGCCGAGGCTCAGACTCTAATATATGCGGCCCGAAGGCACGGTGAAAATTGCGCAACCATTCACGGCGTTAAGAACAAGGTGACGCTTGCTGCAATTCCGACAAGTCGGACCGGTCTTGTGGTTGAAAAGATAAATTGCTTTTACGAGGCATTTGTTCCGGCAAAAAATATCCTGGAGACAAGTCTTCTAAATATTGGAGCTATCTTCCATCCTGGACCAGCTATTTTCAATATAGCAAGGATAGAGTGCAAGTGCGACTATGAGCATTACCACGAGGGCATAACTCCCTGTGTCGGGAGGATACTTGAGAAGGTTGATGGCGAGAGAGTTGAAATAGCTCAAAAAATGAATGTCGACACTATATCCGCAAAGACATGGCTCGGTGAGGTCTATGGTGTCAAGCCGGAAAAAACACTTCAGGAAACGATAAGAAAGAATGAGGTTTACGCTGGGATAAGCGCACCGAAGGATCCCGGAACAAGATATATATCAGAGGACATACCTATGAGCATTACTCCACTCGCCGAAATGGGCAGGATGGTTGGTGTGAAAACTCCTTTTATGAATATGTTGATAGACATAGCTTCTCTTATGCACGGAAGGGATTATAGAGAAAACGGCAGAAGCTTGAAATCTTTGGGTATAGACAATATGAGTTTTGAACAACTGCTTGACGAAATCGAATAGGGGGGGTTGAAATGGACACAAGTATAAAATTTAAATATTTGTCCCAGACAGACCTGCTCAAGGCGGGATGTTTTGACATAAATATGGCTATGGATGCTGCAAGGAAAGGCATGTTGGCATTTGAAGAGGGCAGAGTTCTTTTCCCGGAAAAGATAGTGCAGATATTCAACCAGGATACTCAGGAGAGGATAAACTGCCTGCCTGCTACATTTTTAGAGAGGAAGATATGCGGAGCCAAGTGGGTTTCTGTCTTTCCTCCAAACCCTGCAAGATATGGGGTTCAGAATTTGTCTGCAACAATAATTCTTTCCGAGATAGAGAAAGGATTCCCGCTTGCGGTAATGGACGGCACCCTATGTTCGAACATGCGTGTCGCAACAATGGGGGCGCTTGCTGCAAGTTATCTGGCAAGAAAGAATTCAGAAACAATAGGTTTCATCGGTGCGGGAGAACAGTCTAAAATGCACTTTATAGGAATGAAGACAGTTTTTCCGGGTCTAAAGATCTGCAAAGTTTCAGCAAAGACGCATGAAGAGGAATTGAATTTCATTGAAGAGATGAAAAACATATTCCCTGAAATGGAATATGTAAGCGCTGAAACAAACGGTAAAAACGCTATAGAAGGAGCAGACATAATTGTGACAGGAACGAGCGCACAGGCTCCGCTTTTAAAAGCGGAATGGATAAAAAAAGGCGTTTTCTACAGCCACATAGGCGGCTGGGAGGACGAGTACGCGGTGGCTCTTGCATGCGACAAAATTGTTTGCGACGACTGGGAGACTGTAAAGCACAGAACCCAGACACTCAGCCGGATGTACAAAGAAAAAATACTTACAGACGATGACATCTATTGCAACCTTATAGAATTGCTGTCGGGAAATAAAAAAGGAAGGGAAAACGACAACGAGAACATATACTTCAATGCAGTTGGCTTGTCTTATGTGGATATTGCCATAGCAGTAGCCATGTTTGAAAGGGCAAGCGACAATGATATTGGCATGGATCTTCCCCTTCAGGACAGGATGATTTTTGAAAACAAGGATATATGTTCTTTCATAAAACGCTAACTCCTCTTAATTAACATATAATTGCTAACTCTGAAGCGGCTCCCGAAAGGGAGTCGCTTCAGATTGGAATACAAAGGCCGTAAAGGTTTATGGTTTGTCTGTATCTTAAAAGCATCTGTTATAGCTACATAAAGGAGAAAAACAATAGAAGAATTGTTCGTAATAGAACGAACAATGATGTAAATATTTATATCTAAATTTCGTTTTATGTATTGACTTGCTTAAGAGCCTTTGCTAATATGAAAATGTAATCGGATAGTATGAAACGCTTATATAATGTCGGGTATTGGGTCCGAGAGTTTCTACCAGGCAGCCTAAAAAATGTCTGACTATGAGCGAAGCAAAATATCGATTGAAACGGCTTCGCTTTGTGCGCCGTTTTTGTTTTTTTTGAAAGGATTGCAGGTATCAATGGTATATGGGAACAAATAAACCAGGGAGGAAGATTATATGAAGATTGCTGTGGTAATGGGAAGCGATTCTGATTATGAAGTTGTAAAAAAAGGGCTTGATATTTTAAAGGATTTTGATGTTCCTTACGAGGCTAGAGTGATTTCGGCCCACAGGACACCGGACCTTGCACTTAAATTTGCCAAGGGAGCCGAGGAGAACGGTTTTGACATTATTATCGGGGCGGCCGGAAAAGCGGCCCATCTGCCGGGAGTGCTGGCGGCAATGACTGTGCTGCCGGTTATAGGACTTCCGATTAAGTCTTCAACAATGGATGGGCTTGACTCGCTTCTTTCCATAGTTCAGATGCCAAAGGGCATTCCGGTTGCAACCGTGGCTATAAACGGGGCCGAGAATGCGGCACTTCTGGCGGTTCAAATTCTTTCCCTTAAAGATGAATCGATGAGGGAAAAATTGAAGGCTCACAGGATTGAAATGGCGGAGGAAGTCAAGCGCAAGGACAACAGAATAATGGGACTGGAAAAATAGGAGGAAAATATGGAAAAACTTGAAATGCTTTACGAGGGAAAAGCCAAGAGGGTATATAAGACAGACGAAGCCGACAGATACCTCGTTGAATACAAGGACGACGCAACGGCTTTCAACGGAGTGAAAAAGGGTACTATAAGCGGCAAGGGAGTAATAAACAACAAGATGAGCGCGGTCCTTTTCGACATGCTTGAAAAAGAGGGCATCCCCACTCATTTCGAGGGACTCCTAAGCGACAGAGAAATGCTTGTCAAGGCTGTTAAGATAGTCCCCCTCGAGGTAATACTAAGAAACATAGCGGCAGGATCCTTGGCGAAAAGGCTTGGTCTTGAGGAAGGAACGCCAATGAAGCGACCAGTGCTTGAATTCTGCTACAAGAACGACGAATTGGGAGATCCCATCATAAACGAGGACCACATTTTGGCCGTGGAATTGGCGACCGAGGACCAACTCGATGTAATAAAGGAATACGGCTACAAGATAAACGAAATCCTCACAGATTTCTTCAAGGAGAGAAAAATCAGGCTTGTGGACTTCAAGATAGAGCTTGGCCTCTACAAGGGTCAAATAATCCTGGCAGACGAAATTTCACCGGATACTTGCAGGCTTTGGGACTGGGAAACAAACAAGAAGCTAGACAAGGACCGTTTCAGAAGGGACCTTGGGGACGTCGAGGACGCCTATGATGAGATTCTTTCAAGGATAAGCAAATAACAGCGGGCAGGCGGCAGTAAAGTACAGTGGAACGTAGAAAGAGTAAAGTACAGTGGAACGTAGAAAGTGGAAAGAGTAAAGTACAGTG
>CAZXWC010000032.1:0-15884 GCA_964644525.1 uncultured Peptostreptococcaceae bacterium
TGGAAAGGAAAAGCAAAAACAAAAGAAAAAGCAAAGGCAAAGAGTAAAGTACAGTAAAAAGTGGAAAGTGGAAAGTGGAAAGTGGAAAGTAGAAAGTGGAAAGTGGAAAGTGGAAAAAACAATACAAAAGGCATACAACTTAAAAATCCCATAGCAGATGGCTTTATGCATCTAAGCTTGTTTTTGCTAATAGCTACTTTGAGTTATTATAAGATGACGAAAGGTTTTGACTGTGAAACATTGCTCGAGGCTTGGTTTTCAAGGCTTTGGATAAAAGAAAATCGTAAAAATTCACTTTGGCTTTAGCCCGATACGAAGTGAGTTTGTGAATTTTAGATTTTCTTGAAAGGCAAGGCCTAATGAAAAGCAGCCATAGAGCGCAGTGACCAGACAAATCTTGAGTCGAAAATCTGATGTTAAGCTGAAAATGGGTGAATACCCACAGGGCACGCGAAACAACGCATCGGGAGATGGTGTTCAATCTGAAGCGGCAACTGGCTTTTAAGGCAATAGCAGTGGGATGAGTAAAGGTAAAAAAACAGATAATAGAAAAAAGAAAAAGGACGGGCAAATTAATGCCGTCCTTTTTAAATACTGGGATTCTATAGATTTGCTTCGGCTTCTGTCGTGAGTTCGTCCATAAGCTCCTTAAGGGGAACAATTCTGTCAACCTTGCAACCTTGGCTGCCTATGAACACCAAACCGTCATCCACATCGCCCTCTACAGCCTTTACAAGGGCTTCTGTTATGCAATAGGGAGCCGTAGCCGGATTGCATGCCTTTAGGCATCCGAAGCATTTCTTTATTCTTTTTCCCGATTGCTCGACCTTTTTAACATGGTTGTTGTAAATGGCCCTTCCAGGCATTCCAAGAGGACTTACCACAATCTTGATTGAATCTTCATTTGCATTTACATATGCTTGTTTGAAATTTATGTGAGCGTCGCATTCGTCGGTTGCAACGAAACGGGTTGCCATCTGAACGCCTGAAGCTCCAACCTTTATGAATTCGGCAATGTCCTTTCCGGTATAAATCCCGCCGGCTGCTACAACGGGGATTTTTTTGCCGAAGGCTTCTTCGAAAGGTTTAAGAATTTCAATCACACCAGTAACTATATCCTTGAGGCTTGGAAGAACAGGCTTGGAGAGGGCCTCTGGACTAAAGCCGAGGTGGCCACCCGCTTTTGGTCCTTCAACGACTACAAGGTCGGGAAGGTAGTTGTACTTTTTTGTCCAAAGTCTGGTTATAACTCTTGCGCCTTTTGCCGAGGATACTATGGGGGCTATCTTCGTGACCGAATGCTTGACCATTTCGGGAAGATTAGTAGGCAGTCCGGCTCCCGATATGATAAGATTCACTTTTTCTTCAACACAGACGCGAACCTGCTCGGCATAATTATTTGTTGCCGTCATTATGTTTACCCCAAGTATTCCATTAGGGCTTATGCTTTTGGCCTTCTGTATTTCTTTTCTCAGTCCCCTCAGATTTGCTGCATCATTGTCGCTTTCGAAATCGGGTTCCCGAAATCCTACCTGTGCGGCCGATATTACGCCTACGCCTCCGGCATTCGCCACTGCCGAGGCCAAAGATGACATCGATACCCCTATTCCCATGCCGCCTTGTATTATAGGTATTCGGGCCGTCAAATTATCTATTGTCAATGGTTTAAGTTTCAAATTTACAGTCTCCTTTGAAGTTGATTTAAATACTTTGATATTCAAAGTATAAGCAAAAGAACTTTTCCTGTCAACCTTTGGATAATGGAAAAAAATTGACAAAGAATTTATTTCGGTATATACTTTGAAAGTCAAAATAAAAATGCTTTGAATATCAAAGCACCGATAAATCTGGATAAATGCTTAAGGAGGTGGCAGTTTTTGTCTGATACTTCAAGAGTATTAAATGAAATACTGGTGGAACTTTTTTGGAATATTCTAAACATAGAGGAAAAGGAACTCAAACGTATGGGATGCCTTTTGTCCATGACCGAGATGCATACAATAGAACAGATAGGTTTGGGGAAACCCCAATCCATGAGTGTTGTGGCCAAAAAACTGAATATTACCATCGGAACACTAACTACGTCCATTAATCGCCTGGTCAAGAAGGGTTATGTCGAGAGAAACAGGAATCCAAAGGACCGCAGGATTGTAGAAATAAACCTGACCAACAAAGGCAAGGAAGCATATCTCATGCATGCAAGATTTCACGAGGGCATGGTAAATGGAGTGATGGAGGATTTGAAAATACAGGATGACAAGCAACTTATAAATGCGCTTGACAATTTAAATGAATATTTTAAGAAAAAATATCAAGCAGATGAAAAGAAAGGGGTGGCTGAATGAATTACGCCAACATAATTGGCACAGGCACTTATGTTCCTGAGAAAATTGTTGACAACCATATGTTGTCAAGATTGGTTGAAACGAGCGATGAATGGATAAGGACCAGAACAGGAATAAAGGAAAGAAGAATAACGACAGGGGAAAATACATCGGATCTTGCGTTTAAGGCGTCGCAAGCGGCACTTGAAAACGCGGGAATGTACCCCGAGGACCTCGACATGATTATTCTCTCTACATTGACTCCGGATTATTTTACGCCTGCAACGGCTTGCCTTGTACAAAGAAGGCTTGGTGCTGAAAATGCGGCTGCTTTCGATGTGTCGGCAGCTTGCTCGGGTTTTCTCTATGGGTTGGATATTGCTGACAGTTTCATAAAGTCCGGCAAGGCAAAAAACATTTTATTGGTAAGCTCGGAGGTAATGTCAAAAGTAATAGACTGGCAAGAAAGAAATACATGCGTTCTATTTGGAGACGGAGCAGGAGCGGTTGTGCTAAAGGCATCGCCCTATCATGGAATAATAAATACGGTGACTGGCTCTAAAGGCGATATTGAAGGCAATTTGGTTTCGAAATCCAGAAACCTTGCAAATCCTTTCATGGAAAATCCGGAAAGCGGGGAAAACTATCTATCTATGAACGGAAAGGAAATATTTAAATTTGCCACGCGCATAATGAGGAAAGCTTTGAGAGATGTCACGGCCGGGACAGGCGTAGATTTGAGCGGAGTAAAGTATATAGTTCCGCATCAGGCAAACGACAGAATGTTTGAGTATGTCGCGGGTAAAATGAAATTCGACAAGGAAAAATTCTATGTGAATCTTGAAAGGTTTGGTAACACATCATCGGCCAGCATACCGATTGCACTGGATGAAATGGCTAAAAAGGATTTGCTTTCAAAGGGAGATAAGCTTATTTTTGTGGGATTTGGAGGCGGACTGACATGGGGAGCCGCACTTGTTGAATGGCAACTGGACTGAAAGTAAAATACACAAAGGAGAAAAAAACAATGATATTTGAAAAAATCAAGGAAATTCTAGTGGATGAATTGGGAGTGGAAGCTGAGGAAGTATTGATGGAAAGCAAGATAAAGGATGATTTGGACGCCGATTCTTTGGATATAGTTCAAGTTGTAATGGCGGTTGAAGAGGCTTTTGAAATAGAAGTCGAAGAGGAAGAGACGGAAAAACTTATTACGGTCGGAGATGTTGTACGATATGTGGAAGAGAACAAATAATCAATAAGAGGCATGCTCTGGAAAGTGGGGGTTTGATGGCGAAGAAAAAATTCAAGGACTTGATAGGGATAGATTATCCCATAATCCAGGGAGGAATGGCCTGGATTTCAGATGCACAGCTGGCTGCCGCAGTATCAAATGCCGGAGGCTTGGGAATAATAGCTGCAGGCAATGCGCCCGGCCAATGGGTGAAAGAACAAATACGAAAAGCGAAGACCCTGACAAACAAGCCCTTCGGGGTCAATGTCATGCTCCTCAGCCCCTTTGTTGAGGAGGTTGCAGAGGTTGTATGGGAAGAAAAGGTAAAGGTCATAGTTACCGGAGCCGGAAACCCAGGCAAATACATCAAGAAGTGGCGCGAAAACGACGTGAAAATAATACCGGTTGTGCCTTCTGTAGGACTGGCTAAACGCATGGAGGGAACAGGGGTCGACGCTCTAATTGCCGAAGGTACCGAAGCGGGAGGACACATAGGGGAATTGACAACGATGTGTCTTTTGCCTCAAGTTGTAGACGCCGTCGATATCCCGGTTCTTGCGGCCGGAGGAATTGCGGATGGACGAGGGATAGCCGCTGCGTTCATGATGGGTGCTTCAGGTGTACAGGTGGGTACGCGTTTTCTTGTTGCCAAGGAATGCAATGTCCATGACAACTACAAAAAGAAAATCCTCGATGCAAAGGATATTGACACGCTTGTTACGGGAAGGCCTACGGGACATCCGGTTCGGGTTTTAAAAAACAAGCTCGCCAGAATGTATAAAAAGATGGACAAAGAAGCTGTGCCTGCCGAAAAATACGAAGAACTCGGAAGGGGAGCTTTGCACAAGGCAGCTTGTCTGGGTGACGTGTCGATGGGCTCAATAATGAGCGGGCAGATTGCTGGACTGGTAAGCAAAGAGCAGACTGCTTCGGAAATAATTGAAGAGATGTTCGGCGAACTCAAACTTCTTCTCGAAAATGCTAAAGATTTCAACATTTAGGAGGGCTTGACATGGGTAAAATAGGATTTTTATTTTCCGGCCAGGGATCGCAGTATATAGGCATGGGAAAAGACCTTATAGAAAAGTATAAAAGCAGTAAGGATGTATTCGATGAAGCCGATGAGGCTTTGGAAATGGATTTAACCAAAATGGTAACGGAAGGGGATCAGGACGAACTTAATTTGACTGAAAACACCCAACCGGCGGTACTTACAACAAGTGTGGCGGCTCTTAAGGCTGCAGAAAAAAAGGGTTTGAAACCTGATGTTGTGGCGGGCCTCAGCCTGGGAGAATATACCGCGCTTGTGGCTGCGGGAGCGCTTGCTTTTGCCGCGGCGGTAAAACTTGTAAAGAAACGTGGAAGATACATGCAGGACGCAGTGCCCGAAGGAAAGGGGACTATGGCCGCCATAATAGGATTAGACGAGAATAAGGTCCAGGAAGCTGTAGATGAAGCCAGGCAGTACGGTATTGTCGAATGCGCCAATTTTAATTGCCCCGGCCAGATTGTTATAGGCGGGGAAATAGAGGCCGTTGAAAAGGCTTCGTCTCTAGCCAGGGAAAAGGGGGCAAAGCTTGTTGCTCCACTAAAGGTGAGCGCGCCTTTCCATACTTCAATGCTGAAGCCTGCCGCAGACAAGCTTGCCGAGGAATTAAAGAATATTAATTTTGAGGATTTGAGTGTTCCGCTTGTATCGAATGTGTTTGCTGAATACATTGAACACAAGGACCACATAAAAGACATACTCAAGAATCAGGTTATGAAGCCGGTTCAATGGGAAAGAAGCATTCAGAAAATGGTAAACGACGGAGTTGACACCTTTGTAGAAATAGGTCCGGGCAAGACTCTCAGCGGATTCATAAAGAAAATAGGCAGGAAAGAAAAAATCAAACTCAAGATAGTAAACATAGAGGATGTCAAATCTCTCGAAAAGGCGGTTGAAACCCTTAAGCCCAAGGCAAGCATTACAATAGAAAGCATAAACCTACTGACTGCTAAAAAAAAAGGAAAGATAGGTGATAAGGCATGTTGAAAGGGAAAACGGCTGTAATCACAGGTGCAAGCAGGGGAATAGGGAAGGCTGTGGCAGTGCGCTTGGGAAAAGCCGGAGCAAACCTGGTCCTTAATTACAGAAGCAGGGATAATTCTATGGACGAGCTTATAGAGTCGCTTGAAAAAGAAGGAGTAAAGGCTGTAAAAGTAAAAGGTGATGTTTCAAATTCGGACGATGCAAAGCAGCTCATGAAAGTCGCAAAGGATACTTTCGGGTCCATCGACATACTGGTCAACAATGCGGGAATAACCAAGGACAAATTGATAATACAAATGAAGGATGAAGATTTTGACTCTGTCATACGGGTCAATCTGAAAGGCAGCTACAATTGCATTAAACACGCCGCCAGAACCATGATGAAGCAGAGGTCGGGCAAAATTGTTAATATGGCTTCGGTTGTTGGGGTTTCGGGAAATGCAGGCCAGATAAATTATTCGGCATCCAAGGCCGGTGTTATAGGGATGACAAAATCTGCGGCAAGAGAACTTGCAGGCAGAAACATTACCGTTAACGCAGTTGCGCCTGGATTCATAGAAACCGATATGACAAAAGCCCTTGTTGAAAAAGCGAAGGGGGACATGGTCTCGGGAATACCATTGGGCCGGCTGGGCTCGCCTGAAGACGTTGCCGAGGCTGTAGCTTTTCTCTCTTCGGATTCCGCAGACTATGTTACAGGACAAGTGCTTCATGTCGACGGCGGCATGGTGATGTAAGGAGGATGAACATGAAAAAAAGAATTGTGATAACTGGAATGGGAGCTATTACTCCTTTAGGAAACGATGTTGAAAGCTTTTGGGAAAGTATAAAGGAAGCAAGGCCCGGAATAGATTTCATAAGCGGATTCGATGCCAGTGGAATAAAAGTCAATGTGGCTGGTGAAGTAAAGGGATTCGATCCGGTGCAATATATTGACAAAAAAGAAGCCAAGCGCATGGACCGTTACACACAGCTGGCAATAGCTGCCTCGAAGCAGGCGTTTGAAGACTCGGGACTGAAGGAGACAGAATACAATCCGGAACGCATGGGTGTAATAGTGGGCTCAGGGATAGGCGGACTGGCAACAATAGAAGAGCAGGCAGGAAAGCTTAAAAGCAGGGGGCCCAAGCGCATCTCACCATTTTTCATACCGATGTCGATTGTAAATATGGCTTCGGGGAATGTGGCCATAGCTCTTGGAGCAAAGGGACTATGCAACACCGTGGTAACGGCCTGTGCATCCGGAACAAATGCAGTCGGCGAGGCCTTTCGGAATTTGCAGTATGGCTATGCCGACATCATAGTCGCGGGTGGAACCGAAGCGGCTGTAACACTTCTGGGAGTGGCTGGATTTGAAGCCATGACGGCGCTGTCCACAAAAGACGATCCGGCGCGAGCGTCAATACCTTTCGATGTGGAGAGAGATGGTTTTGTAATGGCTGAGGGATCAGGAATGATGGTTCTTGAGACATTGGAACATGCGCAGAATCGAAATGCCAGGATATACGGCGAAATCGTAGGCTACGGATTCACCTGCGACGCCCACCATATAACTGCGCCGGCTCCAGGAGGAGAAGGCGGAGCGAGGGCCATGAAACTTGCAATAGGAGATGCGGGAATAAAGCCGACCGAGGTTTCATACATCAACGCGCACGGCACAAGCACTCCATACAATGACAAATTTGAAACCCAGGCCATAAAAACGGCCTTCGGGGGGGCTGCAAAGGACATACCGGTAAGCTCGACAAAATCCATGACAGGACACATGCTGGGCGCTGCTGGAGCTATTGAGGCTATTGTCTGCGCAAAGGCTCTGCAAGAGGGATTCGTACCAGCCACGGCCGGGCTTTCCAAAGCTGACCCGGAGTGCGACTTGGATTATGTTCCCGGAAAAGGCCGCGAAAAAGAGCTTTCTTACGCCCTTTCAAATTCACTTGGTTTTGGAGGGCATAACGCGACTATAATCCTTAAAAAATGGGAAGACTAGGAGGGGCGAAATGCTGAACTCAAATCAAATAATGGAAATAATTCCACACAGATATCCATTTCTTTTGATTGACAGAATCAATGAAATAGATGAAGGGGTATATGCCAAGGGGATTAAGAATGTAAGCGCTAATGAATATTTTTTCCAGGGTCATTTCCCCGACGAGCACGTAATGCCGGGAGTTCTCATAATAGAGGCCTTGGCCCAAGTGGGGGCGGTAGCCATCTTGTCCCTTTCCGACAACAAGGGCAAGACCGCGTATTTTGGTGGAATAAAAAAAGCAAGATTCAAAAGAAAGGTGATTCCAGGGGACACTTTGTCGCTTGAAACACGAATAGTCAAGTCAAAGGGAAGCATAGGCTTCGGACAGGCGACAGCCAAAGTCGGAGATGAAATTGCAGTGGAGGCCGAGCTGACATTTGCTATAGGATAGAGGCTTTTGCCGAAAATTGAAAGCTTTGAATTAATAAATCAAAAGCAAAGCCCCAAGCCGAATGAATATATGGCTTGGGGCTTTAATCCTTTTAGTCGTGCAGGGGTGATATGTTAACAATTTCGATTGCGATTTTAAGTTCCTTCATTATTTCTTCGATATTCTGCTCTTCAATTTCATCGAGTTTTCCGTAAGTTTCGTCATCCCCCGTAACAACGTACTTAGCTGGCAAGTTATTCAATGTAAGGGCAAGCACATCTTTTCGGCATTTTTCACAATTGGCTATATGCGAGCTTCCATCAAGATGTTCTCCCAATACTTTTTCGACTACGTCTTCCATGTAATTGTGCATTTTCATAGCTGACCCACTCCTTTTTTTATATGCTTCCATGTTATCATAAATACCCATAGCGCAGTCAATTATGCATCGGCATAAAGAACACTGGCAAGGAGAATCCTTATAAAAGCACGGCATTGTGCTATAATGGATGAAAAAAGGAGAAAAATAAAATGAATGATATTTTGAGGCATGGAACATCAAAAAGGATGAGCAAGGCGGTTGTACATAACGGAAGCGCTTATTTGTGCGGACAAGTAGCATCCGAACGGACGAGTGATATAGGGGACCAGACCCGGTCGACGCTTAATAAAATAGACGAAATTTTAAAAGGAATAGGGACAGACAGGTCGCGCATATTGTCGGCGACCATTTATCTTAAAAGCATGTCGGACTACGGAGGAATGAATGAAGTTTGGGACGAATGGGTGCCGGAGGCCTGCGCTCCTGCAAGGGCCTGCGTTAAAGCCGACATGGCCGCTGAAGACATACTTGTTGAAATTTCCATAATAGCGGCGGTGTAATTGCCCTCTTTCAAATCGCTCTGAATGGGTATAAGGAAAACACCAATAGAGGGGGCGTGTTTGATATGAGACTTGAAGGAAAAGTGGTTATAGCGCAAGGAGGCGGACCAACGCCGGTAATTAATCAGTCCTTGGTAGGCGCAGTTTTGGAATCGAGGAAATTCACACAAATAACAAGGGTATATGGCGCGGTCAAGGGGATAGAAGGCATAGTGAACGAGAATTTCATAGACCTTACCCAGGAAACTACCCATAATCTTGAAATGGTTGCAAAGACACCTTCTGCAGCTCTGCTTTCTACCAGGGTCAAGCCATCCAAAGAATTTTGCCTTGAGATATACAAAACATTCAAGGCACACAATGTAAGATATTTTTTGTATATAGGAGGAAACGATTCCGCTGAGACGGTCAGGCTGGTAAACAACTATGCAGAAGAAGACAAATATGAATTCAGGGCTATGCACATACCCAAAACAATAGACAACGACTTGGTGGAAAACGACCATACCCCCGGATACGGTTCGGCTGCAAGGTTTGTTTCCAACGCATTTCTTGGGCTGAATCTTGAAAACAGGGCTCTCGAGGGTGTCCACATAGGCATTGTAATGGGAAGGGAAGCGGGATTTCTGACGGCTTCCAGCGTTTTGGGGAAAAAGTACGATGATGACGGACCCCACCTAATATACCTTCCTGAAAGAGAGTTTGACATGAAAAAGTTTCTTGCAGACGTTGACAGGGTCTACAGGGAAAGGGGAAGATGCCTGATTGCAGTTTCTGAAGGTATAAAAGACGGATCTGGAGAATTTCTCTCCAGTAAGTTTATCGAAAGGACAGGTAAAGACGCCTTCGGGAATTTGCAACTGTCGGGAAGCGGCGTTCTTGGAGATGTGCTTGCGTCGGCAATACGTGAAAAACTTCAAATATCAAGGGTCAGAGCCGATACTTTGGGATACCTGCAGAGGTCGTTTGCGGAAGTTGTTTCAAAAGTGGACCGCAACGAAGCCAGGGAAGTTGGAGAAAGGGCCGCCCAGTTTGCAATATGGAATAATATAGACGGGTCCGTATCCATACAAAGGACCGGAAATTATTCGGTCAACTATGTCTTGAAGCCCTTGCATGACATAGCCGGCAAATCCAGAACAATGCCCGGGAAATATATAAATGCAAGCGGAAACGGAGTAACAGAAGAGTTTGTGGGATACGTAAGGCCGCTTGTCGGTGAGGGTGTAGCAATGGCCGAGCGTCTTCGCGCGCCTATGGTCAAGAAAATATTAAATAGAGCGGGAGGAGTTTGATGAGATTCGGTGAATTTGATTACAAAAGACCTGATATGAAATCGATTGGTGAAAGATTTGAAGCAAAACTTGCCTGTCTAGAAAATGCGGACGGAGGGGATGCACAGAACAGGGCTATCGAGCAAATTAATCTTTTGAGGCAGGAATTCGAATCCATGTCTCAAATTTGCTACATAAGGCATACAATTGACACCAAGAACGCCTATTATGAGGAAGAGCAGAATTTTTTCGATGAAAATGAGCCTGTATACGAGGGCTTCATAAGCAAATACTACAAGGCCATTTTGAATTCTCCATTCAGGCAAGAACTCGAGGCCCGTTGGGGCAGGCAGCTTTTCAGGCTGGCGGAAAAAGCTGTAAAGGTTTTTTCTGAGGACATAATAGAAGACCTCATCGAGGAAAATCGTCTTGCAACGTGCTACACAAAAGTGCTGGCCTCTGCACAGATAGAATTTGGGGGAGAGAAAAGGACACTTTCGGAAATGAAGCCATTTCAGATGGACATGGATAGAGACGTCAGAAAAGCCGCAAGTGATGCCAAGTATGCCTTCATGTGTGGACAAGGAGACGAATTCGACGGTATTTTCGACCGCCTGGTCAAGGTCAGGACCCGAATGGCGAAAAAGCTCGGTTACGATAATTTTGTCCAGATGGGTTACGACCGCATGCAGAGGACCGACTATGACTCCGCCATGGTCGAGTCCTACAGGGAAAGCATACAAGGCTACATAAGTCCATTGGCGGTGAAAATAAGGGAAGGCCAGAGAAAACGCCTGGGAATCGAAAAGCTTTTCAATTACGACGAACAGATTTTTTACATGGACGGGAACGCAAAACCAATAGGCGGCCACGATTTTCTTGTAGAAGAGGCCCGCAAAATGTACAAGGACCTTTCTGAGGAAACAGGTGAGTTTTTTGATTTCATGATAGAAAACGAACTAATGAGCTTAAAATCCATGCCGGGCAAATCCCCAGGCGGATATTGCACATACATATCCAAATACAGTTCGCCTTTTATTTTCAGCAATTTCAATGGTACTACCGACGATGTAGATGTGCTTACGCATGAAGCCGGCCATGCATTTCAAACATACATGAGCAGGAAATATATGCTGATGGAATATAATTTTCCCACACTCGAGGCTTGTGAAATACATTCCATGAGTATGGAGTTTTTAACTTGGCCTTGGATGGAAAACTTTTTCGGCCAAGATGCCGACAAGTACCGTTACGGCCATTTGAGCCACGCTTTGATGTTTATACCATATGGAGCTGCGGTGGATGAATTTCAGCACTTGGTATATGAAAAGCCGGACGCTACACCGTCGGAAAGGCGGAAAATGTGGCGGAAAACAGAAATGAAGTACCTTCCATACCGCGACTATGAAGACAACGATTACCTGAATTCGGGAGGTTTCTGGCACCAGCAGGGCCACATATTCAAAAACCCCTTTTACTATATAGACTATACCCTTGCCCAGGTTTGCGCTTTTCAATTCTGGCTGAGTGCCAAAAAGTCAAGACAAGAGGCCTGGAAGGCTTATGTCATTTTATGCGGACTTGGTGGAAGCAGGTCATTTTTGGAACTTGTGGAAGAAGCAAATCTTGAGTCTCCATTCAGACAAGAGGCATTTGAAACCGTTGCGGGTCATATAGATGACTGGCTAAGTACCGCCGAGTTCGATTTTCTGTAGAATAGGCCCGGCAAAAGCTGTGATATAATGGATTTAAAATTGCCGATTCGGAGGATGCAATGAAAAAGACTATCGGATTTATCGTTCCCAACCAGGAAATTGAGAAAAAAATATTCGAACTATTCCCGGAAAGACTTGCGCGCAAAGAACTCATTTTGGAGAGTTTTGATCCGGACAATATGGTTCCCCAGGCCTTGCGCCTTGAAAAAAGGGGAGCCAAAGCCATAATAGCCAGAGGCGGAATGTACCATCATATTGTAAACGATGTGAGCGTACCGGTAATGCACCTTAAAATGAATGCCCTGGACATATTGTATGCAATAAAGAAGGCAAGCATTATGAAGTCTCATTTGACTCTTATACTTAATGATGAAGTGCACTTTGCATGTGGAGACTGGGGCAAGGTTTTAAATTGTCAAATAGACTTGAACCGCTTTTCGACACTGAATGAATTGGACGAGCTTCTTGAAGACATAGAGGACAGAAAGACGCAAACAGTTATTGTTGGAGCCGTTGTCACATGCAGGAAGGCGGCTGCAAAGGGCTTCAGCACGGTTTTTGTCGACTCGAGGAAAGAAACCTTGCAAGAAGCTGTCGGATATGTTGACAAGATGCTTGACGACCTAGAAAACCAACTGAAAAGGAGAGAGTTGTCAGATACAATAACAGACAATGTTCATGATGCGATAATTGCGGTAGATTCATTGGGAAACATCATATTGTTCAATAAAAATGCCAGGAAAATGTTCGGCAAGCGTTCTGAAGATATGCTGGGCAAGGCAATAAGGGACACATTTCCGGAAGTTGACTTCATTTATGAATTGCTTGAAGACAAGGGATCCATAAGGGAAAAAATAATCCACATGAATAAGCTTACGGCTACAGTAAAGGCATCTGCCATTACTATAGACGGCGAAGTGAACGGGGCTGTATGCACATTCCAGGACATAACGAAATTGCAGAACCTTGAGAAGCGAATACGTTTTGAACTCAACAAAAAAGGTCTTACGGCAAAATTTACATTTGATGGGGTTGTTGCAGAAGACGATGCAATGAAAAAAACCCTTGCCAGGGCCAAACGGCTTTCGGAAACAGATAGTACCATAATGATTTACGGGGAGAGCGGAACGGGCAAAGAAATAATAGCCCAAAGCATACACAACGCCAGCGACAGAGGCCGTTCACCATTTGTAGCGGTAAATTGTGCGGCGCTTACTGAATCTCTTCTCGAAAGTGAATTGTTTGGATACGAGGCCGGCGCATTCACAGGAGCAAGAAAAGGCGGCAAACCGGGACTTTTCGAGCTGGCGCATGGGGGTACAATTTTTCTGGATGAAATAAACAGCATCCCGCTTAATATGCAGTCCAAGCTCCTAAGGGTACTCGAAGAGAAAGAAGTAATGAGGATAGGTTCGGACTATATAATTCCATTGGATATCCGCATAATAGGAGCGGCGAATGAAGATCTCATGGACAAGGTTGTGAGAGAAGAATTCAGAAGGGACCTTTTCTACAGGCTTAATGTCCTAGAGCTCAGGATACCGCCTCTAAGAAGCAGAAAGAAAGACATAATTCCGCTTTTCAATACATTCATAGATGAATTGAGCGGGGGAGATGAAGAGATGCCTTACATGGGTGAGGAATTCGAAGAAATGCTTTTGAATCACAAATGGCTGGGAAATGTAAGGGAATTGAAAAATATAGCAGAAAGGCATTTCATTTTCAAATATGACAGAATTAAACCCAAAGAGCTTTTTGGAAGATCTGGAGTTAGCGGGGCGGACATACTTGAAAATTCGGATATAAGTTTAAAAGATATAAACAGAACAATTGAAAAGATGGTTATTGAGACCCTTTTGAGCAGGGGAAAGACAAAAACAGAAGCTGCGGAAATTTTGGGTATAAGCAGAACCGCATTATGGAAAAAACTTAAAGACTGATGTTTATAAAAGCAAAAGCATGTTAACTCTTGTTGACATGCTTTTGCTCTTATAAAGTGAAAAAGGAATGGACTTCAGTATTTGCACGGCTTTGATTCTGCGGCATTATGGCATGGTACTTGCAATAAGTATTATAAAGGGATTTGTTCCCGGGGAATACAGTAATCCCCCCGTGAGAGGCATGCCTCTTCATTGCTGTATTCCCTTTTTATGATTGAAACCAAAAAAAGAGAGGTAAAAATATGAAGATGAAAGATTTGATTTGGGCAGGAATATTGGCTATGTTGGCGGCTTTTCTTGCATATGGGCCGACGCGAGAAATGTTTATTTCCGCAACATCGGCACATCCTTATATCATGAGTTTTATAAAATTCTTTATACTGGCAACAATGGGCGAGCTTTTGGCGATAAGAATCACTTCGGGAAATTGGAGCTTCCCCTTGGGCTGGATATGGAGAGCTGTCATATGGGGCTTTTTGGGCATTGTGATAGCCCTGATATTCCAGATTTATTCAGCCGGAGTGTCGGGTGCCATAGACAAGGGCTACCTTCCGGGCAAGGGCTCGGTTTTGGCATTTGCCTTTTTCACAAGCGCGACCATGAATTTGAGTTTTGCGCCGACAATGATGGCCTTTCACAGATTGTCGGATACATTGCTTGACATAAAATACGAAGGCAAGGAGGCTAAAGCGACAATAGGGGAGGCTGTAAGCCGAATTGACTGGCATGGATTTGTAACATTTGTCGTTATGAAAACCATACCATTTTTCTGGATTCCGGCCCATACGGCTGTTTTTCTGTTGCCGCCGGTATACAGGGTGATGGCCGCCGCGGCGCTTTCGATTGCTCTTGGAGGAATACTGGCCATAGCAAAGAGAAAGAAGTCGGCATAAAAGGGAAATCAAAAGGAGGAAGAATATGGATCAAAAGAAAAACAGAGTTTTGGCAATAAATCCTGGTTCCACGTCTACGAAAATAGCGGTTTATGAAGATGAAACACTTTTGTTAAGCAAGACGCTTGACCATAGCAAGGAAGAACTTGAGCCATTCGAAAAGGTTTCCGATCAATTTGGCATGAGGAAAAAGGCTGTACTCGATTTTCTTGATGAAAACAGTTTTGACATAAAAACTCTTTCAGCTGTTGTTGGAAGGGGAGGGGTTTTGCCTCCTGTAAAATCGGGCGCATATGGAGTCAACGATGTAATGATCGACCGGCTCAAAAACAATCCGGTGGCGGAGCATGCGTCTAACTTGGGCGCCCTTATAGCAAACGAGATAGCTAAGCCGCTTGGGATTATGGCTGTCATATACGATTCGGTTTCGGTTGATGAATTCAAGCCTGTTGCAAGGCTGTCGGGAATGGCCGACATAGAAAGGGCAAGTCTTTGCCATGCATTGAACATGAGAGCATCGGGAATAAAAACGGCGGAAAGCCTTGGCCGTCCTTATCAAAGCCTAAATCTCGTAATAGCTCATTTGGGAGGCGGAATTTCAATAAGCGTGCATGAAAAAGGAAAAATGATCGATATAATAAGCGATGATGAAGGACCTTTTTCTCCTGAAAGGGCAGGAAGAGTGCCTTGCCGCAGACTTATAGAGATGTGCTATTCCGGTCAATTCGACAGGAGAACCATGATGAAGAAACTGCGCGGCCTTGGAGGAATAAAGTCTTACCTTGACACCCACAGCGCTTTGGAAGTAGAAAGTAGAATAGAAAAAGGCGACCAGGAAGCTCTCCTTGTCTATCAGGCTATGGCTTATCAAGTCGCCAAGGGAATAGGCGAGCTTGCAACGGTAGTTAAGGGCAAGGTTGACGGAATAGTAGTAACAGGAGGAATCGCCCATTCCAAAATGATGACGGGATGGATAAAAGAAAGCGTTGAATTCATTGCTCCGGTTTATATAATGGCGGGAGAAAACGAACTCGAGGCGCTTGCTATGGGAGCTTTGAGGGTTGTTAGGGGCGAGGAAGAACTCCGAGAATATACAGACTGACGAGATGTCTTGATTTCTGCGTTGTCAAAAGTGCAGTAGAAAGAAGAAAGTAGAAAGAAGAAAGTAGAAAGAAGAAAGTAGAAAGAAGA
>CAZXWC010000033.1:0-15719 GCA_964644525.1 uncultured Peptostreptococcaceae bacterium
CCTGCGCCTTCAAATAATCCTTTGCAGGCGTAAACTCTTTCGGATTCCTGTTTACTTTAAATTCACCGTTTTCATATTCTGCCAAGTACCATAAACCCGAGTCAACAACAGCTTTAGCTAGCGCAACGGTTTGGTCGGATGGATAACCCCATCCGGTAGGACAAGGAACAAAAACATGAAGAAATGATGTTCCCTTCGTATCTTTTGCCTTCTGGACCTTCATAAGAAAATCCTCCAAGTAACCTACGCTCGCAGTTGCCGCATAAGATATTCCGTGTGCCGCAACTATCTCAAACATGTTTTTCTTGTGTGTAATTGCTCCCGGCAAGTTCTCTCCAGCTGGAGAAGTTGTTGTCCTTGTTCCATATGGAGTAAGGCCGCTCTTTTGTATTCCTGTGTTCATGTAGGCTTCATTGTCAGTGCACATATAAATTATATCATCGTTTCTGTCTATTGCCCCCGACAAAGCCTGAAGTCCGATGTCGGCCGTTCCGCCGTCTCCCGCAAAACCTATTGTTTGGGTATTTTCAACTCCAAGAGCCTTAAGTCCCGCAGCCATACCGGAAGCGACAGCACCTGTCGCTGCAAAAGGTGTTATCATTGCATTTGTTGTAAAAGACATATGGGGGTATATAAAGGATACTGCCGCCATGCAGCCCGCAGGGAGCGCCGCAAAAGTGTTTTCTCCCAATATCTTCATTGCATGCCTTAGAGCTAAGCTTTCTCCGCAACCTCCGCATGCCTTGTGTCCGTAAAAATATTCTTTGTTTGTTATCGTATGTGCGTTAAGTTTCGCCATCAGTAGTCACACCCCACATTCATATACTGTACACGGTCAAATGAATTTCCATCAGCTGCCGACAAAAGTTCGTCATACGCTTTTTCTATGTCATGATGAGTTATGTCCCTGCCGCCTATTCCGCCTATGAAATTGACAGCCTTTGGAATATCGCCCATCTCAATTATTGAAGAATTGACATTTGTGAATATGCTTCCCTCATAGCCGAAAGAAATATTCTTGTCGAGCACTCCAAAGGCCTTCACATTCTTAAGCGCATCAACCACTTTATCAGTCGGGAAAGGTCTTAGAACCCTAAGCTTTATCAGTCCAACCCTTTTGCCCTCTTTTCTCATTTCTTCCAAAACTACTCTTGCTGTACCTGTCACGCTGCCCGTTGTTATCAAGGCTACCTCGGCATCTTCCATATTAACCGTTTCCATCAATCCATGATAATATCTACCGAAGGCATCCCCGAACTCCTTGTCTATTCTTTCTATATATTCTTCAGATTCAACCATTTCAAAATGCCTCTTCATGTTGAATTCCATGTTTGTGTCTTTGCCCGCCGATATGCAAAGGCTCTTTGGATTTTCAAGAGACATGCTGTTGTTTGGCATTGAGATCGGAGGCAAAAACTCATCGACTTTTTCCTGTTCCGGTATTTCAACCATTTCGTATGTGTGAGTCAAAATAAAACCGTCTACATTGACCATGACCGGAGTCATGACCTCTTTTGTTTCTGCAATTTTGTAAGCCTGAATTGTCATGTCAAGCGCTTCCTGGGCATCCTCAACATATATTTGAATCCACCCGGAGTTGAGAAGGAACATGGAATCCATATGGTCTCCAAAAATACTCCATGGGGTGGCAATCGAACGGTTTGCGTTCATCATCACTATGGGAAGGCGTTGGCCGCTTGCGTAAGGCAGAGCCTCAGCCATGTAAAGCAGCCCTTGCGAAGAAGTCGCTGTAAATGCCCTCGCTCCAACGGAACTTATGCCTATGGCGCATGACATTGCGCTGTGCTCGGACTCTACATGCATAAAATCGGACTCGAGAGATCCGTCTTCAACAAATTCCGAAAGTCTTTCCACAACAATAGTCTGCGGCGTTATCGGATAGGCTGAAATGACATGGGGCCTTGAAAGCCTTGCCCCTTCGGCTACAGCATCATCACCGCAAATAAACTTCATTGTTTTACTCATGCTATTTCACCTCCTTGACCATTTCTATGGCTCCAAGCTTGCATTCTACCGCACAAACTCCGCAACCCTTGCAATAATCATAATCTATTTCAAGCTTATCCCCGGATTTGTCGATTACTCCGTCCGGACAAACCAAAAAACATCTGAGGCAATTAACACATTTATCGTAATCAATAACCGGCTTGAAAGTTCTCCAGCCAGAGTTTATGCTCGTCAAGTGGTTGCTCTCACAAGTAGAACCCAATGGATATTCCCGAACCGATTGGGGGGCATTCCATTTCTTTAACTTTGGTCTATCCATCTTTATGCTCCTTTCACCAATTCATATACTTTTTCAATAAGTACCTTGTTCTTTTGAGCGACTTTAGGCTTCAAATTATCGTCAATAGCCTTCTTGGCATCTTCAATCGAGACATGTCCGCTTACTGCGATAAAAGCGCCCATCATAGCGGTATTTGTTATGGGCAAACCCAGAACGTCAAGCGCCATCGATGTAGCATCAAGAGCCACAATTTTCTGTGAAACGATTTTTTTATATTTTTCAGGATTGTCTGTATTCATAATCAAAACAGTATCTTCTTTCAGCCCGTTCGTAACACCGTTTTCCCAGAGTGTTTCGTCCAATACTATTACATAGTCGGGTGATATTATCTCACTCCTGTCTGTAATCTTTTCATCGGAAATCCTTGTGAATCCAGCAACTGGAGCTCCTCGTCTTTCCGGTCCAAATGACGGAAAAGCCATTGCGTACTTTCCTCCATGCACAGAAGCTGCCGAACCAAGAATTCTAGCCGCAGTAAAGCTGCCCTGGCCTCCTCTTCCATGCCATCTTATTTCAATCATAGCAAAACCTCCTCTTTTTATATACTTCTAATATATCTGTTGTATATCAGATGGTCAATTCTTTTTATGCTTTAAATTGATATTATTATTGACTTTGTTTAAAAAACCTATAAAATATATTAATGTCTCAATATTTTTCACATTCTCGATTCTTGCTATTAATTGTGTATAAAAATAAAACAGGCTTTTTGGGAGCCTTTACTGGAGCTGCTATGAAATCTTTTATAATTCGTTTCTTACGTCTTAACTGTGGGCTTTTTATTTCTTCGGTTGGAATAGTCCTCATGATAAAGGCAAACATCGGCTACCCCCCATGGGATGTTTTTCACGCCGGACTCGCTAATACAATAGGAATAACCATAGGCATGGCTTCTATAATGACAGGTTTGTTTATAGTTTTTGCCACCATCATTTTTGGAGAAAAAATCGGAATTGGAACCCTGTTTAACATGATTGAAATCGGTTTATTTATTGATCTTATTCTTTTTATGGATATTCTACCCACTGCAAGCAACTTTATAATAGGGGCCACCATGATGACCGCAGGTATAATTCTACTTTCATATGGAAGCTACCACTATATTGCTTCCGGCTTTGGGGCAGGCCCTCGAGACAGCCTTATGGTAGCTGTTACCAGAAAAACCGGCTTGCCTGTTGGCATATGCCGCGGATCTATTGAACTTTTGACGGCGTTAGCGGGTTGGAGGCTTGGAGGTATGTTTGGAGTCGGAACAATAGTCTCTGCATTCGCGATCGGATATTTCATACAAACAACATTCAAACTCGTGAAATTCGATCCGACAAGGGTTAAACACGAAACACTTAATCAAACCGTGTCGGCCTTTCGTATCATGACTGTTAAAACTATTACAAAAAATACAAGCAAATGAATTGAAAAGACCGTCTTTTTAAAGACGGTCTTTTCAATTCAAATATAAATTACAAATTTTATTTTTGCAATCTTGATTTATAAAAATCAAGATTCAATCAAACCCTTTGATTCTCTCCTATTCTTGCACATAGTATTGCTTTGTTATAATATTACAGTAAAGAGCATTTGCCCTATTTGACTTTTTAAAACGTAATTATTATATCCAAATTTAATCAGATGTAAAGGGGGACATGAAATGACTTATTCACCAGCATTATCATCGGCTTTCAACGAAACAAGAAATCGAAGCGACAAGCTGTCGCCTCAATCCGGAATGTGCTCACTATGCACAGAGGATTGCGCAACGACTTGCGAACTTGGATTGGCTGCGGTTTTGGGCATGCGAACCGTCTATCCAACCACAACAGGTGCAAACCAAGTAGGTTCGGAAAAGGATTATCCGATCGACTATTCACATTTCAATATCAATGGACGTGTTTTCGGCGCAATGGGTGTAAATCCCACCCACGAAGAGGCCGCAATATTCAATGTCAACCTTGAACGCGAGTTCGGCTTGGTCAATCCCGTAAAACTTGCAATGCCGGTCATATTGCCTGCGCTGATAAAACTCAACTGGGAGGATTATTTCGGAGGGGCCGCCATGGCAGGTGTTTGCTGCGTAATCGGCGAAGACGCAAGAGAAAAGGACCCCGATCTTAAGATTGAAAACGGCAAGATTGTCCATTTTCCCGCAATCGGTAAAATGCTCGACACTTTCAGAAAGTACTATCGCGGATACGGGCAAATCATAATACAAACAAATGTCGAGGATGACATGCTGGGTGTTTCCGACTATGCAATAAGACAACATGGCGCGGAAGCTATAGAAATAAAGTTCGGACAGGGAGCCAAAGGTACCCAACCTGTGAAACTCGTGAAGGGCATTGAAGATGCCTTGGCAAAGAAGTGCTCAGGATATTTTGTCCACCCCGATCCGAGCGACCCGAAAGTGGCCGAAGCATATGAAAACGGAGTATGCCCTAATTTCTATACATATTCAAGGCTCCCCCAATGGACCGAGGAGTATCTTGTCCCAAGGATAGCTGAACTCAGAAACTTGGGAGCAAAAAACATATACTTCAAGATGGCCGGTTATGACCCGGCGGACCTTGAAAAGAGCATACGCCTGGCCATAAAAGCGGGAGTAGACATGATAACCTTCGACGGCGCAGGCGGAGGAAGCGGGTACAGTCCCTGCAAGATGATGAACGAATGGGCCTATCCGACAATCATGATGGAGGAAGCCATATGCACAATCACAAAAAAATTGAAGGCTGAGGGTCTTACGATTCCTGCAATAACCGTAACCGGCGGATTCGCATCCGAAGACCAGGTATTCAAGGCGCTTTCCTACGGTGACGGAGATGTTACGGCGATAGGCATTTGCAGGGCTGCAATGGCGGCAGCCATGAGCGGCAAAAAAACCGGCGATATGATAAAGGCCGGAAAAGTGCCTAAGCTGTTTGAAAAATACGGAAACACCATAGAGGACATATACGGAGATCTTGCGGAACTAAGGTCCATTTACGGCAAAAAAGCCAACGATTTCTCACCTGGAGCAATAGGAGTTTTCTCCTATCTCAACAAAATTGCTTTTGGGATCAGGCATTTCGCCGCGCTCAACCGGAAATTCGATGTACGTTATTTGGATAGAAGCGATTTGATTCCTTTGACAAGGGATGCAAAAGATTTGATTAAGGGAAAGTGGTTCGATTAACAGCCAAAGCTGTTCAAACGATTTTTTCACATTCAAAATGTTAAACCTAAACTTTATTATGATATTTGTTTTTTGATATAAATATAAACGAAACTGGCACTATTATTTTAAAAAATGCCAGTTTCGTTTATTATTTTAGCCCTTTGCAATTGTCGAATTAAAAATATTTTAATATCTTGCCGCCCTGCATGTTACAGGATGCCTTCCTCTATTCAATAAAGCAATCGCAAACAAAATCGCAAGACTTGCCAAGTAGCTGATTTCTTTGATTTCAAACAATTTTGCCACAACAAGATTCAACGACACCATGACAATCAATCCGCCCAATAAAATCATGCAAACCCATACTATAGAAATCCACAACATGTTTTTTTCATTTGCTTTTCTTCCCGATTAATTTAATGATTTTCTATTCCACGTTTTAAATATACAGGCATATTCTTTGCCGCTGCTTTGAACAATCTTAGAGTATCCTTAGAATTGAAAAACCCGCGAAATCAATTCGCGGGTCGGATTGCAACAAATTATATTTTTTTATTTGATTTTCTCACAAATAAGTTTGCCGAGTTTTCGAATGCCTTCCTTTATTTTTCCGGGCGGAACAGATCCATAGCTTATTCTCATGCAATTGTTGCCTTTGCCGCCGCCCTCTACAAAAAAACCTTCCCCTGCGACAAAAGCAACTTTTACTTCAGGATTTTTTAAGGATTCAGCCAAAAGCTCTGTTGTGTTTATTCCACCCGGCAGCTCAACCCATGTAAAGAGGCCTCCATCCGGGAACACTCGTTTCGTGCCTTCGGGAAAAAACTTGTCTATGCTCTCTATCATGGCATCTCTTCTTTCCCTGTACAAATCGCATATCATTTTGTGGTGGTCCGGATAATATCCCCTCTTGAAAAATTCGGCGCAAAGTATTTGAGGAAGCATTGAAGTGTGGGAGTTTGTTGCAGTCTTTGCCGCAAACAACTTTTGCATTATTTGATCGTTTGAAAGAATATAGCCCAGTCTGCTTCCAGGCGAAAAAATTTTCGAGAAGCTGTTGGCCAAAACGGTATGTCCCGTTTTATCAAATGCCTTTATTGGCAACAGATCCGTCCCGCTGTATCTTATGTCCCTGTATGGATCATCTTCTAGAATGATCACATCATACTTGCCTCCGAATTCGGCGATTCGTTTTCTTCTTTCAAGCGACAATGTTCTTCCTGTGGGATTGTGGAATGTAGGAATCACATAAACCATCTTAGGATTGTAGCGCTTTATTTTTTTCTCCAAATCCTCGGGGATCATTCCTTGGTCATCCATGTCGACCCCTATGCATTTTGCTTCGAACATGTCGAAAATTTCGACAGAATGTACAAATGAAGGAGACTCAACCAATATGACATCCTCAGGTTCTATGTAAAGCTGGCAAAGCAGGTTCATGGCTTCAAGTCCGCCGTTTATTATCATTATATTTTCAATTTCAGCCTCTACACCCTTTGGCTGCAAAAGTTCTTTCACTACTACTTGCCTTAAATCAACAGCGCCCATCACATTGCCGTATTGAAGCGCTTCCACACCTCTTTTATCTTCTCTTATCACATCATTCGTGATTTCCCGTACAATATCTACCGGCAAAGCCTCAAAAGCAGGTGCTCCACCGCCAAATGAAATCAGATCGGGATCATTCATTGCACCAAAAAGTCCCTTTATGACATTTGCCGATTTCTCCATCGCCGACATCCTTCTCGCAAATTCCGGCATAAAAACATCTCCTCCAAACCATTTTTTTCATATTATTATATCATATGATTCATTGCGAAAGCCCCCAACCTTTTTTATGCTTTTACTGCCTGCTTTTTTTCAAGAAATACGCCACCTGATAATATTCTATTTCATAACCGTTTTTCTTAAGCTCCTTGGCTATTTTCCTGGCACCCATTCCTTTTGAATGACAAACGTTTATCATCCTCTCCATCATTTTATCTATGCGCTTCGAATTTCCCCCTTTTTTCTTTCCTATCAGCTCAAAAGGCAAATCGTCAATTCCCACTCTTGTTATTATTTCCTTGTCCCTGTCTATGTCATCTATAAGCGGCGAGGCCGAATCTATACTGAAGTTTATCACATCCCTCATCTGTCTTATGTTTCTGGGATAACGGGCATCAAGCAATACTTCTCTGGCTTCATCCTCAATTACCACTTTGTAGTCTATTTCGTGAAGATTCTTTACCGCCTCCTGGTATTTCATAACAAAATAATCCAGCAGCTCATTTTTTTCATGCATATTCCTTTCGCTTAAGGAAGGAATGTATATTTCATATTGTGCAAGCCTTTGATAAAGTTCAGGTAATAATTCTTCCTTAAGATTTCTTGTTGAAGCAGCTATGGCAATGACATCAACTCTGTGCTCTTTCGACCCTCCTATTCGCCTTATCTTTCCCGTTTCTATGACCTTTAGAAGAAGATTCTGATAATGCTCCAATGCATGGGCCTCGTCTAAAAACAATATCCCTCCGTTTGCCTGTTCAAAAAGCCCCTTCTTTCTTTTTGATCCCGTGTATGCTCCTTCTTCGCTTCCGAAAATTTCAACTGCGGCAATGTCAGGATTTGTGAATTGCGCACAATTAATTTCAATAAGCGGTGAATCCTGACTTATTATTCCAATCTCTTTCGCATAATTATATATCATGTTGGCAACCATTGTTTTCCCTGTACCAGATTCTCCTATGATTATGGAATGGCGAGGTCCTCCCAATGACCCAACAGTTCTTCTCGCCCTCTTTATTACTTCACTCAAACTGCCACCTATGCCTATAATTGAAGGAACATCCTCAACAACCGAATTCAGTTCCAACTGAAGTTCCAAATATTTTATTTTCTTGTTCAGTTCATCTATTTCCTTTATACTTCTAAAAATAGAAAAGGCTCCAGAAAATTCTCCATCGATATAGTAAGGATACGAATTCACCACATAGCGCTTGTTCTTCACATAATGAATCCTTTTTTCCAATATTGGCTGACGGTCCTCAAGAACCTTCAGAAGTACAGCTTGCGGATAGTACTTTGTTATATGATTTCCAAGCATATCATCTATTCTGTAGCCCGCATAATCAGCCGAAGCCTGATTTACATATATCAGCATCCCTTTTCTATCAACAACATTGACTCCGTCGTTTGATTTGTTCATTATATTGTCTGCAACTTCAAATCTCAAATTATCGCCCATTACACCCTCCATTATTCTAACACTTTATTCGCATTATAACACTAATTCTAACATTCTGGTGTTTTTTGTATCATAGATCCATTGAAAAACCAACATTCTTCTTTTGGCACATCTTTTGCATATATAATTAATAAATTTAAGGAGGTAAGCTTTATGTCAAATCGTACAGAAATTCGCTGGCATGGAAGAGGCGGTCAGGGCGCAAAAACAGCTTCTCTGCTTTTGGCTGATGCCGCTTTCAACACAGGCAATTATGTTCAAGGTTTTCCTGAATACGGTCCCGAAAGAATGGGTGCCCCAATTACTGCCTACAACCGGATCAGTTCAATCCCTTTGAGGGTGCATTCAAATATTTACGAACCTGATTTTGTAGTTGTAGTCGACGAAACATTGCTATCAACAGTGCAGGTAACTGCCGGATTGAAGGAAGATGGCGCCATAATAATCAACACGCCTAAATCCGTAGACGAAATCAAGTCAAAAATCAATGGATACGACGGCCGCATATTCACAATTGACGCACGCAAAATTTCAGAAAGCACCTTGGGTAGAAATTTCCCCAATACGCCAATGCTTGGAGCCGTTGTAAAAGTCAGCAGTGTAATGGATGAAAAATCCTTCCTGAATGCAATGGAAAGTTCTTTCAAACACAAATTCGCTACAAAGCCTGAAGTTATAAGCGGCAATATGGCAGCTCTAAAAGAAGCAATGCAGGAGGTGGCAAAATAATGGACAAAAGAAAGACCGAAAATATCAATCCGCAAGTTAATTGGAAAAACATTTCTCCGGGTGGAGCAATAACTCAATCAGGAAGCGCTGATCTTTTTAAAACCGGCGACTGGAGAACAATGATACCTGTTTTCAAAGAGGACAAATGCAAGCAATGCCTGCTATGCGTCCCGGTTTGCCCGGATTCTTCCATACCAGTTGAAAATAATAAACGATTGGACTTTGACTATGACCATTGCAAAGGATGCGGAATATGCGCCAAAGTATGCCCGTTCGGGGCAATAGATTTCATCAAAGACGAAAAACAGGAGGGTTAAAATGGGAATAAGAGATAGATTGTCGGGAAACGAAGCGATTGCGAATGCAATGAAACAAATCAATCCGGATGTCATGCCTGCATTTCCGATTACGCCTTCGACCGAAATACCGCAGTACTTTTCACAATTCGTAGCAAACGGAGAAGTCGATACCGAATTTGTCACTGTCGAATCCGAGCACAGCGCTATGAGCGCATGCATAGGATCTGAAGCAGCAGGCGCAAGAACAATAACTGCCACATCATCAGCCGGATTGGCTCTTATGCATGAGGTTCTCTATGTTGCCGCGTCTTCAAGGCTTCCTATCACATTGGCCTGCGTAAACAGGGCTCTTACGGGACCAATAAATATAAACGCAGACCATGGCGACTCTATGGGAGCCAGGGACTCCGGTTGGATACAAATTTATTCCGAGAACAACCAGGAAGCCTACGACAATTTCATTCAGGCCTTCAGGATTGGAGAACATCCTGATGTGCAATTGCCTGTAATGGTTTGCCAAGATGGTTTCATAACTTCACACGGAGTTGAAAACATAGAGCTTATCGAGGCTGAAAAAGTCAAAGGTTTTGTTGGCGACTACTGCCCTCAAAACTATATGCTTAATCCAAACGAAACAATAGCTCATGGCCCATACGACAGCCCAGTCTACTATATGGAACATAAACGCCAGCAACTCGAGGCGATGAAAAATGCCAAGGAAGTTATATTATCTATAGGAAAAGAGTTCGGAGAAATGTCCGGAAGATTTTATGAATTCTTTGAATCATACAAATTGGAAGATGCAGAAGTTGCTATAGTTGTTTTGAACTCGACTGCCGGTACAGCAAAGGATGTTGTAGACCAAATGAGAGCCGAAGGTAAAAAAGCAGGACTTCTCAAACTACGCATATTCAGGCCCTTCCCTGGCGAAGAAATCGCCGAAGCCCTTAAAAATGTTAAAACCGTGGCAATAATGGACCGTCACGAAGGTTTTTCAACAATAGGAGGACCTGTATTTTCAGAGGTACGCACAGCTCTATACGATTTGCCAAATCCACCTAAAACTATCAGCTACGTTTACGGTTTGGGCGGTCGCGATGTAAGAACAATCCATATCGAGTCAATTTACAACGAACTTCTTGCCATAAAAAATGGCAAAGACCAAGGAGAGGCATACCGTTACCTCGGTGTCCGAGAATAGGAGTGATAAAAAATGGCATATAAATTTAAAGATGTAATGAACAAACCGGAAAGACTTACCGGCGGCCATAGAATGTGTGCAGGTTGCGGCGCTCCCTTGGCTGTAAGAGGAGTCATGAGAGCTCTGAAAGAAGAGGACAAGGCGGTTGTAGGCGTTGCAACAGGATGTCTTGAAGTTTCCACCTTCACGTACCCGTATGTCGCCTTCAAGGATTCTTTCATACACACCGCATTCGAGAATGCGGCTGCAACAGTTTCAGGCGCCGAAGCGGCCTATAATGCTCTTAAGAGAAAAAACAAGATCGATGAAACATATAAATTCATAACATTCGGAGGTGACGGCGGAACATACGACATAGGGTTCCAATCTCTCTCGGGCGCTATGGAGCGCGGACACGACATGGTCTATGTTTGCTATGACAACAACGCATATATGAACACCGGCATACAGCGTTCATCTGCAACTCCCAAATACACAGACACAACCACTACACCTGCCGGAAAAGTAGTGCCGGGAAAACAGCAGTTCAAGAAAGACCTTTCCGAAGTGATGGTTTCTCATGAAATACCCTATGTCGCGCAAACAACATTCATTGGAAATTTCAAAGACCTTCACGAAAAAGCGGAAAAGGCCATTTACACAGAAGGTCCCGCATTCATGAATGTATTGGCTCCATGCCCAAGAGGCTGGAGGTATGAAACTGAGGATTTGATGCAAATATGCAAGCTTGCCGTTGACACTTGCTTCTGGCCTCTCTTTGAAGTAATCAACGGAGAATGGAAGCTTTCATACAAGCCAAAGAAAAAGCTCCCTGTAGAAGATTACCTCAGGCCTCAAGGTCGCTTCAAGCACCTCTTCAAACCAGGCAATGAACATTTGATCGAAGACATCCAAAAGGAAGTCGACAGAAAATGGGAAGCTCTTCTAAGGAAGTGCGGAGAACTTTAATTATCATCAATAGAAACACCCCCATATTAAAACTACCGGCCGAATGGCCGGTAGTTTCTATTATAAAATTAATACTTGTAAAATTTTTTAGTCATTAATATGGTTTATTTTATTCTGTCGATTTTTACGATTCTTTTCAGGCCGCTTTGCTCAACGATATACTGGAATTTTATTGTTTCCCCTTTGTTTAGGCCAAGCCCTTGGAGCATCTCAACGGCTTCGCTTGACATCTCGTATGGTTTGGAATCGATTTCGTCGGGATTGCCGGTCAATTTGACAAAAATTGTAGTACCATTGGCACTGTCAAACCTGCCTGTGTCAGTATAACGCTTCTCATATGTCGTTATGACATTTCGACCATAGTCGTCGACATAATAGTAAAAATCTATATAATCATATTCTTCGACAATCTTTGAACTCGAATGCAACAACTCATATGCTATCCAGTAAGGCTCTCCCTTAATCATGCATACTCCCGGTCCAAAAATATTTTCTATTTCGCCTTCAAATGCAATTTCCGGGGCATTCCCCACCCCGGGAGCATCCGCCCGCTCCATTGATTCGATTTGGCGCCTGCCTTCCTCATTTTCTATATACCGGATGTCAACAGCAGAGTAATTTTCCATCTCTCCTGCTTCGTGAGCCGCCTGCCCGTCCTGCTGGAACATGTATGAGCTGTATTCTCCGTCCTGCATAATCTCAACAAAGCTCGGATCCATTCTTCCTATGTATACGGCCTTGATTGAAGCCGATTCAGCGCCGATTTCCACAGGCTCTTCGTTCTTTTCTGAAGATTCACCTCCTGAATCCTGTTCGCCGGCTGGAGCTTCTCCCTCCTGCGGCATGCATCCCGCAAAGACAAGCGCCAAGACAATTGCCATTATTAATATTGCTTTTCTATTATTCATATCAACACCTCCATATGTTTTTGACGAAACATATCTTTAGAAAGTTTCAACAAATTTTTGTTTTTCAGTTTAAAAAGTAATTGAGCGCGTAATGGCCGCCTTTTACACGTCCGAAGATTCTTTGTATTTTCTTAAAAGCTCCAATGCCTTATCCTTGTGCTCTTCCGGCACTTCAACATGACCCCATCCGAGTGTCATTTTAAACAATCCGTCATACACAAGGCTGTCATTCCCGATTAAAGCATAGGGAATCCCTTCTTCTTCAAGAATATTGCAGAAAATATCAGCTTCAAATTCATTTATCATTTCTATGCGAAACATTTTCATTGACAATCCCCTCCATTCCATTCTTAAATTAACCTTGTTCATTAATCATATTTCCTTTTCTCAACAAATCAAGCAATGTGGGACTCAAATCAAACTCTTCTTTAATCCGCAGAACTTCATCAAGCGCTTCCTTTTTGTGTTTTTTAGTCATGTTCGACTTGACTGCCCTTATCATTATATTCTTCGGGGTATGACCGTAGTCAATGAACTCAAGAATCTGTGTCTTGTATCCGCAGTGAACCAGAAGATTCCCCCTTATTGAATCTGTGACAAGCGCCGACACCCTCTCTTTTATTATTCCATAGCGGGTCAATATGGAAAATTCATCGCTTTTTATTTGCGCATTCAATTCATGCTGGCAACAAGGCGCCGAAAATATCATTTCCGCGCCCCATTTTACCGCATTGAAGAGTGCATAGTCCGTTGCGGTGTCACAGGCATGCAGCGCTATCACCACATCGACCGTCCCGCTGAATTTGTATCCGTTTATGTCTCCGACTTCGAAATGCAGATTTTCATACCCGTATTTTCGGCTTATGAAATTGCATCTTTCGATGACTTCTTTTTTAAGGTCGAGACCGACCATATCAACCTTTATACCTTTGATTTCTGTAAAATAGTAATACATTATGAATGTCAAATATGATTTGCCGCAACCGAAATCAATGACTTTCAATTCTTTTATATCCTTGCCCCTGATTGCATCGTCGATTATTTCAACAAACCTGTTGATCTGTTTGTACTTGTCATGCATTGAGCTTGCCACCTTGCCTGTTTTTGTGAATATTCCCATGTCAATCAAGGGCTTTATGATCCGCCCTTCTTTGAGAATATATTCTTTTTTTCTGTTGTGTTCCGTCAAACGTTCCGGTTGGTTTTCGCTTCTTTTCTTTCCCCAAAAAACCTTTCCCCTTTTGGAAATTCTAATATTGTAATTGTATTCTCCGTCCCATGCGTTAAGCTCCCTGTACTGGCCCGAAAGCAATTCCATGCAGAATTCCTTAATTTCTTCCTCTGAAAAATTTTCATGGAAGACCTGCTTTTGAGTATACTTTTCGGCCTGATAGTAATCTTTCTTGAGGTTTATTACGATTTTGCGGTATTTTTGTGTTTTGCCCACAGGAGCGCTTATAACCATCCTGTATGGCGAATTTGATAACACTTCTGTTAGATGTCCTGACAATTTATCCATTTTTCTCTCCATTTTTTCATTCTTTTATGGTGATATTTATTTTACATGCACTGAATACTAACTTAATTATGACATATTTCCAAACAATAATTTAACGTTTTCGCCTTCTTTTCATACAAAAATAATTTTGACATAGCATTTTATAACGGATAATATGGAAAAGTAGCAAAATTATCAATATTTTAAGGAGTTAAATATGAGTGTAATGACTGCAAGCAATGTTTCACACGATTTCGGAGCAAGAAAAATACTTGATGAGGCTTCTTTCCGTCTTCAATTGGGTGAACATGTCGGTCTTATCGGCGCCAATGGAGAAGGAAAATCAACCTTCCTGAATATAATAACAGGCAAAATGATGCCGGATGAAGGCAAAATCGAATGGTCCAAAAGAGCGACTGTCGGATATCTTGACCAGCATTCCGTACTTTCAAAAGGCAAGACTATCAGAAATGTGCTTGAGGAGGCATTCCAAGGCATGTTCGATATGGAATCCGAAATGATGCTGCTCTATGAAAAAATGGGCGATGCCCAACCGAAAGAGCTCGATTCCATAATGGAAGAGGTGGGGGAAATCCAAAGTCTGTTGGAACACAGCGGATTTTATATGATCAATGCAAAAATTGAAGAAGTCGCCAACGGACTCGGTCTTGGGGACGTAGGTTTGGAAAGGGATGTTTCTGATTTGAGCGGAGGCCAGCGAACAAAAGTGCTCATTGCCAAGCTGCTTCTTCAAAACCCGACAATACTTCTTCTTGACGAACCAACAAATTTTTTGGATTTTGAGCACATAGAATGGCTGAAAAAATATTTGAAGGAATATGAAAACAGCTTCATTTTGATTTCCCATGACACCAACTTCCTCAATGAAGTCATAAATGTAGTCTACCATGTCGAAAATGGAATTCTAACACGATATTCCGGCAATCACGACAAATTCACCCGAATGTATTCAGCAAAAAAAGAACAACAAATGAAGGCCTATGAGCGGCAAAAGCAGGAAATTGAGAAAATGGAAAATTTCATTGCAAGAAATAAAGCTCGGGTTGCCACTAGAGGAATGGCCAACAGCAGGCAAAAGAGACTCGACAAACTTGAAATAATAGAAAAGCCGAGAGAAAAAACAAAACCTTCCTTTTCCTTTAAAGAAGCTCGTACACCTGGCAGATTCATCTTCGAAGCAAAAGAACTTGTACTGGGATATGGCGAGCCTTTGACCAAGCCCTTGGACATGATTTTGGAAAGAAACAAAAAAATCGCCGTTACCGGTGTGAACGGTCTCGGCAAATCGACTCTTTTAAAAACAATGCTTGGAATAATTAAGCCTTTCTCCGGCAAAATTAACACCGGAGAATATCTGCATCCGGGATATTTCGAGCAGGAATCAAACAGAAACAATTCAAATACCGCTCTCGAAGAAATCTGGCAGGAGT
>CAZXWC010000034.1:0-14946 GCA_964644525.1 uncultured Peptostreptococcaceae bacterium
TATATCAGGAGCCATTGCCCCTATGGAACATCCCAATGTTATGGGATTTGTCATTTCAACCGGTGTGCCGCTGAATGTCGAAATTGCCAAACCTATAACCCCATGTGTTAAAGGATCCAAATAAAACACTCCCTATAAAACTGTATTTAGAATATTATTTGAAACCATTATACACCCTGGGGGCAATATTTTCAACAAATTTCGACATCCGTATTGTTTATTAAGCATACGGAAAGCCCATACGCACAGTATTTTTTTTATTTTTGTTATTGAAATCATAATATGTTTATGATACTATAGATTTTGTCACCGAGCCGAAGTGGTGGAATTGGCAGACGCGCTGGACTCAAAATCCTGTGAAGGCAACTTCGTGCGGGTTCGACTCCCGCCTTCGGCACCAACAAAAAAGACTCAAGCCTGAAATTGGCTTGAGTCTTTTTTCCATCCCGCAGATAATTATTTATTATTAATACATCATTCTTCTTTTGACAAAATCACTGTCATGTAATGCGACTCCCCGAAAAATCTATGCATTGTCGAAGTCGAGACAACTCTCCATCCCATTTCCGCCAGTTCATTCAATCTTCTCTCAATCTCTTGCGGATTAACCTTTCCTGAAAAGAATCCTCCGGTGAAAAACTGTTCTGCCCTGTAAAGCATTCAATCACCTCCTCATCAAATTCTTACCCCCTTTGCCGCCCACACAACACGAATACTGCTTTTGATTAATTCAACGCAATTTGACCGACGCTTCACAGCTGCTGGAATGCGAAAAAGACCCGGGCTTCAATAATGCCCGAGTCTTTTCATGTTTTGATTTTCTCAATGCCCGGAATCAGTCATTCGAGTTTTTATCCGTCACGGGATCTCTTTCTAAAGGCATGGGCTCTCTTTGGTCCGGCATGTCTCTCCAGAACCAGTTGTGGTCTTCTTTCAATAGCCTTAAAACTTTTGAGAGCCGCTCATTTTCCATTTTCATTGTCTCTTCCACATAGAAATCAATGAACCTGTCCTTTTGCTCCAGCCCAAACTCCGTCTTCAGGTCGTCGAAGCTTACTCCGTCAAGATTCATTCTGTCGAGCATCAAAAGAGTGTAAAATGTTTTAATGTCGCTGTTCGGCATGCCGTCCATCCATTCCCATGCATCGATGTACTTGCCTTCCGCTATCATTTGATTGAATGTTTCGTAGTCTTTGATTTCTTCGATTTCAAGCAATTCCTTGGAATACTCGTCAGGAAGGAGCTCCGTCCTCATACCCAAAATGAAATAGGCAAAATACCTGTCGCCGTCGATTTCAGGTTCTCCCACTTCGAAATAATGGTTTGTTCCTTCCATATACTGCCCTCTCATTATCATGTTATTTGCAATGTTCATTTCAAGATATGTGTTTCTAGAATCGCCAGGCTCTGCCAAATCTCTTAATTTGAGTAAAACTTTCCCTTCTTTTTCATATTGGAAGCTCTTTTTATATTGCCTGGCAAGCTGATTCAACCTGTCTTTTGTCTCCCCGTCGGTTTCAATTAACCGCTCCAGATATACCGCCGCCTTGAAATGGTCGACTCCGCCCAATTCCCATGCTGCTGAATTCTCTTCATTGGGGATGTATCCACGGGTGTATAGGGCGGCAAGGACTTTAAGGCTATGAGCGGAACCATCCGTATCATACCACTTCATTGCCTCCTCGACTTGGCCTTCTGAAAGCAATGCATCCCCTTGGCTCATTTCATCCCTGCCTTCAACATGCAGTGAAAATGCCAATGCATCGCTGAACAATCCGTTCCAGCTGAAATTTGACCTGTCTTCATCAATAGGCCTGATTTCAAAGTAATACTCATCCGTCAAATAAAGCGGTTCAAGAAATCTTTTTATTTCAAGCTCTTCTTCGGACGAACCATAGGAAAATGAAAAGCTAGATCGTTTTTTTATTTCATCCAACGGTATTGTTCCAATCATGTCGCTCGACTTAATTTCCCAGTCTATCGATGATCCGTTGATGTCATAATCTGGATCGGTTGACCTTATCTTTAATACATATTTTCGGTCAGGACTTTTAGCCACGTCCGATATTTCATAAAACAATTGTCCGTCCTCTACTGAAAGGCTTGTGAACTTCACGCCGTCTTTCATGTCGAAATCAACCTTTTCTGTTTCCATCTCAACTTTATTGTTGTTTTTCCATTGCTGATCATGTATGAGGTGCCACGGTATAGCCAATCCTATATGTTTTGTTTCGGGATTGAGCCCTTTTATTTGGTATCGTCCTTCTTCGTCCGTTACAAACACTTCCCTGTCAAAACCTTCTCTCGAACTCATGCCGTTTCTTATGTCTTCATACAAAAACACGCCCTCAAGAGGTTCGCCGCCCCTGGTCACAAAGCCATACAGTGTTCTGCTGGAATTGCTTTGATTTTCTTTGTTTCTTTTTTCCCTGTATTCTGAATTCCATGTATCTGTCAGCGATATCATTTCGCTGAAGTAACTGATGTATCTGTTGTCATCCATTGCTTTTTGTCCTATTTCGACATCCTCGTACTCGAGAACACCATCATAAAACGATGCAATGAATTCTTTTATTTTTTGCGCGAGTTTTTGGTAATCCTCTCCTTTGATTTTTTCCAGTGAATTTTTCACTTTATCCAGGTCATGGTATGTAAGCCCTATTCCAGCCTGAATAATTTGGTATTGGTCATACGCGTCCCCTTCAAGTTCCGCAGGTTCGATAGATTCAATTATCGATATCGCTTTTTCAGATTCCCCTCCGAACCACTGCACAAGAGCGACATTCAGAACATACTCGATATTTTCACTGAAAAGGTCCTCCTCTTCCGAAAATTCAAGAAACTGTTGGTAGACCTTTCTGCTGTCTATTCCCCTTATGCGTGTTCCCTGGAAAGTCGCCCCGTCTTCTATCCAAACCAAATCGTAAATATTGTAATTATGGTCGGACAATAGCTGGTCGAGCCTCATGTTTTCGTTCTCGGCACTGTCTGCAGACATGTTCATCAAATTCACTTCATATTCATCAGGAGCCACTTTGTTGTATGCGCTTATTCCCAGCCAAAATATGCTGTCGGCATAAATTACAGTCAAAATCAGTGCGACCGACAAAATTACAAGTGTTTTTATCTTTATTCTAATATGTTTCATATTGCCCCCCTTCATCGACGACGGTTATCGAATATGAATACGCCGTATCTCCCTTGATGGCGATTCCGGATGTGCCCAGCACAAGCACTATCATGCAAGCTGATGCCACTGCGGCAAAAGGAATTTCCAATTCCCTGTTCATGAATTCTCCGATTTTTTTCCAAACTGATTGCTTTTCTCTCTCCATTTTCATGATTTCTTCAATTACTTTTTCCCGGCCTTCAAACCTTATTTCACTCATTGAATCACTCCATTTTTTCAAACCGTGACCCTCCCTTCCGAAAGATGCCTTCGAAGCTGTTCCCTTGACCGCTTAAGGCGCATCTTGACCGCACTTTTCCCAATATCCATAACCTGGGAGATTTCGTCTATGCTCATCTCTTCAAAGTAATGTAGGACTACAATCTGCCTGTATATAGGCTTTAATTTGGATACCGCATGGTTTATATCCATTACGTCAACAATCTCATTTTCAAACGATACGCTTCCCGCTCTATCGAATTCAAATGAACATTCTTTTGTTTTGTTATTTCTATAATACATATTTATGTTGTTCATAAGAATTCTATATAGATATGTACGAACCTTCGCTTCCTTTCTGAAACGGCTTGAATTCCTATAAAAGTTGAGGAATGTCTCCTGAACCAAATCCTCAGCGACAGACGCATCACCGGTGATTATGCTTGCAGTCCTTTTAAGGTAATCGCCATGCTCATCCATTATTTCGTTTATCCATCTCAATTTATCCTGCATGTTTTTCCCTCCTACTGTTTAGATGCAAAATAAACAGTTGTGGTCACATTTTATTATAAAGATTACATTATTTTTTGCTCTTCATCATAATGCTCCTACTATTTATTATAAAAAATCGGATGGACCCAAGTCAAAACAACTCGGGTCCATCTTTGCAACATAGGCAACTGATTTTAATAAAATATTTTACTGCACTCTCAACTATCAATTGAAGGCTATGTATTTTTTTGATTTCTTAAGCACAAGCTTAGAATAACTTGTTTGGTAGGTCTTATGTTTGTTGTAGTACTTTTTTAAATTGTAGGGCCCCCTATTATACTCCGACAATATTTTGTGATAGTCTTCTCCATAAACTCTTTTAAGATGATTCAAGTATATTATACCAAGAGCGAAATTATATTCGGGTTCATAAATCTTTGAAGAATCATAATACACGTGGAGTCTATATCCATACCTGTGCGCAAGCCATTTTTCAGTCCCAGGTATTATCTGCATGTAGCCACGGTCTTTTGATGTCCCAACTGAATATTTATTGAAATTGCTTTCCGTCTCAATAAGTCCCAATACAATTGAAGGCTTCATTTTCATCTTGTCGCAATATCCAAGCAATATTGCCGACTCCTGAATATTTAATGGCGTTTGATCTGCCAAATACATAATTCTGTCCAAATCGCTGGCAAGATTTACTTTAACATATTTTTGAACTCCTTCCAATTGTTTAACGATTTCGTTCTTGTCAAATATTTCTCCATAGAGTTCTTCATATCCAGAGTTTATTTCATCCAAAATCATAATGTCTTCAGTATAAAGATTGTATGAATCAATGGACTCAGCGAAAGAATTTTCGTTGTCCAACATGAATTTCGTTTCTCTATACTGTTCTTTTATAGACTTTGCGGCCCCCGTAAAAACAAACACAAGAAGACAAAACCCTACCGAAGCTGCAATGTATCCCGACTTGAATTTTTGTACGCGGTTAATGTTGAATTTCATTTCTTACCATCCTTGTCTTCCTCGGCATACATTTATTATATATCCTAATCGGTTTGATTTATATTAAATGTTGTTTTCATTCAATACAAAAACCGCCTTGCTATTATCAAGGCGGTCCGATTTCAATTCTACACATTCAATGATTCGTATTTTTTTTCTAAATCCAGAATTTTATTAGAATAAGCAGTCTTGTATGTGCCATGCTTTTGATAGTACTCCTTAAGATTATACGGTCCTCGATTGTATTCCGATAAAATTCTATTGAAATTGTCTCCGTATGCCTTATGAAGAACACTTATATAAAGAGCTGAAAGCCCTATATTGTATTCTTCTTCAAATATTCGCTCCGGGTTGTATTCCAGTCCTATACTCTCACCATATTCCTCGGCAAGCCATTTTTCGGTTCCCGGAATTATCTGCATATAACCCCTGTCCTTATGTGTCCCTACCTCGTATTTATTAAAATCGCTTTCAAGCTCCATCATTGCAATCAACAGTGAAGTTCTGATGCCAAGTTTTTCTGAATACTTGACAATTGACAAAGCGGCTTCCTCCGGTAAAGGAGTCTTGTCCATTATCTTTTCAGCCTTAGTCATTGTTTCCGGATTCTCATATGCCGAAAGCTCTTTCGCCGTCTGTAACCTTTGCATCAATTCATTATCATATACATACTTGAATTCTCCATTAAGCTCCGCATTTGGAACATCCCTGCCATTATTTTCGTACTCATTTTCTGTTTCTGCATATGCCGCCAAGGCAAACCCGATTACAAGAACAGGCACCAACAGCAAATAGAATTTTTTCATTTCTTTTTTGTTTAAAACTTTCATGATTACTCCCCTTAAAAAATTTTAAGGCATATGCAAATGCATACGCCTTTAAATGACAACTATTGAATTATAACAGAACAAAATAATAAATCAAGCCATTTTTCTAAAAAATATATCATACGCCCTGTAGGCCATGTACAAATCTACTTTGCTTATCAATTCAAAGGGGGAATGCATGCTTAAAACGGGCAATCCGATGTCTACAACTTCAGCTCCCTTATTTGCCAATATATAGGCTATTGTCCCGCCGCCTCCCTGGTCGACTTTCCCGACTTCCGCTGTCTGCCAGACAATATTTTCTTTATTCAAGAGCATCCTTACCTTGGAAATATATTCAGCATTTGCATCGTTTGAACCCGACTTTCCTTTTGATCCTCCATATTTGGAAATGGAAACCCCTCTTCCAAGATACGCCGAATTCAACTTGTCGGATACTTCCGGATAATCCGGGTCAAAACCATTTACTACATCTGCAGAAAACACATTGGTGTTGGAGAGCATTCGCCTCAGCATCAATTCGTCATAACGTCCCTTTGAACGAAAAAGTATTTCCGCCATGAAATTTTCAAAAGCATTTGATAGCATTCCCGAATTACCGACGCTCCCTATTTCTTCTTTGTCACTGAAAATAGCTACTGCACTTCTTTTATATGATTCTTTTGAAAAAATAGCCTTCATAGCCGCAAAGGCGCATGAACGGTCATCCTGCCCGTATGCCATGACCATTGACCTGTCAAAACCCGAATCACGCGCTTTTCCCGCCGGGACCACTTCAAGTTCCGCAACTTTAAAATCTTCCTCTGAAATCCCATACATTTCATCCAGGATTTTCAGCAAGCGAGACTTAAAAGGATTTTTTTCTACATCGTTTGGCATATTTCCAATAATCACATTAAGATTTTCCCCAGTCACAGCTTCACTCATTTTTTTTGCGTTCTGATCCTTTGCCAAATGAGGCAGCAAATCGCTTATCGAAAATACAGGGTCTTCCTGGGCTTCTCCAATATTTATGGAAACTTTGCCGCCATCCTCCTTGTAAACTATCCCATGAAGAGCCAAAGGCAAAGAAGTCCATTGATACTTTTTGATTCCTCCATAATAATGTGTTTTAAATAAAGCCAAATCGCTGTCTTCATAAATGGGATTTTGCTTCAAATCAAGTCTTGGTGAATCGATATGCGCACCAACAATATTAAGGCCATCAATTAAGTTATCCTCCCCAAGATTTATCATTATTATCGATTTGCCGCGATTCTTGGCATAATATTTACCTTTTGGGTCGATTTTTTCATCATCCTCCGCATACAAATCAAGAAAACCATTCTTCTTTGCTTGCTCTTCAATATAATCCGATGCTTCTCTTTCAGTTTTCCCTTTTGAGATGAAGTCTTTATATCCTTCTATAAACATCTGCATTTCATTCATGTCTTCTTTTTCCAAGCTATTCCATGCACTTTTATTTTTCCCGTTATCAATACTCTTCATTTTGCACCCTCCATACCTTTTAATTCAATCCTTTCTTTGTATCTTCTTCGTCAACAATTTTTATGGAATCAAGCTGCTGGCGAAATTGTTTTCTGAATGATTTAAGATACTCTTCCCTCAACCTTTTTTGTTCTTTTTTTTCTTCTTCTGTCAAACCTTCATCTTTTTGTTTTCTTGCGAGCTGATTTATTCGGTCCAGTCTTTCCTTTTCTTTCATTTTTACCTCCACTCCCCTTTCCATTATTTTTCGGCCTTATTAATGTATTTTCTCCATATCCCACCAGGTCCATTCTGTTTGCCTTTTTTAAAGCCTCATAAACCATCGGCCTGTATTTGGGATTCCAATACTGCAGCAACGCTCTTTGCAGTTCTTTTTCTCTTCCCTTTGGAACATATACTTTTTCCATCGTCCTCGGATCCAATCCCGTGCAATACATGACTGTCGAAAGTGTTCCCGGGGTAGGATAAAAATCCTGCACCTGTTCCGGATGTCTCCCTATGTCCCGCAAATATTCCGCAAGCATAACCGCATCTTCAAGTCTGCTGCCGGGATGGCTTGAAATGAAATATGGAACCAAGTATTGTTCTTTACTTATTGACCTGTTGTAGTTAAAATATTCATTTCTGAAACTTTTATAAGTCTTAAAAGATGGTTTGTTAAGGTATCCCAATACTTTCCGCGAAACATGTTCAGGCGCCACCTTAAGCTGTCCACTTATGTGATTTTTACACAATTGCCTGAAAAATATATTCTGAGGGTCGAGCATCATATAATCATATCTGACTCCCGATTTTATAAAAACCTTCTTTATGCCCTTCAATCCCCTCAATTTCTCAAGCAGTTCAACATAATCGCTATGGTCAGGAACAAGGTTTGGGCACGGAGAAGGCGCCAGGCAACTTCTGTTGTCACAATATCCGTGTTCTTTTGCTTTGGGACAAGCCTCATTTCTAAAATTGGCAGTAGGGCCTCCAACATCTTGTATATATCCTTTAAAGTCATTCTGCCTTGACATCCATTTGGCTTCTTTTATTATCGATTCATGACTTCTTTGCTGTATGTGCTTGCCTTGATGCCTGCTTATTGCACAAAATGAACAATCTCCAAAACAACCCCTTTGCGCCGTAATGCTGAAACGCATTTCATTTAGTGCCGGAATTCCTCCCGCTATATCATAATCGGGATGGGCTTCGCGTACATAAGGCAAATCATATACATCATCCATATATGTTTTCTCCAGCGGATATTGGGGCGGATTCTGAATAAGGTATCTGTTGCCGTGGCGCTGCGCCAATGAAATATCGTTGAAAGGATTGTCGCCTTTGGCCTGAATCTTGAAAGCTCTTGCCAGAGCGGGCACGGCTTTAACAGCTTCATCGTATGAGGGTATTTCTACTATATTTGGCGAATCCGCCATATCGTTTTCTATATATGCGGTTCCCCTCACGTGCCTTATCTGGTCGATTCCAACTCCTGCCGACATGTATTCAGCTATCTCCAATAGTGGCTTCTCACCCATTCCATAAACTAGCATATCGGCCTTGGAATCAAAAAGAATTGAACGCCTTATTTTATTGTCCCAATAATCATAATGTGCCATGCGCCTCAGGCTCGCTTCAATTCCGCCAATTATGACAGGGATATCCTTGAAACATGCTTTGATCATATTTGTATATACTATTACCGAACGATCCGGTCGTTTTCCAAATTCACCGCCTGGTGTATAAGCATCATTTCTTCTTTTCCTTTTATTTGAAGTATAATGGTTGACCATTGAATCCATATTGCCAGAAGTCACTAAAAATGCATATTTGGGCTTTCCAAGCAGACTTATGCTTTTGTTGTCTTTCCAATCTGGCTGCGCAATTATTCCTACCTTATAGCCATTCTTCTCTAGAATCCTTGACAATATTGCCGCTCCAAAACTTGGATGATCTACATAAGCGTCTCCTGTGACCATAATGAAGTCACATTGTTGCCACTCTCTTTTTTCCATGTCCGCCTTGTTAACTGGCAGAAAAAGCTCTCTTTTGTTCATTATTCACCTCCGGTGAAAGCATTTGTTACAAAAGTATTACATTTGACGCAGATTCCTGCTATAATTAATACATATAATTTTTTTAGGAGATTACTTATGCAAAATTTCAAGAAAATCATATGCACTATTGCTGCTAATATAAAATCATTTTACACACGCTGTGCAAAAACCATAAAACCATTTTTGGCTTTTGTTTATAAGCTTCTTTCAAAATCCACTGTAATACTATCACATATAATAAGAAATTTCTGGGCTGCTTCATTAATTATTTTTTTCTCCATTCTAGACGCAATAGTGTATTTGAATGAAGTCAATGTCATTATCGATCAAATGTTTTTTTCATTGCTCTCTTCTACATTTTTCGTCTTTTACAAATTTATAGAATTCGTGTGTAAAAAAGTTACAGATTCAATTGTTTGGGCATACAAACTATTACGCCGATGGAAAAGAGAAAAATTCACGTTTGTAATAATCACCCATGAAAATTCAAAAAAGAAGGATTTTCAACTAAGCAAGCTTTTTGTTTATTCCGGCACTTTTGCCGTTTCATTTGCGGCTCTCTTCCTTGCAATATCTTCCTTTGTTCTTTTCAATATCAATGAAGACCTTAAAAATGAAGTTTTTTCAAGTCGTGAAAAAGCAAACAGTCTTATGGCTGTGAACAGATCCTACGAGGATCAGATTGAAAGTCTTAAAAACAATGCCGTGATTGTTTCTGAAAAACTGGATGAACTTAATGTTCTTGAATACAAAATCAGAGACATGGTTGGTTTAGAACTTTCAGAAAAAGAATCCACCCCAAGCAACTTGTCAAAACCTTTATCACGTTCATCCGACAGAACAGTTGCTCTTCCGAAAGACAATCACATTTATGTTCCCGAAGACAGCAATGAAATAATCGACTTGATGGAAGATGAAAAACACATAATCGATAAATTTTCAAAAGATTTGGAAGCAAGGCTGGATTTCCTTGACGCAAGACCCGATTTGATGCCTGCAGAAGGAAGAATCACTTCTCCTTTCGGATTCAGGATTCATCCTATTACAGGAAGAAAAGATTACCACAAGGGGATAGATATTGCAAATAGTCAAGGCACCTGCATATTCTCTGCCGGAAGTGGAGTCGTAACCTATGTCGGCTACAATGGCGGATACGGGAGAATGGTTATCATTTCCCATGGCTATGGATATAAAAGTGTCTATGCTCATTTAAAATCTTCATCTGTAAAAACCGGGGATTCCATCGATAAAGGTGATTTGATTGCATTGATGGGAAGCACAGGCATAAGCACAGGTTCGCATCTTCATTTCGAAATACACTACAATGGTAAACAAATAAATCCACTAAATGTCATCGATAATTGATTTTCTATAAAAGCCGCCATTCGGCGGCTTTTGTTTTTTTGCTTAAATTTAGATCAAATACCCATTATTTGCTTGAAACTGCATACTTTGTTTCTGCTTACAGGGATTCTTTCCTTGCTTCCTGTAACCACAACCTGAAGCGTCCCGTTAAACCAGTTGTATACTTCTTTTACATAATTTAAATTCAAAAGATAGCTTCTATGCGTTCTGAATAAATTGTATTCTTTAAATTTATTCTCCATTTCCGAAAGTGTCAGATTTGTTATGAATTCACCTTTTTCAGTAATTATCAACGTATTCCTTCCATCAGTTGTTACATAATAAATTATTTCAGGCTCAAGAGGAATGTATTTACCGTTTGCATATACACTTATTCTTTCGATTTTTCTGTTATAGCTTTCAAGGAAAGTCTTGAGCTTTTCATCTGCTCCATGATTTTCTTTGTTCTCCAATTTTTCTTTTATTTTATTAAGAGCCTTCGAAAGCCTTTTGCTGTTTATAGGTTTTAATATATAGTCTATTGCATTCACTTCAAAAGCCTTTATCGCATAATCGTCATATGCAGTCACAAATACTATCGATGGATAATTCTTTTCCCTCGTAATAATATCAGCCAATTCTATTCCATCACCGCTTCCCAGATTTATGTCAAGAAAAATTGCATCCGGCTTGAATTCGCAAATAACCTTTCTAGCACTTTCCATATCATAAGCTTCCGCAACAATTTCAACTCCACCAATTTCATTTAGCATATATTTGATTTCATTTATTGCAGGCATCTCATCATCAACAACAATGCATCTTATCATGCAATTTTCCCCCTATCCATCTCTTTTTCAATTGGAATCCTCAGACTGATTCTTGTCCCTTTATTTTTTTCGGATTCGATTTCCATGCCATAATCGAGTCCATACTTGCATTTCAACCGCTTGTCAACATTTACAAGCCCTATTGATCCGTCAATACTGTTCTCTTTTATTTCTTCAATCATTTTTTCATCTATACCTATGCCATTGTCCTCAATGACAATGTTGTAATGGGCTTTTTCTTTTTTTATGGATATTTTAATCTTTATTCCTTCCTGCATACCCTTCATTCCATGCTTAATCGAATTTTCAACCAGCGGCTGGAGTATCAATGGTGGAACATTGAAATTCAAGCTTTTGTCCACATCAAAAATAACGTTGATTTTATCTCCAAAACGAGCCCTTTCAATTGAAAGATAGGACTTAATGTGAGCTATCTCTTTTTTTAAAGATATCTCATCCTGTGATATTTGCATGTTCTGCCTTATATAATCGCATAAATTAAATATTAAATTTCTCGCACTGTCCGGATTTGTCCTTATAAATGAAGCAATCGTATTCAATGCGTTGAAAAGAAAATGTGGATTTATCTGAGCCTGCAGTGCCTTGAGTTCCGCTTTCGCTACGAGTTTCTTTTGATATTCAACCATTCCCAATTCTATTTGGGTTGAAAAAAGCCTTGCGAGACCCAAAACAAGTTGAACATCATGCTCAGTAATACCTCTTTTTTCCTTTCTAAAGATTTTCAGAGTTCCAACAACCTTGTCGTTCTCCTTGAGTGGCACTATCACTCCTGAACTTATTTCAGCTTTTGTCTTATGTTCTATTTCCTTTACTTCTTTTGTTATTTTATGTTTGCCAGTTCTTATTACTTGCCTTGTAATGTTTGATATACTCATTTGTCCCGGTATGATATTTTCACTTCCGTTTCCAACATAAGCCAGTATCTTGTTTTCATCAGTTATTGAAACAGCGGCCAAACTTGTCATTTCATATATTATTCTCGCTGCTTCCTTAGAAGTATCTTTGTTGAATCCCTGCCTTAAATAAGGCAAGGTTTTCGTTGCAATATTTAGTGTCAATTGCGATTGTTCTGCCTTTATTCTTTCTTTTTCAAGAAGTATGCTTTGTGTTATTGCTATGAATAAAGATATTCCTATTGAGTTTACAAATACCATCGGAAGCCAAATTATTTCAACCAATTCCAATGCATCCGAAAAAGGTTTTGCAATCAGCAAAATTATCAACATCTGTATTATCTCTGCTACAGCTCCCATTGCAAGGGCTCCAAGCCAATCCATACGTATATTTCTAAAGAGTTTGCTGCAATATCCCGCAAGCAAGCCTTCTGTAATTGTCGATATTGCACAAGCAACTGCAGTAAAACCGCCTATGTCAATAATCCATCTGTGGGACCCTGCTATGAAGCCGCTCAAAAACCCCACCAAGGGACCTCCCAGCCAGCCCGCGACAAAAACTCCAATGATTCTCGAATTCGCTATGGCTCCATTTACCGGTATTCCTGCATATGTGCCAAGTATTCCCAATGATCCAAATAATATGGACATAATTACTTTATCAATCAAAGTTATATTCTTCTTTGTTACAAGACGCTTGAATATAGCAATTTTGGACAATAAAAAAGCCAAGGTGATAATAATCCCGACTTTGCTTGTCATATCCCTCAAAAGAATTAAAATAGTCTCGCTCATTATTCTGCTCCTCGCATACACCTTATAATTCAAATACAAATATAGCTTCTGATATTCAGAAGCTATATTTCATACCCAAGATGCCGTCTTCTTAAAATTCATACCCGGTTACAACCAGGTGGGTGCCCTGTTTCCTGCTTCTGACGTCCATAAGCAGGCTTGCCATCCACAGAAAAACGCAGGCTCCCGTATTAAATCCAGTGGTTGAATTTATTGGAATAACAAACATCTCAGGCATTTCCTTTTCTATATATTATTATATATCATCGTCACTATTATTCAAAATTTTTTAGTTCAATAATCTTCCGTATATCTTTCGGAAGTTCTGATTTGATTTCTATGATTTCCTTTGTCACAGGATGCCGCAAGCTGTAAGACCCGGCGTGCAGGGCTTGTCTTTCTATCAATTCACTCGGGCAACCGTATAAATCATCCCCAAGAACGGGATGTCCTATATACTTCATATGCACCCTTATTTGATGCGTCCTACCTGTAAGGAGCCTTATTTTCAAAAAACTTAAATCATCAGCTTCAGAAACAACATCATATATCGTTGTGGACGGTTTCCCTTTTTCCATTACTTCTCTTTTTATATTCAATATGTCCGGCTTTCCTATTGGACACTCAATGCAATCCGATTTTTTATCCAAAATTCCTTCAACAAGCGCATTATATGATTTTTCAACTTCCCCATCATTCATTTGCAATGCGATTTGATCATGTATATATGAATTCTTTGCAATGAGCACAACTCCGGATGTGTCGCGGTCCAAACGGTTTACATGCCTTACTATATAATCCTCTCCTTGCTTTTTCATATATGAAGCAATTCCATTCGACAATGTGTCATTTTGATCTTTCTTTGTCGGATGCACCAAAAGGCCTGCCGGCTTTTCGACAGCCAACAACCACTTGTCCTCAAACAACACTCTTACTTCTATTTCTTCGTTCGGCATATCATCACATGATTCTTGCGGAAAATGTATCTCTAGGGAATCTCCGGATTGTACCCTTGTGTAAATAGACGTTTTTTTTCCATTCAAGTCTACAGATTTTCCTTTTTTGAGTTTTCGTACAAATCTTCCCGACATCCCCATTTTTTTATACAATATATCGATAATTTTTTTGTCTACATATTCTTCATCAATCAAAAATTTTAAATCAGGATTATTTCCCATGATTTCTTGCCACCTTTCAAAATCAACGCTTTTGGTATATAGTAATGTTAGCTTACAATCAAATTTGCAAGGAGTACATACCCATGAATGAAAAACTAATAAGCATTATATCAAACGACAATCCACAATCACTATATGCTGAAAATATTCTCGTGAAAACACTTTTGGGCCGAAATTTTAAAGTCAAAACCGAGTATGACCCAAGTGCCGAATTGCTGATAACAATCGGTGGAGACGGAGCTTTTTTAAGAACTATGCATAAGTACGATTTTCCACAAATGCCGGTCATAGGAATAAACACAGGCCATCTTGGTTTCTTTCAGGAACTTCTTCCTCAAAACATCGAAGAATTTGTAGATAAATATGAAAAAAACGAATACAAAATTGATGAAATCAAACACATAGAAGCTAAAATATGCACTCTCACTGATTGCATGCATGTTATCGGAATTAATGAAATTGTCATAAAAGGCGATAAATCAGCAACAATACACCTTCTTATTACTTTGGACAACGACATACTTGAAAATTTCAGTGGAGACGGCATTCTTGTTTCTACAACTGCAGGCAGCACGGCATATAACTATTCACTTGGCGGCAGCATCGTACACCCAAAAATAAACATACTTCAAATAAC
>CAZXWC010000035.1:0-14483 GCA_964644525.1 uncultured Peptostreptococcaceae bacterium
TGGCCAATTATGATAAGGATTCTGTTCAAAGAAGGTTGAGGAGAATTGAAGGGCAAATCAAAGGTATTCAAAAAATGATTGATGAGGAACGGGGATGCAACGATATACTAATTCAAATCTCCGCAGTGCGGTCAGCAGTAAATAGGGTGGGGGGAATAGTTCTTGAGAATCACTTGAACCACTGCATGATGAAATGTAAAAATGAAGGAAATGAAGGATCGGAACAACAGACAATTGATGAATTGATTGAAACGATGATAGGGTTTTTGAAATAATGGGAGTGTAAGAATGTATAGAGTCGGAGAAGTTGTAAACATACAGGGCGATATGGCCCAAGTAAAGTTGATGAGGCATTCTGCGTGTGGGAAATGCAAGGCATGCAAAATTGGAGAAGATGACGGTAGTGTTTATTCGGATGCATATAATAGCATGAATGCAAAGAAGGGCGACCATGTAGAAATAAGCATGGATGAGGGTGATTTACTTGGCGCTGCAGCCATATTATATGGATTTCCGTTGATTACCATGCTGATTTGCGTTTTTGTTGCGAATTGGATGCTGGCTAAAAACGAAATATTAAACCATGAAATGGTTTTAGGTGCGACAGCTTTGATGTCCCTGACAGTTACTTTTATTATAATAAAATCTAAAAACGCAGAATTCAAAAAATCAAAAAAATATATGCCGCAAATAACTAAAATAATCTCGAAAGGGTGATTTAATGAATTACGAATACCTTAAAGAAACTGATCCTAAAATAATGGAAGTTTTAAACAGTGAGCTGACAAGGCAGAGGAATGGAATCGAACTAATAGCATCGGAGAATTTCATTTCAAGAGCGGTAATGGAAACAATGGGAAGTGTACTTACAAATAAATATGCTGAAGGTTACCCGGGAAAGAGATATTACGGCGGTTGCGAAGAAGTTGATGTTGCAGAAAATCTTGCGATAGAGAGATTGAAGTTGCTTTTTGGAGCAGAACACGCCAATGTTCAACCACATTCTGGTTCCGGCGCTAATTTTGCTGTTTATCAAGCTGTTTTGAAGCCAGGGGATACCGTTATGGGCATGGCGTTGCCACATGGAGGACACCTTACTCATGGGAGTCCTGTAAACCAATCGGGAAGGCTTTATAATTTTGTAAGCTACGGTGTTGATAAGGAAACTGAAAAAATCGATTACGATGAAGTGGGGGAAATTGCCATGAAACACAAACCCAAACTTATCGTAGCCGGAGCAAGCGCGTATTCAAGAAAAATTGATTTTGAGAAATTCAGAACGATAGCGGATTCTGTCGGGGCATATCTTATGGTTGATATGGCTCATATCGCGGGATTGGTTGCCGCAGGGTTACACGGAAATCCGTGCAGATATGCCGACTTTGTGACTACCACCACCCATAAAACTCTTAGAGGCCCAAGGGGAGGAGTAATACTTTGCAAGGCGGACTATGCTAAAATCATCGACAAGGCTATTTTCCCTGGTTCGCAAGGGGGACCATTGATGCATGTTATAGCTTCCAAAGCCGTATGTTTCAAAGAAGCTTCTACAGATGCATTTAAAAATTACCAAAAGCAAACAATAGCAAACGCGAAAGCATTGTCAGAGGAATTGAAAAACAGGGGATTTAGGATAGTATCGGGTGGAACAGACAACCACATGATGCTGCTGGACTTGACAAGCAAGAATGTAAACGGTAAAGATGCGGAAAAAAGACTTGATGCATTAGGCATAACTGTAAACAAGAATACTATACCGTTTGATCCCGAAAGCCCTTTTGTGACAAGTGGAATACGTTTGGGAACACCTGCGGTAACAACTAGGGGCATGAAAGAAAAAGATATGGCTGCAATAGCTGAAATAATTAAAAAAGCAATAGAAGGTGGAGCTGATGACGAGTCTCTTAAAAGAGATGTGAAATCATTATGTGATAAATTTCCATTGTATGGAGAATAAGAGGATTTACAAATAATTTAAATTTAGAAAAGAAGCGCAAACGAATTCCGTTTGCGCTTCTTTATTTGTCCAAGAACTTATATAAAAAGGTATATTGATATTTTACAAGGAAATTCTGCTATAAAATAATAATATTGTAATTATAGGGTAAAGAAATAACAAGGAAATAATAATGGGAGGAAGACATGAAAAATGAAAAAATCAAAGTGATAATTTGGGGAATCGGGTCAATGGGAAGTGGAATAGCTGAGATGATTTTAAAAAAGAAAGGAGTCGAGATTGTAGGGGTAATAGGTAGAAAATCACATGTGGGAGAAAACCTTTATGATGTATTGGATATGGGCGAAAACGACATGAAACCGCTAGTGATTTCAAATGAAGCAGAGAAAATTTTAAAGGAGAACGTAGCTGATGTAGTATTAATAGCAACTGACTCATATGTCAAGCATTCATATGAAAAAATTTCCATGTGTCTTGAGAATGGACTGAATGTAATATCTACAGCGGAAGAAATGGCTTTCCCGTGGCAAGAGGAAAAAGAATTGGCGGGAAAGCTTGATTTGATTGCAAAAGAAAATGGCGTTACAGTTTTAGGAACTGGAATAAATCCGGGTTTTGTATTGGACACGCTTATACTTGTGCTTACGGGTGCATGCGGGAATGTTGAACATATCAAGGCGGCAAGAATAAATGATCTTTCACCGTTTGGCCCGGCAGTAATGAATGAGCAAGGAGTGGGGATTACAAAAAGTGAATTCATGGAAGGAATTCAAAATGGGAAAATTGCAGGCCATGTCGGTTTCCCCGAATCCATAGGAATGCTGGCAAGAGGACTGGGTTGGAATGTGGAAAAAATCGAACAAACGAGAGAGCCGATAATTGCAAAAATGGAAAGGAAAACACAGCATGTAAAAGTCGAGTCCGGAGATGTTGCCGGATGCAGGCAATGCGGATACGGATATGTAGACGGAAATATAAAAATTGAAATGGAACACCCTCAACAGGTTAAACCGGAATTAGAGTCTATAGATACTGGAGACTTCATAAGGATAAAGGGGGAACCGGACATTTCAATGAGTATAAAACCTGAAATACCGGGAGGAATTGGAACAATAGCCATGTGTGTAAATATGATACCACATGTAATAAATGCAAGAAGCGGAGTCAAAACAATGCTGGACCTTCCAATTCCAAGGGCTGTTATGGGCGATATGAGACAATTTATAGAAGAGGGGGAGTATGGTAAATGATAAGCAAGGGTACGTGGGTAAGGATTCATAATCTTGTTTTAAAGCCTGGAGAGAGGGCTCAAAACCTGCCGGTAGACACAGGAAAAGTGCCTTATGAAATGTGGGTAAAAGGCTTTTTGACTGAAGATGCAGAATTGGGGAAAAATGTTTTGGTGAAAACAATTACAGGCAGAATTGTCCAAGGAAAGCTTATCGAAAAGGAACCGGCATTTTCACATTCATACGGCGGTTTCATTCCTGAACTTTTGGAAATAGGCCTGCAATTGAGAAAAATTGTTTCCGGGGGTGGGAATAATCGATAACTCATATGAAGAAGTAATGTCCAGGCGAAATGAAATAATGAAAAAGGCAATAGGAATCGATTATGAGGAATTCGAATTGCAAGGATCAATTGCATTTGATTATGAAAGAATGATGGAAAAGACAGGGTATACATTACATGAAACAATTGACATTCAGGAAAAATCGGGAGTGGGAAATACTCCCACCATTGAATTGAAAAATATAACTGAATTGGCAAGAAAAATCTCAAAAAATAAAAAAGCAGCAAGAATTTTCATAAAGGATGAAGCGTCGAATCCTTCCGGAAGCTTTAAGGCAAGGCGTGCGGCAAGTGCTGTTTATCATGCAAAAAAAATGGGCTACAAGGGAGTCGTTGCGGCGACAAGCGGCAATTACGGGGCGGCTGTGGCTAGCCAGGCTGCCATAAGCGGCTTAAAATGCATAATAGTGCAGGAATGTTATGACAGTTCCTATAAGGGACAGCCTGAAATAATTGAAAAGGCGCGCAAATGCGAAGCTTTTGGCGCAGAGGTTGTTCAACTTACTGTTGGGCCCGAATTGTTTTATGTTTTTTTAAAGTTGCTTGAGGAAACAGGATACTTCAATGCTTCTCTTTATACTCCGTTTGGAATAGCAGGTGTTGAAACACTTGGGAACGAATTGATAATGCAGTGTAGGGAGAGATATGGCAGAGAACCCGACAGTGTTGTATGCACAAATGCCGGAGGGGGGAACTTGACGGGAACGGCAAGGGGAATCATAAAAGCAGGAGCCGGCGAAACAAAAATAATCGCTGCAAGTGTTGATCTCGCTGGTCTTCATATGGCCAGCGACGGGCAATTCAATAGAAAGTCTTTTACAACAGGGCATACAGGTTTTGGAATTCCGTTTGCGACTTGGCCGGACAGAACAGATGTTCCCAGATCAGCGGCGAGGCCCTTGAGGTATATGGACAGATATGTAACAGTAAGGCAGGGCGAAGTATTTTATATGACTGAGGCATTGGCGCAATTGCAGGGGTTGGAAAGAGGTCCGGCAGGGAACACTTCTCTTGCGGCAGCATTTTATTTGGCGCAGGAAATGGAAAATGAACAGATGATTGTAGTGCAGGAAACGGAATATACGGGTGCAGGGAAACATATACAGCCTCAATTGTCTTTTGCAAGAGAGAATGGGATAGAAATCAAATTTGGAAATCCTAAAGATGAAATTCCGGGGAATAACATAATTCTTCCCGCCCATCCTTCCATGCTGCAAGCAAAAGACCTCGATTTGATGGATATAAAGAAATCATATATAAAAAACTCGTTGCAAAGGATTGGCGAAAGAAAAATCAAAGACATAGAACTTGAATTTTTGAGAAAAGAAACAAAACTTGATGAAGGCAGATTTGTACAAATAATGAAAGAAATCGGGAGGTGAGACAGTGGAAAGAAAAGATGATTTTAATCAAAGAAGAAGCCACTTGAAAAATTTGACAGATGAAGAGTTGAAATCAAGGTTCTGGCAATTGTCAGAAACAATAGTCAGGCCTATGATTGATATGGCTGGAAAGTATACATCACCTTCCATAGAAAGATCTATTTTGCTTCGGATGGGATTTTCTTCGATCGAAGCTAAAGCCATAGTGGAACAAATAATCGACAGGGGGCTCATGGGCAAGGGGGCAGGACATGCAGTTTACAGGCTGTCGATGATCGAAAAATGCTCTATAAAAGAAGCAGGAACAATGCTATTGAAAGGAAATGGGTGGGATGATTTAATTGGAAGTTTTGAAGAGGGGGGGAAATAAGAATGGTTCTTGATCCCGACGAAAGAATAGATGTTGAAGAAATACTGAAGGATCTTGACAAGTATAGACCTAAACGGAAAGGATGGTCATGGAGAAAGAAGAGAGACAGTATAAAAATCGGTGATTTTGAGTACAAAAATTGTTCCGATTCTCTCAAGAAAAGTGTTCCCCTTCCATCAGCCAAATATTTTGGCGACATCGATCCGCAACCGGACTACAGCATAACTACCGAAATTGCTTCCGGAAGGTTTGAGGATGACATAAGGCGTATGCGTATGGCCGCCTGGCATGGAGCGGACCATATTATGGTTATAAGGACAGCGGGTCAATCACATTTCGACGGACTGATGGAAGGCACTCCGCAAGGAGTCGGCGGAATCCCAATAAGCAGAAAGCAAGTAAGGGCTCAAAGAAAGGCATTGGATTTGATTGAGGAAGAAGTTGGAAGGGAAATAAACTACCATTCATATGTAAGTGGAGTGGCCGGTCCGGAAATAGCGGTAATGTTTGCAGAGGAAGGGGTCAACGGCGCTCACCAGGATCCACAGTACAATGTTTTATATAGAAATATTAATATGGTGAGGTCATTTGTGGATGCTGCCGAATCAAAAAAAATAATGGCTTGGGCTGACATGGCTCAGATTGACGGGGCCCATAATGCAAATGCGACCGCAAGGGAAGCATGGAAAGTAATGCCCGAATTGATGGTTCAACATGCAATAAACAGCATGTTTTCCTTTTTTGCCGGTATGAAAAAAGATAATATTTGTTTGTCAACAGTTCCTCCTACGGCTCCGCCTGCCCCTTGTCTTAAGATTGATTTACCTTACGCAGTGGCATTGAGGGAATTGTTTGCAGAATATAGGATGCGCGCTCAGATGAATACTAAGTACATGGAGTCGTCTACAAGGGAAGCAACAGTGACACACGTTTTGAACATGCTTGTTTCAAGATTGACTAGTGCGGATATACAATCGACCATAACGCCTGACGAGGGGCGAAATGTTCCATGGCATATGTACAACATAGAGGCTTGTGATACTGCAAAACAGACGCTCGTAGGAATGGACGGCATACTTGAGATGGTTGATCTGAAAAAAGATGGTTATTTGAAGGAAAAGACAAGGGAGTTGAAGGAAAAAGCAGTATTGTTCATGGAGGAAATAATTGAATGCGGAGGATATTTCGAAGCCGTTGAAAAAGGGTTTTTCGTTGATTCGGGTCTATACCCTGAAAGAAACGGTGATGGAATAGCAAGGAAAACAGATGGGGGGGTTGGAGCGAATACCCTATATGAAAGAGAGAAAAATTATTTTGCACCAGTAACTGCACATTTCGGAAAAAACAATATTGAACAATACAACTTGAAAAATCCATCCGATGCAATAAACGGATGTACATTTGAAAATCCCGAAAAAATAGTTTACATTGATGAATTGGATGAAAATGACAATGTTAATGTCAGAATGAATGAAAATAAAAACTTAAGAAAAAATAAAATACTTAAGCCGGAAGTAGAATGGCTTGGAGATGGAATTGTACAGGTGGAAATAATGTTGCCTGCAGAAAAAAGAACAGCAGAGTTTGCTGCTATTGAATTGGGCAGTAAAATGAACCTAAAAGAAATCGAAGTGATTCACAAGGAGGTATTGCATCCTTCGGAAGGTACAAGGATACAAATGAAGGGCAGGATTGATGCATCTATCGACATTGGAAAATTAAAAATTCCAAAAGAGCCTGAAATACTTACAGACGATGAAATAAGGCAAGCAGTTAAAGAATCGCCTTTGAGGATTGTGGCGGGGACGGTTGGAGAAGATGAGCATTCTGTCGGTTTGAGGGAAATTATTGACATAAAGCATGGAGGCATAGAGAAGTATGGAATAAAATGCCACTACCTGGGGACATCCGTCCCATGCGAAAAACTGGTGGATGCTGCAATTGAACTTGATGCAGACGCAATTCTTATGTCCACAATAATAAGCCATGACAAAATACATTACAGAAGCATGAAGCGGATGAATGATCTTTGCATCGAAAAAGGAATAAGGGACAGGATTTTGATAATTGCAGGCGGAACACAGGTAACGCATGGCATAGCAGTTGAGCAGGGCATTGATGCAGGTTTTGGAAGAGGCACAAAGGGTCGCCAAGTGGCGGATTTCCTTGTAAAAAAATTGGGTGAATCCGATAATGAAAATTGATGTTCTTGTTGCTGAAATAGGAAGTACTACTACAATTGTAAATGCTTTCAACGGAATTGTGAAAGGTGAAGCTGAATTTTTAGGGCAGGGGCAATCGAAAACTACTGCAGAAGACGGGGATGTAGTTGAAGGTTTGAAAAAAGCGATTGAAGATCTTAAAAACAAGTTAAAAACCAATTCTTTGCAATACGATGAAATGTTTGCCACAAGCAGTGCTGCAGGTGGTCTGAGGATGTCTGTACATGGATTGGTTTACGACATGACGGTAAAGGCTGCCCGGGAAGCTGCTCTTGGAGCCGGTGCGAATTTGAAAATGATAACGGCGGGAAAAATGCGAAAATCAGATATGAAAAAGTTGAAAGAGATAAATCCCAATATTATACTGATTGCAGGAGGGGTCGATTATGGAGAAAGGGATACGGCTATCCACAATGCAGATTTAATTTCAGGACTTGAATTGGGAATTCCAGTAATTTATGCAGGCAATATTGACAACAAAGAAGAAATAAGAGAAATATTTAATAAAGGGGCAAAATCAACAAAGCTTTATTTAACTGAAAACGTATATCCCAGAATAGACGAGCTTAATGTGGAAGCTGCTAGAATAATAATTCAGGACGTGTTTGAGGAACATATAGTTAACGCGCCAGGGATGGAAAAAATCAAGACAATGGTTGATTCAAAAATTATTCCAACCCCGGGAGCGGTTATGGAGGCTTCAAAAATTCTTAAAGACGAGATCGGGGATTTACTTGCAATAGATGTTGGTGGAGCCACGACAGACATACATTCTGTTACTTGTGGAAGTGAGGACGTGAACAGAATTCTTTTAAGTCCCGAACCTGAGGCGAAAAGGACCGTAGAAGGTGATATGGGTGTTTATGTAAACATGGATAATATACTTGAAATGATTGGAGAAAGGGGATTGAAAGAAATTTTTGGAGCGGATATTGAAAAATTGACTTCAAATTACCGTTTCCTTCCGAAGAATAATAGAGAAATAAATTTTGTTGAAATAATGGCTGAAAAAGCAATATCGGTTGCTCTTGATAGGCATTCCGGGAATTATAGAAATGTATATGGGACAAGTGGAAGGAGAAAATACGCTGAAGGGAAAGACCTTACCGCAGTAAAATTCATAATTGGCACAGGAGGAGCACTTACGCGACTACCAAATGGGAAAAAAGTTATAAGGAAAGTTTTAAGTCGCGATATAAATGAAAAATTGAATCCGGGTAAAGATGTGGAAATCCTTATTGATGAAAAGTATATAATGGCTTCACTGGGAGTTTTATCAAAAAAATATCCTGATTTTGCAATCAAAATGCTAAAGAAAGTTTTATGTGATAAATTGCATTGAATCAAAATCATCACAAGTAACATAGAGCTTAACAAAAAGGTTATAATGAAAGGGAGGTCTTCGACCTCCCTTCGTTTTGAGAAAAAAATGCAGGTTTTAAATATTTTGAAAAGGGTGATTTAATGGAGCCGTTGGCAGTTAGAATAAGACCTGAAAAATTGGAAGAGATTGTCGGGCAAAAACACATTATAGGAAAAGGCAAGTTGATTGACAGCATAATGAAAAAAAAGAGACTGATGAATATGATTTTCTATGGACCTCCAGGGACGGGAAAAACAACTGTAGCCAATCTCCTTGCGGAAATAACCGACAGAAAATTTTATAAGTTGAATGCCACAAATGCAGGGGTGGGCGATCTTAAGAAAGTAATTAACGAACTCGATACATTGCTTGCAATAAATGGAGCTGTACTTTATGTTGACGAGATTCAGCATTTTAACAGAAAACAACAGCAGCTTTTACTTGAGCACACAGAAAACGGAAAAATTATACTTATTGCTAGCACAACTGAGAATCCCTTTCAGTATGTATATAAAGCACTGCTAAGCCGTTCTATGCTTTTTGAATTTCGTTCAATAAGCCCAGAGGATATGCTGGAAGGAATTGAGGCTTCAAAATTGCGCATCGAAGGTGAATCTGGAAAAAAATTAATATATGATGAAAAATCTATTCTAGAAATGGCTAGGCATGCAAATGGCGACTATCGAAAAATGCTTAACTACATTGAAATAGGCCTATTACTGGAAAATGGGAACAGGGTTCATTTTAAGGAAGATTTAGTCGAAAGGATATTGCAAAAAAAAGTCTTCACTTATGACAAGACGGGAGACGAATACTATGACATAATAAGCGCTTTTCAGAAATCCATAAGGGGAAGCGACCCGGACGCAGCTGTTCATTATCTTGCAAGGCTTGTTGAGGCCGGGGACATCAAGCCAATATGCAGGCGATTGCTTGTAATGGCGGCTGAGGATATTGGACTGGCTTATCCAAACGCAATCAATATAGTTAAGTCATGCGTTGATTCAGCACTGTTTGTAGGACTTCCGGAAGCGAGGATAATTTTATCTGAAGCGACAATTCTGCTTGCTTTAATGCCAAAATCCAATTCAGCGCTGATTGCTGTTGATAATGCTTTGGGAGATGTTGAAAAGGGAGTAATAGGTCAAATTCCAAATCATTTAAGGGACAGCCATTTTACAGGAGCAAAGAGGCTAAAGCGCGGAAAGGGATATAAATATCCACACAGCTATGACAATCACTATGTAAAACAGCAATATATGCCGGATTTGCTGAAGGATAAAAAATATTACAATTCCTCACAAACAGGCCAGGAATCAAAATTCACGGAGTATAATGAAAAGCTGAAAAAATAAAGTTGACAAATTTACTAGGGTATTATATAATCTCCTTGAATCCCGAGCAATAAACTATGGATTCAAGGAGATGATTTATTGAAGCTTTCAACTAAGGGAAGGTATGGATTGAGGGCAATGTTTTATCTGGCTCTAAAATATGGCAAAGGGCCCGTTCCTTTAAGTGAGATAAGCGATGAACAGGGAATTTCGATAAGTTATTTGGAGCAGCTTTTTTCATCACTTAGAAAAAAGGGTTTGGTAGTTAGCATAAGAGGCGCTAACGGCGGATACAAACTCTCAAGATCACCAGAAGACACAATAGTAGGAGACATTCTAAGGGCTCTTGAAGGAACGTTGGCACCCACGGATTGCGTAGTTGACGGTGAAGAGGAAAAGTATTCTTATAATGACCATTGTGTCACGCAGCATGTATGGAGAAAAATCAGGGACAGCATTACCCGGGTAGTAGATTCCATTACATTGAATGATATGATAAATGATTACAACCAAATGAACAATTGCAGCAGTTGCATGATTGAAAATAAATTAAAATAATGGGGGATGATGTTTTGAAAAAGAATGTATATTTGGATTATTCTGCTACAACGCCTGTAAAAAAGGAAGTTTTTGAAGCGATGGTGCCTTTCTATACCGAGAACTTTGGCAATCCTTCAAGTATTTACAGATATGGAAGAGAAGCAAAAGCAGTTGTCGACAAATCTCGTGAAATAATTGCTGAAACCATCAATGCTTCAAACAATGAAATATATTTTTGCGCAGGTGGTTCAGAGGCTGACAACTGGGCCTTGAAGGGAGTAGCTGAAGCAAACGCAAAAAAAGGAAAACATATAATAACAAGCAAGATAGAGCACCATGCTGTTCTTCACAGTTGCGAATATCTTGAAACAAGAGGATTTGAAGTAACCTATCTTGATGTTGACGAATATGGAATGGTGGACTTGGAAAATCTAAAGAATGAAATCAGAAAGGATACAATATTACTTTCCATAATGTATGTTAACAATGAAGTCGGAACTGTTCAAGAGATAGCTGAAATAGGCAAAATCGCAAAAGAAAACAATATTTATTTTCATACCGATGCAGTTCAGTCATACGGGCATATAAAAATGGATGTAGAGAAATTGGGAGTTGACCTAATGACTCTTTCGTCACATAAAATTTACGGGCCGAAGGGTATTGGAGCTCTCTATATAAGAAAAGGTACAAAAATCAATCAACTCATGCATGGAGGAGCTCAAGAAAGAAGCATGCGTGCCGGAACTGAAAACCTTGCGGCGATTGTAGGCTTCGGTAAAGCCGCCTCAATAGCTGATGAAATATTGGATGAACACAGAAGCAGGCTGATTGCTTTGAGAGACAAGATGATAAGTGATATTTCAAGCAGGATAGAACATGTGAAATTAAATGGTCATCCAACAAAAAGACATCCCGGCAATGTAAATTTCTGCTTTGAATTTATAGAGGGTGAATCGCTCTTGCTCCTTTTGGACAATCAGGGAATTGCAGCTTCAAGCGGTTCTGCATGCACGTCAGGTTCTTTGGATCCATCCCATGTACTAATGGCATTAGGTTTACCACATGAAATAGCTCATGGATCACTGAGATTGACTGTCGGAGATTTCACAACCGAAGAAGATATAGATTATACGGTTGAAAAATTGGTTGGAATTGTTGAGAAGCTGAGAGAAATATCTCCGCTTCACTAGAAAAGGAATGAGGGGGTAAATATGTATTCAGAAAAAGTAATGGATCACTTTATGAATCCAAGGAATGTGGGAGAAATTGAAAATGCAGATGGTGTTGGAGAGGTTGGAAATCCACAATGCGGCGATATAATGAAAATTTTTCTTAAAATAGAAGATGAAATAATCGTGGATGTAAAATTCAAGACATTCGGTTGTGGATCGGCGATAGCTTCGTCAAGCATGGCAACAGAGTTAATAAAGGGGAAATCGATTGACGAAGTGGTAAGCCTTACAAATAGAGCAGTTGTGGAAGCTCTGGACGGTTTGCCGCCGAAAAAAATTCATTGCTCAGTATTGGCTGAAGACGCAATAAAGCTTGCATTGATGGATTATGCAAAAAAGAATAATCTAAAAATAAAAGGGCTTGAAAATTTCAAAGTGCGAGAACATGAACATTAATATGGCTGTGAAAGCGCATAAAAACAAGGTAGTAATTGGAATGAGCGGAGGAGTCGACAGCTCAGTTGTCGCTCATATATTAAAAGAAAAAGGTTTTGATGTGACAGGAGTTTATCTAAACCTTTGGGAATCGATAGACGGTGGAAGATTCAAACATTCGGCAAAAAAGAATGAAGAAGATGCAAAGGACGTATGTGAAAAATTGGGTATAGATTTTATTTCGAAAAATCATGAGGAATCCTTCAAAATTGAAGTAGTGGAATATTTCATGAAGGAATATCTCGAGGGAAGAACACCCAATCCATGCGTGCAATGCAATAAAACAATCAAATTCAAATATTTGATGGAAGCAGCTGAGGAAATCGGAGCCTATTATATGGCTACGGGTCATTATGTAAAGGTTGCAAAAGATGAAGTCAGCGGCAGATATTATGTGAAGAGGACTAAAAACGATAAGGACCAAAGTTATATGTTTTATACATTGCCACAGGAGTATATTTCAAGGCTTATTATGCCTTTGGGAGACATAAAGGATAAAATAAATGTAAGAAAAACAGCAATGCAACTTAAATTGAATATTGCCGATAAAAAAGACAGCCAAGAGATATGTTTCATACAGGATAATGATTATGGGGGTTTTTTGGAGAGGAATATAAATGATGAAATAAAACCGGGAAAATTTGTCGACAAAAGCGGGAATATACTGGGTAGTCACAAGGGCATTCCATTCTACACCGTAGGGCAAAGAAAAGGACTTGGAATAGCATTGGGAAGGCCAATGTATGTTAAAGAAATAAATGTTTACAATAACAATATTATGTTAACCGATGATTCTTCCTTATATACAAGGAAATTGACTGCGGAAAAAGTTAACAGCGTTAAATATAAGCAGATACCTGAAGACAGGGTATTTGACATAAAGACCAGGTATACTGCAAAAGCGGCTAAAGGGAATGTGAAAAACTTGAAAAACGGTAAAATTTTAATAGAATTCGTTGAATCGCAAAGAGCGGTTACCCCGGGACAATCGGTTGTGATTTATGAAGGAGAAGATTTAATAGGCGGAGGCATTATAACAAAAACTGATGGTTGATATTGACATTGAACAGGTATTTTAATATAATCACAGTGATTGTTAACGCTATGATGAAGAGTAGTAATCGGATAATTCTTCTATAGAGAGGGGCTGAAAGCTGGAAGGCCTTGAAGTAACCCGGTGAAGCAGCTTCTGAGCACCTTTTTTGAAGGCGAGTAGAAAAAGGCGACTGATGTCCGATAAAACATTAAAAGTGATTGCTGCGGCAATAACTAGGGTGGTACCGCGAGTGCTCTCGTCCCTAATAAGGATGAGGGCACTTTTTATTTTACGGAGGTGTAAATAATGGAAAATATGGGTTTGAATGAGATCAGAGAAAAGTTTTTGGAATTTTTCAAGTCGAAAGAACATTATTCAAGAATGAGTTATTCGTTGGTTCCGCAAAATGACAAAAGTCTTCTGCTTATAAATGCAGGGATGGCACCACTGAAGACATATTTTATGGGGTCGGAAGTGCCGCCGAACAAGAGGATGGCAACTTGCCAGAAATGTATCAGGACAGGGGACATTGAAAATGTTGGAATTACCGCTCGCCACGCCACATTCTTTGAGATGCTTGGAAATTTTTCTTTTGGAGATTATTTCAAGAGGGAATCCATAAGGTGGGGTTGGGAGTTTGTGATTGAATGGCTCAATATGCCTGAAGAAAAATTATGGGTTACTGTATATGAGGATGACGATGAGGCATATGAAATATGGGAAAAAGAGATTGGTGTTCCCAAAGAAAGAATCGTAAGGCTTGGAAAAGAGGATAATTTTTGGGAAATAGGTACGGGCCCATGTGGTCCGTGTTCTGAAATATATTTTGACCGTGGGGAGAAATTCAGTTGCGGATTGGACACTTGCAAGCCTGGTTGTGACTGCGACAGGTTTATAGAATTCTGGAATCATGTATTCACACAATTTGACAAGGATGAAGAGGGAAACTACAAGTTATTGCCAAATCCAAATATTGACACAGGGATGGGTCTTGAACGTGTTGCATGCATAATGCAAAATGTTGATTCGATTTTTGAAAT
>CAZXWC010000036.1:0-14379 GCA_964644525.1 uncultured Peptostreptococcaceae bacterium
CAAATACTTATTGTTGCGGATTCATACGATGCAATGACTTCACAAAGAGCATACAGAGACGCCTTGACAAAGAAGGAAGCCATCGATGAATTGAAGAGATGCAGGGGAAGCCAATTCCCACCAGACATTGTAGACATATTCATTGAAAAAGTATTGCAGTAAAACTTTTCGGGATCGGCAATATGCAAGGCTTGGGTTTGGATTTTTCACCATTTTTTTGTTTTAAATATTTTGCCTGATAAGGCATTGCCTTAAAAAGAGCCTCAAGCGTTTCCACGCTTGAGGCTCTTTCGATTTTTTTAAATAATTTCTATTAAAAGTAGTTTCAACCCTCTGTTTTTCAAACTCCCCTGCTAAAATTCTTTTGTTTTATCTTTAGGGTTCCATGATGAGCAAAACATTGACCGAAAGGATTATTTTAAACCTTCACATGAATTGTTCCCCAAGAATAAACAGGCAGCAGCTATGTGATTATTTTAATGCTTTGTATGAAGTCGGCGTTGACAATCTCCTTGCCTTTTCTTGTTTCAATTTCAATCCAATTTTCATTGATTTCAATTATTGTTCCTACTACACTTGTTCCCAAAGCACCGGTAGTTATCTTGCAGCGCCTGCCCTTGTGCTTTTCAATTATTTCGTTTGTCAATGCCGACAGCCCCTTTCTTTTTTTTATTTTCATAATAATCATCTGCCTTATCCTTTTTTGCCTTGGAAGAAGAATAAAAAACACCATAAAAAGCGGCAGATATATTGCTATCCATGTTGATGAATCCAAGAGCCACCACCTCTTTTTCGAGTATCAATTCCAAAATCCAGTTCCATTTATTGTATTTATCAGTATACCACAATATTCCGCAAGAATAATCGAACAAATGCAAAACGCCTTCACCATGATTTTTCTTTATGCCGCTTTTCTAGCTGCCCGTTTAATCCAGGCAGCATAGGGTAGATAATCAAATGCATATAGTCAGGAATATCTATTTCGAAAGGAGTGTTGAAATGAGCAATGGAAAATGTCCTGTAACAGGCGCTACAGGCAAAAGCAAGATTGGCGGAAACTCCATCCGGGAATGGTGGCCAAACCAACTCAACCTCAAAATTCTGGAGCAGAATTCAAACAAGATAAACCCTATGGACGAGGATTTCAACTATAGCGACGAATTCAACAAATTGGACTATTGGCAGCTCAAGCAGGATCTCTACGACCTTATGACAGACTCTAAGGACTGGTGGCCCGCCGACTACGGACACTATGGAGGTCTTTTCATAAGGATGGCTTGGCACAGCGCAGGAACCTACAGAAAGGGCGACGGACGTGGAGGCGCTGTGACTGGAAACCAAAGATTTGCGCCTCTTAACAGCTGGCCCGACAATGCAAACCTCGACAAGGCCAGGCGACTCCTATGGCCCATAAAGAAAAAATACGGAAAAGCCATTTCCTGGGCCGACCTGATGATTCTTGCCGGAAACTGCGCACTGGAATCAATGGGTTTTAAAACCTTTGGTTTCGGTGGAGGCCGCGAGGACATATGGGAACCGGAAGAAGACATAAACTGGGGCGAGGAGACCGAGTGGCTGGGCGAAAAACGCTACTCTGAAGGCCGCAAACTTGAAAACCCCCTTGCCGCAGTTCAGATGGGCCTTATATATGTAAATCCGGAGGGGCCCGACGGAGTCCCCAACGCTTTGGCTTCGGCAAAGGATGTAAGGGAAACCTTCGCCCGAATGGCTATGAACGACGAGGAAACGGTCGCCCTGATTGCCGGCGGCCACACCTTCGGCAAATGCCACGGAGCCTCAAGCCCCAAGCATGTAGGTCCTGAGCCCGAGGGCGCAGAGCTTGAAGACATGGGACTGGGCTGGATTAGCGGATACGGCACAGGCAAGGGAGACGACACCATAACAAGCGGCATAGAAGGTCCCTGGAACCCTACTCCTACCAAGTGGGACATGGGCTACTTCGACACCTTGTTTGGATACGACTGGAATCTTGAAAAAAGTCCAGCAGGAGCATGGCAGTGGGTCCCTTCCGATCCTTCGGCCCACAACATTCCTTCTGCGCATGGAACAGGCAAGCAGCCTCCCATAATGACCACGGCAGACATTTCGCTCAGGATGGACCCGGTATACAAACCAATCGCAAAGAGATACCATGAACATCCCCAAGAATTCGCGGACGCCTTTGCAAAAGCTTGGTTCAAGCTTACCCACAGGGATATGGGTCCCCTGTCTCGTTATCTGGGACCAGAAGTTCCAGATGAAAAGCTTATTTGGCAGGATCCGATTTTGTCACCCGACCACCAGCTCGTTGACGAAAACGACATCGAAAACCTAAAGGCCGAGCTTCTTGGCTCCGGTCTGTCGGTTTCCCAGCTTGTTCAAACTGCATGGGCCTCGGCTTCCACCTTCAGAGGATCGGACTTCCGCGGAGGAGCCAACGGAGCAAGAATAAGGCTGGCCCCCCAGAAGGACTGGGAAGTCAATATGCCGGATGAACTTTCAAAAATAATTGCGGTCATTGAAACTGTGCAGGATACATTCAACAGCTCTCAAAGCAGCGGGAAAAGAATTTCTCTGGCCGACCTCATAGTCCTTGGCGGCTGCGCCGCTATAGAGAAGGCAGCCGGAGAAGCCGGGCAGAAAATAAGCCTACCCTTTGCACCGGGCAGGACCGACGCCTCCCAGGAGCATACGGCCGCCGATTCCTTTTCGGATCTTGAACCCTTTGCTGACGGCTTCAGAAACTACCAGAAGCAGAAATACTCTGTTTGTCCTGAGGAGCTTTTGATCGACAAGGCTCAACTACTTAAGCTGACGGCCCCCGAAATGACAGTTCTCGTTGGAGGTTTGAGGGTTTTGGGATGCAACTACGGGCATTCTCCATTCGGCGTATTAACCAAAAGGCCCGGAATCCTTGCAAACGACTTTTTTGTCAATGTGCTCGACATGGAAATCGAGTGGAAGCCGACAAATGAAGACCAAGACATATACCAAGGAATAGACCGCAAGAGCGGAGATCGCAAGTGGATGGCAACTCGCGTAGACCTTGCTTTCGGATCAAACTCCCAACTCAGGGCCTTGTCCGAGGTGTATGCAAGCGACGACGCCATGGAAAAATTCACGCGCGACTTTGTAAAGGCATGGTGCAAGGTAATGAATGCAGACCGCTTCGACTTGAAAAGAAAATAATCCCCGGACCGCATGACTGAAATCCATTGGGTAAAAAAAACGGACATCCCAGCCAATCCGGGATGTCCGCTCTTGCTTTTTTTATCTACATATTTATGATGTTTCCTCCAAGCGCTTTTGCGGTTTCAGGACTGCAGGTAGTGAATACCACCTGGTGGTCTTTAGAGAAATCCTTGATAAGTTTTACCGCCCTGTCCTTTCTAAGAGGGTCCATGTCGACCAGGCAATCGTCAAGTACAAGAAAACCCTTCTCCCCCCTGAGTATACTCTCAAGTATTGCAAGTCTGAGCGCAAGCGCTACCGAGTCGTATGTCCCCGATGAAAGCAGTTCCACCGGCATGAGAGTTTCAGAGTCATTGCTTATGGCAAAGTCGAGATCGTCATTTATTGCGGACACCTTGTAGACATCGTTTGTCAAAACTGAAAGATACCTCGAAAACGTCTCCATGACCGGCTTGAAAGAATCCTCGTCCATGCTGATTTTAGTTGATTCGAACGCGCTTTTGATTTCAATCATTTTTTTTGCCCTTGAAAGACTTTTTTCAAATTTTTTTTCCTCTTCCCCGTAGATGATTGACAATTCTTCGTATGTCAATTCGGGCTTTTCGCTTTCCAATTGATAGTATTTGTCCTTTAGCTTAAGTATTGAGGCCGTCTTTTCTTCAAGAGCTGTCCTTGTTTCAGAAAGTTGCCGCAAAAATTCCTCTGCCGATTCAAAGCCTTGGGGCAAAGGGGCGATTCTTTCCATTTGTTTTTCTATTTCCCCTGCTTCAATCTTAACATGCATGGTCCTGTCAAACAGTCCGTCCATGTCGCCATATGCTTCGGTCCATTTGGCTATGTCCCTTTCAGCCAAATCCTTTTCCGATTTGAGTTCAAGACTCTTATCATATAACTTCCCGTCTTCGATTCCAAGCTCAGTCAATTCCCTGAGTTTGCTGAAATCTCCGAATGCAGAAATTCTTCCAACCAGCTCTTTCCTGCTCTCTCCGTCGAGAAGCTCTTCTATTTGACGATGGCCTCCTTCAATCTCTTTCCTTGTTTCCTCAATGCGCCTGAACCTCAAACGGGCATCCTCAATATCTTTTGCTCCAATTTCATCAAGAAGCTTTTCAAGCCCCTCCTTACCTTCGATATATTTCCGCCTCAATTCAGCGAAATCCATCTTTCCGGACTTAATCTCAATCTTGCCCAATTCTTCGCTCTCTATCCTCATATATCCGTTTGCGTTTATTTCCTCTCCTTCAATCAATTCCGAGGGCTCGTTCAGGTCAGTTGTAGCAAACAGGCGGATGCCGCTCTTAATGCCTGTCGCCTTGGCAAACATGGTTCCCGCTTCCATCTTGGCCTTTAGGGTCGCAATCTCGCCCGATATGCGGTCCAGATTCTCCATGTCTTTTTGGGAAACATCGGTCATGGCTTCGGCGGCCTTTTGACCTTGGCCAATTTTTTCTTCAAGTTCTTTTATCCTTTCAAGCCTTCTTTCCAGTATTAGCTTTTCCTGGATTTTTCCGGCCTTTTCCTTTTCCTTTTCAAGCTCACATCGCTTTTTTTCGAGCTCATCAATCTCTTTTTCCAGCTGCTCCAGCCTTAGCTCACTTTTAGGCCACTGCCTGGTAGTTTGGACAAGCCGGTCCATTTCTTTTTTCAGGCCGGCAAGCTTGGGCTCTAAAACCAGCCTCCTGTGAACATCCTGCTCAAGCCCCGACATGCTTTCCTTTTTTTTCTTTATTTCAGAAATCCGCCCTTCGGCCTCCTCTATTTCAGAAATAATCCTATCTGTCTTTTTCTCAATCTCCAAGGCCGCCTGCATTTGCCTCTTTATGTTCTCCTTCTTATAAAAATGCGTGACTATCTGACCCAAGCCGTTTGAGTAGGGCTTGTTTATTCCCCTGTTGTTTTCCGGGTACTCCTTTTCCATGTCCCATCTTCCTGTGAGATTCTTTATCTCTCTGTCTATATTTCTACCCAGGTCGCCGAGCGATATCCCTTCGAGCTCCATGATCGCCTTTCTAAGCAGAGACCCGACCTCATCCGTAGCTTCCCTGTTTTTGATTATGTTTTCGATTGCGGACTTTATCAGCTTTTGATTGGAGAAAACTATGCTCCTGTAGGTTCCTTCCCCAAATCCAAGTACTTGACCAAGTGCCTCTTCGACGGCCTCTTGGTCCCGCAGTATTCCCGAATCGGGCAATGTCAACTCAGAAGAAGAGTTGGCTCCCCATTCCTTCTTGACCACATAGTTTTCTTTCCCTCTTAAAACGACAAGCCTTCCGTCTATACTGTCTCCCGATGAAATCGGCATGAATCTGCTCCTGAATTCCTTGTCGGAAGTCTTTCTTTTTCCAATATTGCTCGATCTGAAAAGCACCGAATAAATTCCCTCCACAAGAGTGCTTTTCCCCGCCTCGTTTGGACCTAAGACAACATTCAAATTGTCTCCGAACTCCACTGTCTTGTCCGTTATTCCGGCAAACCTCCTGCAGCTGTATCTTCTGATTATCATTTTCTCACCTCCAGAACAAGCTCGTAGGCCATTCTAAGAGCTTCTTCATCGCCTACAAAATGCGAGAGAAACTTGTGAGGAAATGAACCTTCCGAAAACTCACCGGATATTTTTTCAGGTGTTATCTTTGCGCCAAGCTCCGAATCGTCCGAAATAAGGCATGCAAGCTCCTCTTCAAGCCTTTCATACAAATCCAGCCTTTCCTTGAGAAGGTCATCGTCAACCCTGCCTGAAAGCCTCAGTCTGGCGATTGTCTTTCCTCTCTTTCTGCCAAGCAGGTCTCTCTCTATATTTTCATAGTCTTCACTCTCTCGAATCTCGACAGTTTTGTCTACAAAACGGAATATCCCCGTTTCGACAGGATCTGCTGAAACCTTATTTTCATCATCTACGCTTATTATCCAGGCGTTTCCCTCGTGCCTGCAGTCAAGTCCGTCGGGCTCCGGTGTGCCGGGATTGAATACCTTTCCTCCGGTCCTTCCTGTACCAGGCGGATATTTCACATGTGTGTGGCCCAAAAGGCACACATCTACGGGAAGCCTCTCCAGCTCCTCCCGGGCCATAGGAAAATACTCTCCCTCAAGGTCCGGCGATACGCCCCCTATCGATCCGTGGGCAATTGCTATGTTGACCATTTCCCCGTCCACATTCTCCCTGCTTATCCACTCGATGTTGTTCACTCCAGAATGTTTCGAGTGGCAGGGAGCCGGATAAACCACCACATCGATACCAAACTCAGCAAGCGGATATGGCCTCTCCTCTGCGACAAAAACAATCTTCTCCAGTTCAAGACCCTTGAAGCTTTGCCAAAGCTGGACCATCTCATTTTCAAAATCGTGATTCCCGGGCAAAACGACAACGCATTCCCCTTGAAAAGACTCCAGTATTGAAACCACGCTGTTTATGTCCGACTTCCTTATGCCGGTGGTCTTGTGGAACAAGTCCCCGGCAATTACAAAAATATTGCATTTATCTCTGTTGGCAAGGTCCACCATTCTTCCAAGAACATCGATCCTCGCCCGGCGGAGCGGGATTTTGACCGCTTCCGGGTAATTGCTGAATTTCATCCCTATGTGCAAATCCGCAGTATGAAAAATTTTTATTGGCATAAAAAGCCACCCCCAGAATCAATATTTCGATTTCAAGGGCGGATCTTCCTTCATTTAGTGTAATTATTTTGCCAAAGGCGGGTGAACATGACTATTTGGTTGATTTTGCAAAACAAAGACCTTGCCGCTCTCTATTAGCGTTCTCGGGCTGTAATCGACAAATGGATCTCCAACAAGTTAATCCGCATATTCCATCGTGCTGGCAATTATTTTAGCCGCCCTTTTGATTTCATGTTAAAAATTACAAAACTGTGATCGACTGATTCAAACAGCAGGCGGGAAAGTGCTTATCATCAGAAAAACAGGTGTTATGCTGTTTTGTGTCTAATTATTGTTTTTTTTAAAATGAATCCATCAAAGCTCTCTTTTCTTTGTATTTAGCATGTTTTTATTGTTTGATGAAAGATGCATATATATCAATTGTAAAAAGCCTCAAAACTTGCTCTGCTGGAAAGTTTTGAGGCTTTTATATTCAACTATGTTTTTTGTGCAATTCCAAAATCAATTATTGCTCTGTTCCATTTATTCTCTACCCAAGGGCCACATCCAGAATCATCATTACTGTAAATCCGAGCATGACTCCTATGCTGGCGATGTCGGTGCTTCTTTCCATCTGGGCTTCGGGTATGAGTTCCTCGACCACTACATAAATCATGGCACCGGCGGCAAATGAAAGTGCATAGGGAAGTATGGGCCGCATTGCTATTACAGCCAAGGCTCCCAGAACTCCAAATATTGGTTCTACTATTCCTGATGCCTGCCCGTACATGAATGCCTTTGCTCTCGAAAAGCCCTCCCTCCTCAGCGGGACGGATACGGCTGCGCCCTCGGGGAAGTTCTGTATACCTATGCCTATGCCGAGCGCGATTGCCCCGGCCAAGGTTGCGGAGGGCAGGCCTGCGGCTATTGCGCCGAACGCCACTCCTACGGCGAGTCCTTCCGGAGCGTTGTGGAGTGTTATTGCCAAAACGAGGAGGACGCTTCTATGCCAGCTTGTCTTTACACCTTCTGCCTCCTCTGTAGGCAAGCCTATGTGGAGGTGGGGGAGTATGTTGTCAATCAAAAGCAGGAAGGCCCCTCCGGCGAGAAAGCCTATGGCTGCAGGTATCCATGCCGCAACTCTGCCATCCGCCTCAACCATTTCTATTGCAGGGGCGAGAAGGGACCAATAGCTTGCGGCTATCATTACTCCCGCGGCAAAACCAAGCATTCCGTTTAGCACTACGCGATTTATTTTCTTGAAGAAAAAAACCATTGCCGATCCAAGCGCTGTCATGAACCATGTGAACAATGTTGCGGCAAGCGCCTGCCAAACCGGATCAAGTGTGTAGAACCACTGCATCATAGCTTCAGCTCCCTTCAGTCAATATGGTTTCTTTATATCCATTTAATGCCTTTTCGAAACAAAAAGCGTTTCGCTCATGTTTCCCGTTCTTCTTTAAGGCTTGTCATATTCCACGTATTCCGGCTTTTCCCTGAAAGCAAGCTTGAGAAGGGATGGTGTTATTATAGTAGTCACAAGCACCATTAGAACCACCGCTGTAAGCTGCTCGTTGCCAATGACTCCAAGCCCCACCCCGAGACTTGCCACTATGATAGCCACTTCCGCCCTCGGTATCATGCCAATCCCGACCTGCAGGGATTGCTTCCATGTGAAACCGGCAATTTTAGCACCCAATCCGCATCCGATTATCTTGCCTATCACGGCAAACAATATGAACGATACTTCCGGAAGCCCTCCGAAGGATATTTTTGTCAAATTTATTCCCATCCCTATTGAAACAAAGAATACGGGTGTGAATACAACTGTCCCAATCCTGTTTATGTTATGGGTTATGGTATGCTTTCCCTTGACCATGCTAAGTATGATTCCTGCAAAATATGCGCCTGTGACAGCCGCCACGCCCATCTTTTCCGAAAAGAAAGCCATTGCAAGCACAAAAATGAGCGCATAGGATATCAGCATTCTATCGATGTTGAAGATTCCCATCACCCTTGCTATTGAAATTTCGCCCTTTGAATAGTCCCTCACTGCAATTCCGACAACAAATACTATGGCGAAGAATATCGCCAGTTTAACTATTACGGAAGTAATACCGGTTGCGCTTTCGGGAACAAGCATGCTTATGGCGACAGACAAAAGTATTATTCCGACAATGTCGTCTATTATTGCGGCTCCGAGTATGCCCATCCCTTGGCGGCTTTTAAGCTTTTTAAGCTCCCTGAGTGTCTGCACGGAAATGCTTACGCTTGTAGCCATAGAGATGACCCCCATGAAAATTGAAAGATTGAAATTTCCGCCGAAAAAATAGAAGGCTCCGCCGACCATGAAAAACGGCACAGCAACCCCACCCAGCGCAATCAATGTCGATGCGCCCTTGGACCTGTTGAGTTCCGTGACATCGGTCTCGAGCCCGGCAATGAACATGAGTATTATTACTCCTATTTGGGAAAAATAATAAATCACTTCAGTTTTTTCAATGAAATATGTACCAAGCAGAACTCCTGCAATTATTTGTCCCAAAACGATAGGCTGCTTGAATTTCTTGCTTATCAAGCCGCCTATGTTGCCTGCCAGGAGAACAAGCGCAAGCTGAATCAGAAAATCGTATCCGTTTTCCATTACATTACCTTCTTTTTAAAATATTCTTGTTACAAGTATACTCCTCTTTTGGGGTTATTCAAGCGAATTCAAGCTTTAAAGCCCGACTCTTCAAAACAAAGCGATTTTATGCCTTTTTAATGGTATAATTAAATACAATCAGAAGGCAAAGGGGGCGCATTTTATGATAAGCTTGTCTTCCAGGCTTTTGAGCCATGAATATGTACGGGAAGAATTGGAAAGGATGGGCGCCAAGGTAATTGATGTCCACGGCACGATGTACATGGTCAAGTTTCTGATTAAGGACATAAAGATCAACTACATCTACCACATAAACCCGGACAACACTTTTTTTCTTGAACGCACCAAGCCCTACGTCATCCCAATGGGCGATTTTGAAACCGAAGAGGACATACTCGAGATAATAAAAATAGATTTCGAGCAATTCAAAATGGCTATGCACAGCAGCAATTTCAATGAATTTGTAGAAATTGACACAAGCATTACAAAACTTGTGAGAACCTTTGAGGACCTCTTTCTTTATTACAATGTCTCTAAAGAAAATCTGGACGAAATCCGAAAGAAAACCGAGGATGTGCTTGAAAAAATCCATGAGGCGAAAAATTCTTCCGAAAGAATTTATTTCAAAAAAGAGCCTCACAGCTTTTAGTATAGTGATTGCAAATTGAAACAATCTGACAGCAAATTATCTGAAACCGGATCGAATGATTCGGTTTTTTTATTGCTCCCGGGGTATATATAGTCTATCAAATACAAGGGGGAAACCCTCATGACAAAGAATCTTTATGTGGGAAAAATAAAAGGAATAACCATAGAACTAAATTCAAGCTGGTTTGTGCTTGTAATACTTGTGAGTTTTATCTTCTCCAACTTCTATCTACCGTTTTTCTATACCCAGTGGTCTTCGGCCGCATACTGGTCGGTTGGAATATCAATAGCGCTTCTTCTTTATGCTTCTATACTGATCCACGAACTCAGCCATTCTTTGCTTGCCCAGAAATACGGAATAAATGTCGACAAGATAACCCTGTTTATTTTCGGAGGTTTGGCCCATTTGTCCAGGGATGCAAAAACACCCGAACACGAACTGAGGATTTCGGCAGCAGGCCCTCTTGCAAGCCTGGGCCTTTTCATATGCTTCCGTGCTGTTTATATTGTTTTTTCCGGAATTCTTCCGATTGAGCAAATAGCTGCTATTGGCCTTTTCGTTTCTAACTTGAATCTCGCAATTGCGGCATTCAATTCTGTCCCCGCAATGCCTCTCGACGGTGGGAGGATTCTCCGGGCCCTTGTTTGGAAGTACTCAAAAAGCAGAAATAAGGGTAGTAAAATAGCCAACATGGCAGGAGGCGTTTTTTCGAATTTGCTGATTTTTTTCGGTATCATATTTATAGTACAGGGAGATATGCTAAACGGAGTATGGCTGTGCATGATAGGCCTCTTTCTTGGACAGTCATCCCGCTTCCAAGCCCAAAACGTAAAACTCGAAAAACTTTTCCACGGAATGAGCGTACGCAATCTGATGACTACAGACATCATTTCGGTCTCTCCCGGAATGACCGTCGACCAGGTTATCCGCGGCTTTTTCTACAATTATAAGCATCCATGCTTCCCCGTCATGGAAAAAGGGGAGGTTTTGGGTCTGCTGACGGTGCATTCTCTTAAGAATGTTCATCGCGATGAAATAAACCATGTGCGTGTTGAAAAGATATATATGCCTCTGGACAACTCTTTCACCATTTCACCGGATGAAGAAATGTCCAACGTTATTCAGATGATAATGAGAAATCCACTGGGAAGGTTCCTTGTAATTGAAAACGAGCGCCTTGTGGGAATAATTTCAAAAACGGACCTGATCAAATATATTTCCATACACCAGGACATACAATTGGACGAAAAAAAATAGATTCATCCCTTTATTGCTGCAAAGGGCCTTATCCCCCTTGCAGGCTAGGCCCACACCTCTAAAGCAGGCTTCACTTTATTGATTACAGATTTTTTTAATCAAATTCTAATTTTAGCTTAAGAAAGCTCTAATGAAGCCGTTTTATAATCAAAGCATGGAAATAAAAAAACTTTGGAGGTAATTGAAATGAAAATCACTTTGGAACAAATCGACTTTTTGAGAGAAAGGGCAAATGTAAGCTACAGGGAAGCCAAAGAGGCTCTCGAGGAAACCGGCGGAGACATGGTGGATGCGCTCGTAATTCTTGAAAAGCAAAACAAGCTCTCCGGCAAAAAACAATCGTCGAGCAAGAACAGTGGCGAAAACGGATTTTGGCACAGTGTTAAAAACTTCTTCAGAAAGATGAACAAAATAAGGTTCATACTGAGGAATGAAAAAAGCGTACTTATCAACTTCCCGCTGACTATAGCGTTGATTCTTGCGATAGCCGCAACACCGTTTGTAGTGCTTGGCATCCTGGTGGCTCTTTTCGCAGGCTACCGCATACAGTTTAAGACAGAGAAGGGTGAAGACATGGCCGTAAACAAGTACTTCGACAAAATGTCCGATTCTGTCAAGTCAATGGGCGAAGACCTCAAGGCTGAATAACAAGCTCTTTATGCAGCCTGCCGAAAGGCAGGCTGTTTTTATCTGCATGTTTTGAGGTATAATGGTATAAAGACGCAAAAGGGGAGCAATTTATGGAAACTTCTATCTTGATTGTCGAGGATGAATCGAAAATAGCAAGATTCATGGAATTGGAGCTGCGCCATGAAGGCTATGAAGTAAAGATAGCCGAAGACGGAAGAAAAGGGCTTGTGGAAGCTGAATCTGGAAAATACGACCTAATACTTCTGGACCTCATGATCCCTGGCATAAACGGCATGGAGGTTTGCAGAAGGATACGCCAATACTCGGATGTCCCAATAATAATGGTCACAGCAAAGGACGACACCATGGACAAGGTCACAGGTCTCGATAATGGAGCAGACGACTATGTAACAAAGCCTTTCGCAATTGAGGAAGTGCTTGCCCGAATACGCTCCGTCATTAAAAGGAAAGGCTCCGCCGCAAACAAAACCCCATCTGCACAGCGCCTGATTTGCTCCGGCAACCTTTCATTGAACCATGCTGAACACAAGGTCATGTTGGACAAAGAGGAAATAGCTTTGACCAAGCGGGAATTCGACCTGTTGGAATACCTTCTACTCAACAAAAACATGGTGCTGACGCGTGAGCAGATTCTTGAAAATGTATGGGGATACGACTACTATGGGGACACAAATGTGGTCGATGTTTACATAAGGTATCTGAGAAGCAAAATCGACGAACGTTTCGGCAGAAAATTCATCGCCACCATTCGCGGTATAGGATACTCGCTTAAGGATGAATGACATGAAGAAAACTTGCAAAGCAAAAAAGTTGCTAAAAACCGTCACATCTCCCTTAGTGGTTTTTTTTAAGGGGCTGTTTTTCCTGCTCAAAAATATAGGCAAGATAATTTCTTTTCCGTTTAGGGCTCTCCGGTATTTGTTTGAAACCATTTCCAGCCTTTTCAGGTTTTCGATAGGCTTCAAATTCTCTTTCTACTATTCAGCCATGTTCATCATTCTTCTTTTTCTCACGAGTTTCGCAATAGTTGTCGGCTTCAAGGCATATGTTGAACTCGAGGAAACAAAAACGCTGCAGGAGTTTTCACATGCGGCGCAGGAAAGCATACTTTCGGGAGGACCCGAAGAAATGGACCGTTTGAGAGTGGCTGCCAAAATAGATAACATAGACGCAAAGCTGCAGGACATATCAGGCGAAAGCGATTTTTACATAGAAGTAGATCCCGACGATTCGTTTTTCGACTTTAAGGAAGAGGAGCTTCCGAACCCCAAATGGGATTTTTTGGCGATTGAAAACATCGAGATTGAAGATGTTTTCCCTGATGAAGCTCCCGAATACAGGCTCTCGCTTACAAAGAACCTGGAAAGACAAAACGGTTTTTTGGCAATGTTGCTTTTGGTTCTTTTCGTATTCGATGTTTTGGGCATAATTTTCATATGCGCCAGCGGCTTTAGGATGGGAAAGAGAATGATGCTTCCCATAAAGAATATGACTGACTCAATAAAGCACATAACTGTAAACGACCTCGACACCAAGCTTGATGTAAGGGGAGTAAAGGACGAATTGAAAGATTTGGCGCTCACTTTCAATGACATGACAGGCAGAATCAAGTATGCCTACGAAAAGCAAAATCAGTTTGTCTCCGATGCCTCCCACGAGCTTAGAACTCCTATTTCAGTCATACAGGGCTACGCCGACATGCTCGACCGTTGGGGAAAAGACGATCCCGATGTTCTCGATGAATCGGTGACTGCAATAAGGGATGAATCAAGAAACATGAAGGATTTAACCGAAAAGCTGCTTTATCTGGCCAGAAGTGACAGGGACATGATAAGAAACGAAAAAAGCGAGTTTTACATTGATGAGCTGATTGAAGAAATTGCAAGGGAAACCCGCCTCATAGACAAAATCCATGAAATTTATTGCCAAAGCGAAAAGAACATGCCCGTTTGGGCTAACCGAAAAGCTATAAAGCAAGCTCTTCGCATTTTTATTGACAACAGCAGGAAATTCACACCCGAGGGCGGAAAACTTTTCCTAAGGGCCTACAACAAGAAAAACAAGATTGTAGTCGAGGTTGAAGATAGCGGAATAGGGATCCCAAAGGGGGACATCCCTCTGATTTTCAACAGATTCTACAGGGTTGACAAATCGAGGAGCAAAAAGATGGGTGGAAGCGGTCTTGGACTTTCAATCGCCAAGTGGATAGTGGAAGAGCACAATGGAAAAATTCTGGTAAAAAGCAAGGAAGGCCAGGGCACCAAAATGAGCCTGGTGCTGCCCTATAAATAAAAAAGTGTAAAGTAGAAAGTGGAAAGTTTAAAGGAAAAGAGTAAAAACAAAAGCAAAGGCAAAGAAACTGCAAAAGCAGAAAAGAAAAGAGCTTTCAAATGTA
>CAZXWC010000037.1:0-14025 GCA_964644525.1 uncultured Peptostreptococcaceae bacterium
GACCCCCGACTCCTGCCCCCTTGAGCATTATGCTTCTTAGAATCTCAAGAAAATATGTAAGGGGAATTATTCTGCTTATTGTCCTTATGAATACAGGCATGGCTTCGAGGGGAAATACAAACCCCGACAAGAGCACGCTGGGCAGAATTATTATTATTGTCATCTGCATTGCCTCCAGTTGGGATTCGGCAACCGTGGATATCAGCATCCCTATGGAAAGGGAACAAATGACAAATCCCAAGCCTGCCGCCACCATCAGGATCAGGCTGCCCTCAACCGCAACTCCGAACCAGAGCACTCCTATTCCGAGGGCGACTGTGAAATCAATAAATCCTATTATGATATAAGGAACCATTTTCCCCAATATAAGCTCGGAAGACTTGAGCGGAGCAATCGCCAAAAGCTCTATTGTCCCCCGCTCCTTTTCCCTTACAAGTGAAAAGGCAGTCAGCATTACGGTTATGTTTTGCATTATCAGGCCAATAAGCCCCGGTATTGTGAATCTTTTCGATTCCATGTTGGGATTGTACCAAACCTGAGTGTTAAGTCCCCGGACCGGGTTTCCCTTTCCATTCATCATTACATTCAAGCCAATTGCATTTCCATACTGCAATACGCTTCGAGCAGTATTGGGATCGGTTCCGTCTATTATAAGCTCGACCTTATCCATGTTTCCAGCCTCACTTGAGTAGGACGGAAGTATTATGAGCCCTGCATTTATGTCATTGTTTTCAAATGCCCTGTCTATTGTTTCCATCTTGTCCGCATATATTTCCACCTGAAAAAAGCCTGTGTTCTGGAAACTTAAAATCAGTTCCCTGCTTTCCTCGGTCTTGTCCATGTCGAGCACGGCAGTGGGTATATTGTCCACATCCGTGTTTACCGCATAGCCAAAGAGCAACATGAAAACAACAGGCATCATCAGCACCATGAAGAGGCTTGCCTTGTCTCTGAATACGTGAATGAACTCCTTTTTCAAAACAGCCCTCAGCCTACGCCATTTCATCAGAAATCCTCCGTTTCATCATTTTGTATTCCTTTTCAAAGGTTTCCTCGTCACCGTTTATGGCGTATTTGATGAATACATCCTCGAGATTATCCACATTATTCTTTTTCATCAGGGCCTCTGTTGTATCTGCCGCTATGATCCTCCCATCCATTATGAAGGCCGCGCTGTCGAAGCCTTCCGCCTCGTCCATGTAGTGGGTGGTGGCAAGAACAGTTATTCCTTCACTGACAATTTCATATATCATTTTCCAGAAAAGCCTTCTTGAAACAGGATCCACTCCAGCTGTCGGTTCATCCAATATGAGAATTTCAGGCTTGTGTATAAGACAGCAGCTGAGTGCAAGCTTCTGTTTCCACCCCCCTGAAAGATTGCCGACAAATTGGTCCTTTCTGTCCTCCAGGCCGGAAATTCTTAAAACATCCCCGGTTCTTTCCTTTTTCTTATCGGGGTCTATTGTGTATATTTCCGAGTAGAATTCAATGTTCTCGGATACGGTCAAGTCCTCGTAAAGACTGAATTTTTGGGACATGTATCCGATTTTTTCCTTTATTTTTTCCGACTCCGCCCCCATTTCAAGTCCCAGCACACTGCCTTTACCCCCCGAAGGCTCAAGCACTCCGCAAATCATTTTTATTGTCGTCGACTTGCCCGCTCCGTTTGGTCCTATCAGCCCGTATATTCCACCTTTGGGAACAACAAGGTCTATGCCCTTTACAGCCTCAATTTCACCAAAGCTCTTTTTGAGCCCAACAAGCTCTATGGCTTTTTCCATCATTCCTCATCTCCCCACGACACGTCCACAAACATTCCAGGCTTTATCCAATCGGGACTCCGCCCGATTTCAGCCCTTGCCCTGAACACTATCTCCTCCTTGCTTTCGCTCGACTCTATATTCTTGGGTGTGAATTCTCCCGAGTCTGAAATAAAGGTGATTTTCGTCTCTATTTTCCTTCCTTCGAAATCCATGGTAACCGCATCCCCGACATGGAGGGAGTCGAGGTCTTTTTCAGGAATGAAAAATTTGATGTGGTATTCGGGACCGTCAATTACAGCCACCTTGCCTCCCGGAAACACAAGTTCGCCCTCGGAGACATATATTTCTCTGACAATTCCCGCCTTGGGAGCTTCAAATGAAGTCTTTTCTATTTTGTTGACAAGTGCCCTAAGCTCCACTTTCCTAAGAAGCAATTCCTCATGAGCCATGGCAAGGCTCTTTTCGTCCGCCCCCTCGAGAAGAAGCTCCATCGACGATGAAACCTTGCTTTTCTGCTGCCTCAAGGCGTTCAGGTTTTCTTCAGCCTTTAACATGTTTGATTTTGCCCTTTCATATGCAGATGCCGAAATCCCTCCAGCCTGGTAAAGAAGACTGCTGTCGTCAAACGCGTCCTTGGCAAGCCTTAAGTCCTCGGCGGCTGCGGCAACGCGACTTTCCATAGCCCTGACTTCGTTTAAAGCACTGTCTATCTCCTGGCTTCTGGCACCCTCCTTCATTGATTGGTACTGGAGATTGCTTATGCGTATGAGGCCTTCGATTTTTTCTTTTTCTATTGACAGAGCCTCGTCGTCAAGGCTCAAAATCAAATCCTCTTTTAAAACATGCTGTCCCTCTTCAGCGAAAACGCCTGTAACCTTTCCTCCAAGCTCTGCGGAAATGACAATGGAATCGGCTTCTATAATTCCAGTGTATCTGTTTTCATCTCCATTATTCGAAACAGCTGCAACAGTCACCAGAATCGCAACAACAAAAAGCACCGGTATGGCTATCCTGAGTTTCTTCATTCCTCTTCCTCCTTCAAAATACCTTTCATGAACAAGTCTATCATTTTATCAATTTCTGTATCTATGTCATCGTTTGTGTCAATAAGTTCAGGAAGCATCTTTTTCTGCACTACCGTCATCAAAACAACTCCTATGAAAGACCTTATTATTGAAGTATAGTCAAGATCGCTTCTTATGTCCTCCCTTTCCTCCAGCATGGAAGACATGACTTTGGCATAGCTGACTATCCTGCCCATTACTTTTTCTACAAAAATGTCCCTTACATCTTCATGGTACTGGATTTCTATTAAAAGCATCTTGAACATCTGAAAATTCTTGTCAATCATGCTGTACCTGTCCTTGAAAAGTTTGCGAAACAAGTCTTCTGTAGGCATTTCCTTGTTGTGCTTTACAATTTCATCCACGCTTTCAAAAACAGAATCAACCGATATTTGTTCAATAAAGTCCAATATGGTCTCATGCAAAAGGCCTTTTTTGTTTTTATAATACTTGAAAAGAACCGCTTCCGAGACTCCCGCCAAATCGGCTATCTCTCGCGTAGTGGCAGCCGCAAAGCCCTTTTGGGCGAACAAGTCAGCGGCGCTGTTCATTATTCCTCTCTTGGTTTCATCCGATTTTCCCATGTTTCCCCCTTTTTGGTGAGTGAGTACTTACTTTTATATTTTACATCGGATTATGGACATGTCAAGAGCAAAAAAAAACCGGCTTTTCTTAAAGCCGGGAACACTTTTAATAATCCATTCATTGAATCGATTATGTTTATTCTATTTTAAGTGAAATTCTTTCTTCTTCAAGATCCACAAGCACGCGGCTTCCCGAAGTTACACCACCCCTGAGTATTTCTTCTGATAATTTATCCTCCACCTCTTTAGTTATGACTCTTTGCAGGGGCCTTGCTCCGTATTCCTGGTCGAAGCCCTTTTCCGCGAGAAATTTCTTGGCCTCGCCCGATATCTCTATTTCAATTTCCATTGCGGCAAGCTTTGAAGCCAGGTCTTTTAACATCAATTCAACAATTTTTTCTATATGTCCTTCGTTTAATTGATGGAATACGATTATTTCATCAATCCTGTTTAGAAATTCCGGCCTGAATCGTTTCTTGAGCTCAGTCTTGACCTTTTCCTTCATATTATCATATTCGTTTTCCCCACCGGCCACAAACCCGAGGGTTGTCTGCTTCTTGATGCTTCTTGCCCCTACATTCGAAGTCATTATGACAACCGTGTTTTTGAAATCTACGGTTCGGCCCTTGCTGTCGGTCATACGTCCGTCGTCAAGAAGCTGAAGAAGCATATTAAAAACGTCCGGATGAGCCTTTTCTATCTCATCAAACAATATCACGGAGTAAGGTTTTCTCCTTATCCGCTCTGTCAATTGGCCTCCATCGTCAAAGCCAACATAACCAGGAGGCGAGCCTATCAATTTTGAAACCGAATGTTTTTCCATGTACTCGCTCATGTCGACACGAATCATGGCTTCCCTATCTCCGAAGAGGGCTTCAGCCAATGCCTTTGAAAGCTCTGTTTTTCCCACACCTGTGGGGCCGAGAAATATGAATGATCCGACAGGCCTGTCCGGACTCTTGAGCCCTACGCGCGCGCGCCTGACAGCTTTGGAGACGGCCTCTATAGCCTCGTGCTGTCCAATAACTTTTTCGTGCAATATGTTCTCCAGTTTCAAAAGCCTTTGCGATTCCTCTTCTGCAAGCTTTGTGACTGGTACCCCTGTCCATACTGACACTATTCGTGAAATGTCGTCGCGGTCTATTTGAGCTTTTTTTTCATTTTTACCCGAAAGCTTCTTGTCTTCCTCTATAGCTTCCCTTATAGCTTTTTCCCTGTCTCTTATTTTTGCGGCTTGCTCGAAATTCTGTGTGCTGACAGCCTCTTCCTTCTCTTTCTTGAGTGTCTCAAGCTCGTTTTCCATCTTTTCTATTTTGGGCGAGCGTGTCGAAAGCCCCACCCTCAATTCAGAAGCCGCCTCGTCTATAAGATCAACAGCCTTGTCCGGCAAATATCTGTCTGCAATATAGCGGTCGGAAAGTTCGGCCGCCGCCCTGATGGCAGAGTCTGTTATCTTGACTCCATGATGGACCTCGTACTTGTCTCTGAGTCCCTCCAGTATCGAAACAGTTTCTTCTACCGAAGGCTCCTCAACTACAATTGGTTGAAATCTCCTTTCAAGCGCCACGTCCTTTTCTATATATCTTTTGTATTCGTCTATCGTAGTGGCTCCTATGGCCTGAAGTTCGCCCTTGGCAAGCGCAGGCTTTAGAATATTTGATGCATCAATTGCTCCCTCTGCACCCCCCGCTCCTACTATTGTATGCAACTCATCCAGAAAAAGAACAACTTTCTTTTTCTTCTTTATTTCTTCAACAGCTTTTGTAAGCCTCTCCTCAAACTCTCCTCTGAATTTAGCCCCTGCTACCATAAGACCCATGTCAAGGGCTATTATCTTCTTGTCTTTTAGAGTTTCCGAAATATTGCCGTCAGCTATCTTCTGTGCCAAACCTTCTGCTATCGCCGTTTTTCCCACTCCTGGCTCTCCAATAAGAACCGGATTATTTTTGCTTCTCCTGCTTAGAATCTGAACTACTCTTTCTATCTCCTTGCTTCTTCCAACAACGGGGTCAAGCTTACTCAGTGCAGCCTGCTCTGTCAAATCCTTTCCGTATTTGTCAAGCATTGGAGTTTCACTTTTCACCTTGCCTGCATCCTGCTTAATCTCCCCCTCTTTCTCTCCCATTAGGTGCTTGCCCATCTGCTTTATTATCATTTCCTGGGAAATCCCCATGCTTACAAGAAACTTGTTTGCCAAAGATTCTTTTTCGTTTGTCAGGGATATGAGAATATGCTCAGTTCCAACGTAATTGTGATTCAACCTCCTCGCTTCAATGAGGCTCCTTTCAAAAATTCGTTTTGTACGCGGAGTGAAACCCATTATTTCCATAGGCTTTTCTCCCATCCCTATATATGTCTTTATCATACTCCTTATATCTTCAGGTCTGACTCCAAGGCCGGAAAGAACCTTGAATGCCACCCCTTCCTTTTCATTCATCAATCCAAGCAGCATATGCTCTGTGCCCACATAATTGTGATTCAACTCGCCCGCTTCAGATTTTGCATATTCTATGCTTTTTTTTGCCTTTTCGGTAAAATTTTCAAACATTGACGCCATGCCCGATCACCTCCGTAATTGAAAGAATTCCCTTATTTTGAAAGCTCTTTTCTCCGCAGACTCCATGGTTTCACTTTTCCCCATAATCTGCATTTCCTTTATCAATATATCCAATTCATTAATTTCGATAGCTTTTATCAATCCCAAACCCACTCCAAGGCGTACTCGTGAAAGCAGTTTCATGCTTTCAGTTTTATTTATAAGCCTTGAATTCGACAGTATTCCCCAAGCTCTGAATATTGCATCTTCAGTCCTTGCTCTTTGCTTTGCCATAAGGTATTGCCTTGTTTTGCCTTCCTTGTCCATGACTTGCCTGGTTATTCTGTCCAGATCGCCAATTATTTCCAACTCGGTTCTGCCTGTTGTTATCTGATTTGATATTTGATATATGTCTCCTTCCGCTTCAGTTCCCTCGCCGTAAAACCCACGAACCGTGAGTCCTATTGTATTGCTTATGTCAAACACCCTCTTGATATATTTTGTCGATGCAAGGGCGGGAAGGTGGAGCATTACGGAAGCCCTCATTCCTGTCCCTATATTGGAAGGGCAAGCTGTCAAATAACCATAACTTCCGTCAAATGCATAATCGAGATTTTCCTCAATCAAATCATCGACAAAATCGGCTTCTTTCCACGCAGCTTCCAAATTCAAGCCTCCGACAAGCGTCTGTATCCGCAGGTGGTCCTCTTCGTTTACAAGAATGGAAACCTTCTTTTCTCCACTGATAAGAATCCCACCCGTTTTGGGGTTCTTTATCAAATCGAGACTCATCAAGTGATTTGCCAGCAAACCATTTTTTTCTTCGTCCCCCATGTCAAACACGAATTTGAATCCAAATCCATATTTGTCCAGTTCCTCATTTGTTGTCACTGCACTCCTCACCGCTTCGGCAACTTTAAATCCCCTATCCTCATCTATTTTCCACGGGAAAGGAATTCCGCTTATGTTTCTTGCGAGTCTTATCCTGCTTGACAAGGCAATGTTGCCCAAATCATTCACATTTTTATTTTCCATGCTTCACCTCAATTCGCCTGCTTTTTTTTCAGCCTTTTTATTTTATCCCTAAGCTCTGCCGCTCTTTCAAATTCCTCATTTCTTACCGCTTTATCCATTTCCAGCCTGCACTGGTCGATTGTATTTTCCAAGTGATGTTTTTCTTCATATTTCTTGGGCATCTTTCCTATGTGTTTGTCATTCCTGTGCATTCTTTGGATAATTGGTCCAAGCCTTTCATTAAAATGCCTGTAACAGTCTGGGCATCCTATACGCCCAGTTTGAGAAAAGTCCGCAAAACTCATTCCGCATTCAGGGCAGGATGAATCATTTGCCGCTTTTGCAGCATAAGATTCATCCTGCATAAGCTCTATTATTCCTTTCATGGTATTGTTAGAAGGAATTTTAACCTTGAATATAAAACCAAATTTTTCTTTGGCGCATTTTTCACACAAATGCATTTCCCTTTTGCTCCCATTTTCCATCCGCGTTATATGAACAGTCGCCTTGGCTTTGCATATTTCGCATTCCATGCTTCACGCCTCCCTTTTTATAAGAGTAGCCAACATACTTTTTATTATTTCAGCCCTAACTCTATTTCTGTTCTCACCCGCAAATGTGAGTGTCCTGTCCTTCATCGCAGCCTTCATTATTCCGGCTTCACGAGAATTTATGAACTTTCGTTCAAAAAGACCGTCTATCAAGGCATTTGCCTTCATTTTGCTTATTGAATTTCCAACTGCGAGAAGTATGTTGGATATGAAATCCTCTTCATTATGCTTGATTCTTATTATCCTTATGCTTCCTCCTCCGCCCCGCCTGCTTTCAATGATATACCCTCTTTCCAAGGGAAATCTAGTAGTCAGAACATAGTTTATTTGAGATGGCGCGCAATCAAAATAACTCGCCAATTCATTCCTTTGTATTTCAATATCCCTGCTACCCGAGTCCTTAAGCATGTCTTTTATGAAAACTTCTATCAAATCACTCAATCTGGCCATAAAAACGCCCCTCCTTCTTTGACTTTCTTTGACTTTGATTATATCATAAAATTTTTCATAAAAACAGAACGAAATCAAAATGATTCCGCCCTGTCTGTTTAACTGTTATTTGTCGATATTCTATTCTTCTTTATTATGCTCTTTAACAATCTTGTCAGCAAGGTTGTTTGGCACTTCGTCATATCTTTCGAATTCCATAGTGAATTCGCCTTTTGCCTGTGTCATTGACTTGAGATCAATTGCATACTTGAACATTTCAGACATCGGGGCCTCGGCTTTTACGCGTTGCTCTCCCTTTCCTGCCGCCTCCATTCCCAATATCCTTCCGCGTCTCTTGTTCATGTCGCCCATTATGTCACCCAAATATTCTTCCGGTATTGTTATGTCAACCTTCATTACCGGTTCAAGCAGAATCGGTTTTGCTTCCACAATGCCTTTTTTAAATGCCATTGAAGCCGCAATTTTGAATGCCATCTCGCTTGAATCAACCGGATGGTAGGATCCGTCATAAAGAGTCGCTTTAACATTAACTACCGGATATCCGGCAAGTGGGCCATGGTTTATTGAGTCAATCAAGCCCTTTTCAACAGCGGGTATATAATTCTTTGGTACCGAACCGCCAAATATCTCTTCGTCAAATTCAAAAGATTCCTTGGATGGCTCAAATCTTATATGAACGTCTCCATACTGTCCCGCTCCACCGCTTTGTTTTTTGTGTTTCCCTTGAACATCCGACTTCCCCTTGATTGTTTCCCTGTAGGCAATTTTGGGGTCTGCAAGCTCAACCTCTACGCCATAGTTGTTCTTAAGCTTGTTTGTTATTACTCCTATATGCATGTTTCCAAGTCCACCTATCAGAAACTGTTTTGTCTCTTTATTTCTTTCAAGTGTAAATGTGGGATCCTCCGATGTAAGTTTATGCAAAGATGTTCCTATTTTTTCCTCGTCGCCCTTTGTCTTTGGTTCTATGGCCATGAAAAGATTGGCTTTCTTGAACTCTATTCCCTCGTATCTTATTGGGGCTGCCTTGTCGCAAAGCGTATCTCCTGTCTCCGCATACTGTAACTTTGCCGTTGCTCCAATGTCGCCTGCCGTAATTTCATCGATTTCCAATTGGCTTTTGCCTCTCAAAACGAATATTGATCCGAATTTTTCCTTTTCATCCTTGTTGGCATTAAGAAATTCCATGTCTTTTCTTGCTTTACCGGAATAAACCTTGAACAAGGATATCTTTCCTACAAACGGGTCGACTATGGTTTTAAAAACAAGGGCAGAAAAAGGACTGTTTTCATCTACCGTTCTTTCGGTCTCACTTTCGTCTTCCGGATTCACACCCTTGTAAACTCCATCATGCATGTCCTTGGGAGTCGGCATATAGTCAAATATCATGTTCATAAGCGTATGCATTCCAACACCTTTTTCCACAGAACCCAGAAGTACCGGTACAACAGCTCCAGACAAGACACCTTTTCTTAGACCCGAATGAATTTCTTCTGTCGTAAATTCCTCACCTTCAAAATATTTTTCCAATAGCTCCTCATCGCTCTCAGCAACCGACTCTATGAGCATCTCTCTTACATTTGAAATTTGATCTTCAAAACCGGCCGGTATTTCAACATCGACACATTCGTCGCCCTTTAATTCTCTTCCGACCATATCTACCACATTGACAAATCCATTAAACGACTCCTCTTTACCTACCGGAATCGCAAATGGTGCAACCTTCTTACCAAGTCTTTCCTTAAGCTCTCCAAGAACCTTTTCATAATCAACGTTTTCCTTGTCCATCTTGTTTATGAATACGATTCTTGGCATTTCACGTTCTTCTGCAAATTTCCATGCTTTTTCTGTTCCAACTTCAACACCTGATGTGGCATCAACCATTATGATTGCCCCGCCTGAAACCCTGAGAGCGCTGAAAACCTCTCCTGAAAAATCGAAATATCCGGGTGTATCGAATAAATTATATTTTGAATTGTTCCATTCAAGAGGAATAACAGAAGTTCCTAGGGTGAAACCTCTGGAAATTTCTTCTTTGTCAAAATCCGAAACAGTACTGCCATCTTCAATTCTACCCATGCGTTTCACCTGATTGTTCATGTAAAGAAGTCTTTCGGTCAGCATAGTCTTTCCGCTGCCACCGTGTCCCATCAAGGCTACATTTCTTATTTGGTCTACCTTGTATTTATTCATGCTATTCCTCCTCGTTTATATGATTTGCGCTGATTAAATATATTCTATCATAAATTCTTAATTCCTTCTATATTCTGAATATAATTGCAATTCCGTTGTGTCAATTTATTGGACTTGCATTTTTATAAAACTCCATAGACCTTAGAATCCGGCCGCAGATCAGAAGCCGCCAAATATATATTCTTTTCAAATCCCTCCAACGAGTACAAAATGATTTATGCGATTATACACAATATGCTTGCACCAAAATGATTTGCTGCACAAATAATGGAATTTAACAATAATAAAGTAAGGTCTCGCCTTTTTATTGTTTTCAAAGCGCATCAATCACTCGATTCCAAAGCCCCTTACAATCTCTACCCCTCTTGTCTCAATTGCATCGGCAATCCTGTTCAGCCCTATTGAGTCGCTTGCCATATGGCCTGCAACTATTATGTTGCCTATATTTTGAGCTGCCACCGCTTCCCGCACATCGTCAGGGACATGCATGCAAACAATCGTTCCGACTCCAGCCTCGAAATAGGCCTTGAAAACATCCGCCCCTCCGTTTGTTCCTCCTGCCATGAGAACTGCAATCCTTCCGGCGTAGTCGCTTCCTCTTCCGACACGAATAAGGGGTTTAGAAAGCGATTTCTCATATTCATCAATACAGGCGATAACCTCGACTACATCATCCAATGTCTTTTTTGGCTTTTCTGCAAAAGCTTCGTCAATGCAACTCTGGACCACATTCTCCCCGATTATGTCAGCAGGCATGTGGATATTCATATAAGGCATTTTCAAAAGTCTTGCCGCCGTATCAAACCTGCTGTAATTTCTAACATGATTGTTCAAGTCTACCGCTTTTTTCCGTTTTTCCAAGGCCTTTTGCGCCTTGTTTACAGGCACTCCAAATGAAACCATGGTATCAATCTGACGCTCCATCACCTTATGGAATTCCAATATCTGCCTACCTGTCTTGGGATGATGGCTTATTACGCAATCGGCACCTATTTCCCTTGCAAGGAGCAGTTCCGGCGTTTCCATATCCACACCCATTAAAACCTTATGAATATTTTCTCCAGGAACAGCTATGCCCGAATCTTCTGGTTTGCTTTCCAAACCCGCCAAATCCAATGCAAGCTTCATGATTTCTTCAGTATTCACTCTATCATCTCCATTTCTTTTATAATATTTCCTTATTTCAAAAGTATTTTGCAAATACCGTCTTCTTGTTTCAATTCTACATTTTTCCATCTTTACAAACAAGAAAAACCAGACATTCTTTAAGGAATGCCTGGTTTTAAATCCTTATCAACGGATAGGGCAAACTCCGGACTCGCACCCTTCATTTCCTATGTCAAACTCCACCTTTTCTTTTTCATACTTGCTTATGAGAGAAGGTATGAAGGGCTTAAGAACTTGGATTCTCTCATTGTATTCATTCTCTTCAATTGCCTCATAGGGTAAAAGTTCATAAAAATTGTCGTCAAGCGAAAGGAAAGATACGGCGACTATGTCATCCCAGTTTTCCCAAACCCATTCTTCAACACCGGTCCATTCATGTTCCCTTACATGGATTGTTATAGAGCAATTATGGTCAACATAACTTTCCATAAACATCTTGTAGTTTTCAAGTTGCTCAATTGCGCTGACATCGTACTTTGTCCTGCCTTCCGGTGCCTTTACCGGAAACTCTATTACCTTTGTTGAGCATGTGGCCATATCTTGGCCAACTTCCGGCAAAACCGGGTATTCCAGTTCCTCGCATACTTTGACAAGTGGATCCGTGGCGTTTATCCTCACTCTTCTTATGTAGTATGGAGAATGCGAATAGTGAACTCCGCTCGATACCGTAGGCAATTGACTGAGTGTACCCTCCGGCTTTACAGTCGTTATGAGTATGGGCTCATTGGTCCCTATTTCACCTGAATAAATTTTTGCCTCTTCATGCGCAATTTCCCTCAGTTTTCCAAGCAGTTCCTTCTGCTCATCCCTGGACATTGAAAGGGCATTAACCATGTCCTGCCATCCTGTCATGGAACATCCAAGCAACTTGTCTCTTTGCTGGATTGCATCCCATGACGGTATCTCGAGCTCAACGCAAGTCATTCGATAGGCCGCACGGACAGAAAGTCTCTGTGCTTGCATGAGTCCATCTAGATCAAGAGTATTGTCTTCTTTTACAAATGCAAACACATTTATGGTTGTAAGATTGCAAAGACCTTTGGAGTCAAGCAGTATTTCTCCACACGGGTTAACTCCGTTCATATTCTCCCGCCTCTTGGCCCCTGCTACTGCATTTACAAATCCAGGTTCACCGGAATATCTCATACTTTCTATCAGCCAATGAAGACCTTGTCTAGTTGGCTTTTCTTTGTAGTATATGGAATTATTGCTCATCTGCCTGTGTATTATTTCCTTGTCTACTATCCACTGGCCGTCTATTTGCTTATAAAGATTTGATTTCGCTTCTATGCATTCTGTGTCATCTGAATCCAAAAGAACTATTTCAGCCGTTCTCCTGACTCCTCCCACAACAACATTTTCGCCTATTATATTTGCCATGTCCATGCAGTCTATGGGCTTGAGTTTTACTCTTTCTGCTTCCTGTATGAGACCGGCTTTTTTGATAACCTTGTTGATTTTCACAAACATGTTTTTAAGGCTTTCATGCCCGCTTGCAGTCCCCCCGAAAGTTTTCAGCCTCTCTCCATGTGGACGAACGTGGTCGTAGTTCACTACAATCGTCTTTACTAGCCTGTATTCATTGCTGTAAATCATCCTAAAGAAATAGTCAAGAGCCTGCACCCAGCCTTCCTTGCTGTCGCCAACCGTTATCTTGACTGTTTCATTGTTCTTAAACAGAATGCTTGTGCTATCTTCACGCTTGTCGCTTTCAGTGCTTGTATAGTGTTCATGTATAAGTTCATAATCAGTTCTTACTTTAGGAATCTTTTCCACATCTTTCCCGAGTATCCTTACTCCTACTCCCGAACCTACCATAAGAAGATAAAAAAGATCCCTGAAAGATTCAAATTGATCAATTACAGTAAATGCGCAGTTGAAGTTTGCTATGGGATAATTCCTGGCTACAGGAGTGTTTCCAACCCAAAATGTTCGTCCGCTCAAGAATTGCTTCAGATTATAAATGTTGTCGAACAACTCCTCTGCCTCTCTTTTGGTTGTCGGCACAAGGCTGCAATTGTATTCAACTGCCCTTCTCGCCGTCTCCCACCAGTATTCCCTTCTCTTTTCTTCCGGAAGCCATCTAGAATATGTCCTATAATATACAAAACTTCCCAATTGATTCATGGGTGATGACCTATGCTTGTAATTACTTATGAATGCATCCGTAAGTATACGCTCGTCTGTTCGTTTTCTTGCATCCCTCGACTTGTCCCTTTCGTATCTGTAGAGTATATACTTCTTAGCTACATCTTTCCTTCTGCTTCCCATAAGCAAATCTTCAACCATATCCTGTATTTCTTCAACCTTGACGCAGGCATCTCTGCCCTCAATTGCCTCTTCAATTCCTTTTGCTACCTCATGGCTGAGTTCTTCGTCAAGTCCTTCTTTTGTCTCTCTCATAGCCTTTATTATGGCATTTACAATTTTCTGCGAATTAAACTCAACATAATTCCCATCTCTTTTAACAACTTTCATCATCGTCAAGCACCCCTTCATTTTCATTTATCATACAAAACAACTGTATTGAATATTTTTAAGCTCTTTTACTCAAATTGATAATTTGCACAATATGTACTAATTTATATTTGGTTTCTACACCATATATTGTACCATGTTTTGTTTGATATTTCATTTCATTTAACATAAAAAATAATTTTCACATAAAAAAAAGACCCGGAGATACAAACTCCGAACCTTTTT
>CAZXWC010000038.1:0-13899 GCA_964644525.1 uncultured Peptostreptococcaceae bacterium
TGTATGCTCTTTGTGAAGTCATTGCATCGTATGAATCCGCAACAATAAGTATTTGTGAAATGAGAGGTATATCATTGCCTGACAGGCCGTCCGGGTAGCCTTTTCCGTCCCATCTCTCATGATGGTGCTTTGCATTTTTGGCAATTTCACTTAATGCCTCATTTTTTATAATCGCTTCGTATGCCCATTCAGGATGTTTTTTAATTTTGCCATACTCTTCATTGCTCAGTTCATCTGGTTTGTTTAGAATCTCTTCAGAAATCAACATCTTGCCTATATCATGCACCAAACCTGTAAGATAAGTTTCATTGATTTTTTCAGAGGGAAGCTCCATGGCCTCTGCGGTTTTCTTTACAAGAACTGCAACTTTTTCGCTGTGCCCCTTTGTATAGTTGTCGTGTATTTCAAGGAAATTCATTACCGTAACAAGTATGTCCTCCACATAGCGTTTTTTCATAGAAATGTCCTTTGCAACGGAGAGGACATATTTTTTTTTGTTTTCCTCGTAAAGCTTGGCACTTACTTCAACAGATCTGCTTTCGCCGTCCTTTCGAATTATTTCCGATTCAAAAGTGCTTTCGAAACCGTCGGGTACCTTGCTGGCCCATTCGTATAGTCCTTTCTTGCCGTCAAAAGTAGAGATGTTTGCGCCTATGAGTTCATCCAATGTGTAGCCGCTGAGGGCCTCGGATGCTTTGTTTGCGTTTTTTAAAATCAATTGCTTTTTGTTTTTGTCTAATTCGGAAATGGATATTGCGTCCTTTATACGGTTAAACAAGTCTTGATATTCGTTTTCTTTCTTCTCCATTTTGTTAATAAACTTGCTCCTGGTTTTTGTCAGGTTGTTGATGTTTTTAAGCCAGGACTTGACTTCATATTCCTCGATTTTGTTGTCGCGGTAGCCTTCAGGTTCGACATAGTAGGGGTTTTCGTTTATTTTCCCGTCATATATTATGAATGGATGGAGCTCTATTATGCTCTTTATCATGCTTGGGTTGAATCTGTTTATATTGTATCGGCATAAGGCGGTAACAGGGTAATCGTCGAAAACCCTATCGTTTAGTTTCCATTCGTATTCAATTATTCTTTCCCTTCCGTCTTGGTAGTCCAGCACCCAACTGAGTTCTCCGGTGACAGAAAGTCCCGAGTAACCGTCCTTAAGGGCATTTTGGACTTCGCTTTTCAGAAGGTCGACCATTTTATCCGGCACGAATAGTCCGTCTTTGGAATAGGCCTCTGACCTTTCCATTATGGAAAGGGAGCCTTCTTCAATGGCTTTTTCTGTATCAAGAAGACCGGAAAGACTAACCAGCATTTTTTCGGTGTCGGTGTCGCCTTTTACATACATGCATCTTTCCTTTCGGTCAAGACTTGCCTTAATGAAAGCGGCCACTAAATTTTCTATATTCTCGTCCTTGTATAGAAGGACTGTGTGGTCGCCTGTATCAATTTTTTGCATGTTTTTTAAGAATTCAGCCAATCTCGACACCTCCGGTCAATTAGATAATATTAACTCAAGTATACCTTAATAATGATAAAATATCCAAAAAATCGGTAAAGGAGATGAAAACGATTTGAAAATCAAAGCATATAAACATTTGAATGATTAAAAAATAATTAATATGCACCATGGAACGTTTCGGCAAAACAAATAGAAGGCTATAAAAGGCTTGCCAGGGAATGACAGGCAAGTATGAATAGTGTATTATTATATCATGCATGTGAGGAAGATGCGCATGATTCTATCTGGCAAGGGGATGTTTTTTATTAATAGCCGCAAAGCATTCATAAGGGTGAAATGATTGTTGTGACAGGCCAAAGTGGTTTTTTGCCGGAAATTGACAAGAAAGGGCTTGAAATGAAAAAAATATCATCAGTGATTATTATGGCAGTTTTAATATTTTCGGCAACGATTTTGCCGGCGCATGCAGCCGGGGAGGCTTTAAAAATTGTAATGGACGACAATTATCCTCCATTTGCTTTTAGGAATGACCAGGGGGAATTGGTTGGCATAAGCGTCGACATGTGGAGGTTGTTTGAAGAAAAGACAGGAAGAGAAGTTGAAATTGACGGAATGGACTGGGGCCTTGCCCAGGAAACAATGCAAAGAGGAGAATACGATGTAATAGATACTATGTTCAAAAGCGATACAAGGACAAAATTATATGACTTCACCATGCCCTATGCAAACATAGAGACGTCCCTGTATTTTCACAAGAATATATCGGGAATAAATGATATTGAATCGGCCAAGGCCTTTACTGTTGCAACCAAAAGAGGCGGTTATTCTGTAGAAGTAATGAAAGAAAAAGGCCTGGACAATATTCTACAGTACGAAAGCTACGAAGACATTGTAGAGGCGGCAGGCAGAGGACAAGTGGCAATGTTTCTAATGGATGATATTCCTGCCCGCTACTTCTTGTACAAAAATGACATTCAGGAAGAATTCAGGCACACGGAACCCATTTACTCCAACCAATTCTACAGGGCGATAAAGAAAGGCGACACAAAGCTTTTGACCTTCATAAATTTCGGATTCAATTTAGTGGAAGACTCCGAGCTGGATGAAATATATGAAAAATGGGAAGGCAAAAGCACCGGTATAAGCGAAAAAACAAAGGCCCTCATATTTATTTTTTCGATGGGATTGCTTTTGCTTCTGTTTTTGAGCTTTGGCGCAAGTCTATATTCAAGAAAGCAGGTTCGCCAAAAGACAAAAAAACTTGAAGCAGTGCTTGCCGACAAGAAAGAATTGGCCGAAAGACTGGAGGCCGTAATAGACGCTATTCCAGACATGATGTTTGTTATAAACAGCGAAGGCATTTTTGTTGAAAACATGATAGAGATTGAAAAGGCAAAGGTATTTACCGGAATGGAATTCGGCGAAAAATCATTGCAGGAAGTTTTTCCGCCTGGATTGGCAAAATTATACAGGAGCAAGCTTGAGGAATTCATAGAAAAGGGTCGTTCAATCAATTTTGAAGGCGAAATAAATGAAACCGATTTGAGAACGTCAATGAATTTCGAATGCAACCTGGAAGAGATGGGTCATGATTTGCAGTATGAAATCCGGCTTTCGTGGATAAATGAAGAATTGATTTTGGTTGTGACAAGGGATATTACCGAATTGAATCTTTCTAAAAAAAAGCTGTATGAATTGGGCATAAAGGACTCCTTGACAGGAATCCACAACCGCAATTATTTTGAAAGAGAACTTGACAAGATGGAAAAGGGAAAAGGGGATTTTGCTGTTTTGGTTTGCGATGTGGATGCCTTGAAATTGTACAACGATATTTTAGGACATGTGTCGGGCGACGAATATCTAAAGCTGGTTTCAGAAATATTGAAGACCAATTTGCCGGAAGGGGCTGTATTGTCCAGAATTGGAGGAGATGAATTCTCGATTATTTTGCCGGATGCGACACTTAGCCAATTGGAAGAATTGAAACAGAAGATAAAAGACGACTTGAAGGATAAAAATGTCAAATATGCCTTTGTCCCGACCAGCCTGTCAATAGGCTATGCTCTCAGGCATGTCGACGGTGAAAGCATGAGGCAGCTTTACAAATTTGCTGATGACGAGATGTACAGGGAAAAAACCAACCACAGATACACAAGAAACAAAGGAGATATCTCTCTGCTGACAAATATGCTTGAGGCGAGGAGCTTTGAGACTGAAGCCCATGCCAAAAGGCTTGAGAATTATTGCGTTGAAATAGGCAAAAGTCTTGGATTCAGAGAAAGCACAATCAACAGCCTGGCTTTTTTGGCAAAATTCCACGATATAGGAAAGATAGGCATAAGGGACAAAATACTGCTAAAGCCAGGAGCGCTCACGGCGTCGGAATTTGAAGAGATGAAAAAGCATTCCGAAATAGGCTACAGGATAGCCAAATCCATGCCTGACCTGGAGCACGTGGCGGATTTAATACACAAGCATCACGAATGGTTTGACGGATCAGGTTATCCCTTCGGATTAAAGGGTCAGGAAATACCCAAAGAGTGCAGAATTCTGTCAGTAGTGGATGCTTATGACGCAATGACAAGCGACAGACCTTACAGAGAAGCTATTGGAAAAGAAAAAGCTATTAAAGAATTGAAACTTTGTTCCGGAAGTCAGTTTGATCCGGACATAGTCGACCTGTTCACGGAATTGCTGCAAAGGGAAGAAACATTGTGATTTAATAACTGCGGCAAGTTTTTCAAGTGAAGTTTTTAAAGACTTTGAAAACAATATATAGATATTAAATTGGAACAATATTCTAAAACAAGAAGGAATATGGTAATTGCTGTAGAAATCCTATATATAATTGTATTGGGGGTTTTTACATGGGTCGTGATTTTATTTACCAAATTAATAAAGCCATAAACGGAAAAGAAGGCAGACTGACGGATTTGTTTATCACAATAAACAACAAAGGATTGATAATCAAGGGGAACCTTATAAGCGCGGATGAATATCTTTCTTTGATCAGAGAAAACACAAGTATAAACGAAATCAACAAAAGCTCACTAAAATCCATTTTCAAGAATTTGGAGAGAAAGGGGAAAGAAGAAAATCGCATTTGCGAATATGTATACCTCAGCAATGCCGAAATAATGTACAACAATGTCAAGGAGAAAATAGGCATGTGGTTTTGCCACATTGACGATGTGGATGGGTTTTCATTCAAGGAAAAACCCAAAAGCCCTAAAAATTATGGTGTTGTATGGAGATAAAAAAACTTGCCTTCGGGCAAGATTTTTTTGTTTGATTTTTTAAGGTGATAAGGCTTATTCTGAGAGTTTTGAGGATTTACCCATAAAAACATCGACCAGAATGCCTTGCATGAATGAGAAAAAACATTGCGATTGTAAGTGCCAACATGTATTTAAAACCGAAACATACTGCCAGCATTGGCAAAAGAGAAAGCTTTATGCCGCGCGTATAAAGAAAAACAGCTACTGAGCCATTGCTCACTCCCTTGTTTAAAAAATAAAACGGCTAAGAGTATTTGATCAATGTCTGCAAAAAGTTTTGCCGCATAGTCCAGAGCATTCAGCTTCTTTTGGAATAGACAAAATATAGAGCGGTATATAGGGCAAGTAGTAAAGATAGAAAAATTCATATTCTCCTCTTGTTCTTTTTTTACCCTTTGTTTTTTCCATCAGTTGATTTCTCCTGTAATTCAAATGGTTGTAATTGATACAAGCATTGAAAGCGCAAGACTCAAAACGTTCCTTATTAGAGTGAAACGTCCGCCTAAAAGTTTGGCTTCAGCCGGTATTTTTACAAAGCCAACAGTAACCCAGGCTAGCAGAAAGGATATATAGCTTAAAATGAAAAAAGGCTCCAATTTTTTTATAATAGTTAGAAAATAAGCACATAAACATGAAATTGCATTGGTGTAATTTTAAATTTTTTAGAGTAGAAAAAGATAGACATGATTTTTTATTGTGACAATATATGTCCGCAATAAGTGATAAAATATAACAAATATTAACAATTGCCAAGGAATACAAAATATGGTATTTATGATATGATTAGCATAAATGTAAAGTTGGACACAAATATAAGTAGAGGTGAAAAATATAGAAATGAATATCGGGCACGTACATAATGGAAATAAAAAAATTGAATCATTGTTTGAACATCTTGAAAAAACCTCGATTTTAGCTGAAAAATATTGTAAAAAACTCGATATTGGTGCATTGGGAGAATTCGCAGGTTTTGTTCATGACATAGGGAAAGCAGACTTGGGTTTTACAGCATATATTTTACAAGAAAATGGTATTTTGCCTGAAGAATTATATAAATACAAGAATCGATATGGAAATGACCATTCGACAATGAGTGGTCAATTCATCAATAAAATCGACATTCCAACGTGTTTGAAAAAAATATTGGCAGAGGTTTGTATGTCTCATCATACAGGTCTGATTAATTATATTAATGATGACGGAGCATTTTCATCATATTATGAAAAACGTATTAAGAAGGATATATGTTATGAAAAAGTGATGAATGTTTTGGAAAGCGAAATATCTGATAAAATTGATGAACTCGTAAATAGCACAAATCTACTGGACGAATTCAAAGCTATATATGATGATATTCACTCAAATACCGTTTCAAGCAATGATAAAAGAGGCCTGCAATTCATGCTGGCTTTACTAACAAAATTTATTTTTTCATCTCTTTGTGATGCGGACAGAAATGCTACAGCGGCTTTCATGAATGACGAGTCTTTTGAAGACTCTTTGCCGAATAAAACAAACTGGTTACATTTGAGTATTCAATTTGAAAAGCATATAAAAGGTTTCAAAAAAGATACGCCAATCAATGAAATGCGAAGCGAAATTTCACGAAAATGCTTTGAAGCGGCAAATGTGGATAAGGGGAAAACACTGGTGTTAAACGTTCCGACAGGGGGAGGAAAAACCTTGTCGACTTTGAGATTTGCATTAAATCATGTACAAAGGAATGATATGGACAGAATAATATATGTTTTACCTTATACTTCGATAATCGAGCAAAATGCATCCGTTGTTCGTAAAATTTTGGAAAAAGACAATGAGGGCGGTATAGTGCTTGAGTGCCATTCAAACCTTTCGGTTGAAGAGACCGAAAAAACAAAATTGCTGATGCAGAGCTGGGATGCGCCCATAGTTTTCACAACAATGGTGCAGTTCTTGGAAAGTGTTTTTTCAGGTAATATCCGATCGAACAGAAGAATGCATAATCTTGCTAATAGTGTAATTATATTTGATGAAGTGCAATGCATACCAGGCAAGTGCATATATATGTTCAACGAATTCATTAGGTTCATCACGAAAATCGGTAAATCAACAGTAGTTCTTTGCACTGCGACACAACCTCTTTTGAATGATGTTCCTACAGATAGGGATGGTATAAACAGATCTCTTGAAATAGTTGCGCAAAATAATATAATCTCCGCAAAAGAGAAATTATCAGAAAGGTTGAAACGTGTAGAGCTTATAGACAAGAGGAAATTGGAAAAATGGACAAATGAAGAGATTATTCAATTGGCGTTGGATGAAGAGGTAAAGAGCGTGTTGATTATTGTCAATACAAAGTCATGTGCAAATGCCTTGTATGAATTGATTAGGTACAATGATGAATGTGAATCCGTTTACTTAAGCACCAATATGTATCCAGAACATAGGAAGAGCGTTATAAAAAAAATGAAAAGAAAGCTTAGAGGAAATACAAAAAAAATTATATGCATAAGCACACAGTTGATTGAGGCAGGAGTAGATATTGACTTTGGTTGTGTAATACGGAGTTTGGCTGGACTGGATTCCATAGCACAGGCAGCGGGACGGTGCAATAGAAACGGGGAAATGAAGGATTTTGGGAAAGTTCATATAGTTAACTTAAAATTTGAGAATCTTTCGAGATTGCAGGATATAAAAAGAGGCCAGCATTCTGCGACTCGCGTATTGGATATGTATAAAACGGAACCGGAAAAACTTGAAAATAATCTGCTTGGCAATAAAGCAATCAGCAAATATTTTGAATTTCTATATTGTGATTTATGCGGATCAAATACTAAGCATTTTGAGTATATTTCCGGCAATTCGAACAGTACTTTGTTCGAACTCTTATCAATAAACAAGAAGAATGTGATGCAGTACATTAACGAAAATGGAAGAACATTTAGCCCGAAAATGACTCAAGCATTCATGACGGCAGGCAAAATATTTAATGTGATTGATAGTGCAGCTAAAGGAGTAATAGTACAGCACGGAAAAGGGGAAAAACTGATAAATAGATTGATAAGTGAAGAAAATCCTCGGGAAATATCGGCTTTGCTCAGACAGGCACAGAGCTACAGTATAAATATTTTTCCGCATTCGTTTGAAGAATTATTGGATAATGGGGTATACAAAGTCAATGAAAATTTGGATGTTTACTATTTGTGTAAAAGCTTATATGACGATACCGTAGGCTTATGTAAAGGTAAAAATAATTATTTAAATATATAGCTTCGATTACTAACAAATTACAAATATAAGGAGGTAGTTATGGATAATGTTATTTGTTACAGAGTATATGGAAGATATGCTCTTTTCACGGATCCGGTTACAAAAATAGGAGGAGAGAAATGTTCGTATCAAATACCCACATACCAGGCATTGAAGGGAATAACCGAAAGTATTTACTGGAAGCCGACAATCAAATGGTATATCGATAGCGTCAGGATAATGAAAAGAATTAGAACACAGTCTCAGGGTGTTAAGCCGATGAAGTATTCGGAGGGTGGAAATGCGCTTTCCATTTATTCATATTTGTCGGATGTGGAATACCAAGTAAAGGCACATTTCGAATGGAATGAATTGCGGGAAGATTTAGTTGCCGACAGGAATGAAAACAAACATTTTTTTATTGCGAAGCGGATGCTTGAGAGAGGGGGCCGGAGAGACATTTTCCTTGGAACAAGGGAATGTCAGGGATATGTGGAGACGTGTGAATTTGGTGAAGGCAAAGGGGAATACGATTCAGCTGGATCAATGTCATTTGGAATTATGGTTCATGGTTTTGATTATCCAAGCGAAACAGGAAAAGACAAGTTAAAAGTACGGCTTTGGAGTCCTCTAATGAAAAATGGCGTGATAAATTTTTCGAGACCGGAGGAATGCAACATTATACGGGATGTGAGGGATATGAATTATAATCCAGTAATAACATCGGGACTTTCTGAACGTGGAATTTTTGGTAATGATGAGGAGGTGAAACTATGAGTTGGCATAGTGCGCTGTACAAAACATATGAAAACAGCGGAGACGAGATAGGGCAGATATATGAGAAAAAACGGCCATTGCTTCCCTTGTACCATACTACGGCCGTATTTGACGTCGAAATTTCAATCAATCAAGCAGGTGAATTGATTGATATACAAGATTTGACTTCAAAGGAGAATACAATATTGCCTTGTACCGTAGATAGCTCAAATGCCAGAACACGGGCACCACATCCGCATGGTCTAAACGATAATACCCAATACGTTGCTCGTGACTACAGTAGATACATTCCAACGGTAGCTGAAAACCATAAATTATATATTAATCAGTTGAAAGAATGGATAAATTCCCGGTATACGAATTCTATGGTTAGAGCTGTATATCAATATGTTTCGAATAATGATGTTATTTCAGACATGGCAAAGGCTGGGGTTGTATCAATGGAAAATGTTGAAGAATTTAGAAAAGGATTAAATGGGGAAAAAAAACATGATAAAAAAATATATGCAAAAATCAAGAAAGAAATCAATCATATGGTTCGGTTCATTGTTTTTTCGGACGAGAAGCCGATTTCTAAAACATGGCAAAGTAAAGAGCTTTGGGAAAAATGGATTGGTTTTCAACAGAGTCTTCAAGCGGGAAGTGATAAGAATATTTGTTATATAGAAGGAAAGCCGATGGTTATGGCAAAATCCCACGCTAAGAAGATAAGACATACGGGTGATGGAGCTAAAATAATTTCATCAAATGATGATAAGAATTTTACATACAGGGGGAATATTTTCAAAGACGCTGCACAAGCGTGTGGCATTGGCGTGGAAGTTTCGCAAAAGATGCACAATGCTTTGATTTGGCTAATTTCAAAGCAAGGAAGAAATTTTGGAGATAAGGTAATTCTGTCTTGGTCGGTGGATGGTCTCGATATTCCAAGATTGACTGAAGATACTTTTACAATGATGGAAAAATCGGAAGACTGGGACGCGGAATTTAATGGTATATATGGTGAAAGTTGCTATGATACCAGAGAGAATTTTGCAAACCGTTTTAATTCATATATTTTGGGTTACAAACAACAATTAGGGGACAGTTCAGATATTTATACAGTAATATTGGATTCCGCTACTCCAGGCAGATTAGCGGTGGTTTTTTACAGGCATTTAAAAAGCAGCGAATTTTTGGGGAAAATAGTCGAATGGCATAAAACATGTGTTTGGAGGCATACCTATAGAAAACAAGACAAAAAAGTGTTGTCATTTTATGGGGCCCCTTCTTTAAAAGATATAGCTGACGCTATGTACGGAAGTAAGGCGAGCGACAAGCAGAAAGCTGCAGCCATAGAAAGATTGATTCCATGCATCATTGATGGGAGGCGACTTCCAAATGATATTTTTTATTCGATGTTTAATCGTATCAAGAAAAGAAGTGCCTTGAATTATTTTGAATTCAATAAATTGTTGACAATTGCATGTGCAATTTACAACAAACAAAATGAAAGTGAGGGATATACTGTGGCATTGCAAAGGAACAGAAAATCAAGGGATTATTTGTACGGTAGACTTCTTTCAATTGCGGATGATTTGGAAAAATGGGCTATTTCATCAGAAAATGGTGATAGGTCCACAAATGCGCAAAGGCTTATGCAAAGATTTGCAGACAGGCCTTTCAGCACATACAGAAGCATTGAAATGGCATTGGTTCCCTACAAACAAAAGCTTGGCGGCAGAGCATCCAAATACTATCGGGAAATTGAGAGTATAATGGATCTTTTCGAAGCGGAAGATTTTATGAATGATAGTCCTCTAAGCGGAGAGTTTTTGCTTGGCTATTATTGTCAACACAATTATTTTATAGATGAAGCCAAAAGGAATAATGGACAAAAGGAGGAAGAATAAAATGAGTATTAAAAATAAGGTGGATTTTGCAGTAATATTTACAGTTAAGAATGCCAATCCTAATGGGGATCCGCTTAATGGCAATCGACCAAGAATTGATTATGATGGATATGGAGAAGTGTCAGATGTTTGTATTAAGAGAAAGATTAGAAATGTATGGATGTATAATGGACATGACATTTTTGTTCAGTCAAACGATATTAAAGTCGATGAGTATAGAAGTTTGGCTGAAAGAAAAAAAGAATCATTGGGTGCTTATAAAACGGTGGAAGAACTTAGAGAATTGTCTTGCCAAAAATGGTTGGATGTTAGAAGTTTTGGTCAATTGTTTGCATTTAAAGGGGATAGTTTATCTTTGGGAATCAGAGGCCCGGTTAGCATTCATACTGCAGTAAGCGTAAATCCAATTGATGTATCAAGTATGCAGATCACAAAAAGTGTGAATTCCGAGGATAAAAAGGGAGGAAAAGCATCCGATACCATGGGGATGAAGCATAGAGTGGATTACGGTGTGTATGTGTTTTATGGAAGCATAAGTCCGCAGTTGGCTGAAAAAACGGGATTCGATGAAGAAGATGCAAAAGCTCTTAAAGAGGCATTAGTAAATCTATTCTATAGTGATGCATCGTCCGCTAGGCCTGAAGGAAGCATGGAAGTGAGAAATGTGTATTGGTGGGAACACAATTCAAAAGCAGGACAGTATTCATCGGCGAAGGTGCATAGGTCATTGAATATCAAAGCAAATGTAAAAGACATTAAAAATTTTGATGAAGTTGAAATTTTTGTTGAAAATCTTGAAGGCTTGAATGTAGAAATAATTGAAGGAATGTAATGTATCCGGATGATTATTTGCCTATATCGGCAATACAGCATTATGCATTTTGTCCAAGACAGTTTGCTTTGATTTATATGGAGAAACAGTGGAATGAAAGTTATTTGACTGCAAGTGGAAGATTGATGCATAAAAGGGTACACAATGAAAATATTTGGGATATCAAAGGAGATGTTTTAATTACAAGGGGTCTGCGCTTATCATCTTACAAGCTGAAGGTGTTTGGGGTAGCGGATGTTGTAGAATATCATTTGTCAGATGATGGAGTGAAATTGTCAAAAAGAAACGGTAAATATATACCGTATCCTGTCGAATATAAACATGGAAAGTCAAAAGTAAACGATTGCGACAGACTTCAATTGTGTGTTCAATGCATCTGTCTTGAAGAAATGCATAATGTGAGTATTCCCGAAGGAGCGATTTATTATGGAAAGCCGAGGCGACGCGAAGTAGTGAAAATCAATAAAGATTTAAAAGGCAAAGCATTTGAAACTTGTCGATTGGCAATGAGATTATTTAATGCTGGAGTTACTCCTGAGTCCCAATATACAGTTTCATGTAAAAGCTGCTCTATGATAGATATTTGTCAGCCTAACATTACAAAGAACAAAGCAGATAATTACTGGGGTAGAATATTGCGTACTGAATGAAAGGGGTACAATGAGAAAATTAAAGAATGTGTTGTATGTAACTAGTCCGGATGCGTATATCATGTGTGAAGGAGAAGCTTTAAAGATTAGAACAGATGGTAATATTGTTAAACTGCCCGCTCATAACCTTGAAGGCTTGATTCAATTTGGATATCCAGGAGCAAGCCCAGCTGCCATGGCACTATGTTCAAGGCTTGGTATTACTATGTCATTTATGAACCCTTATGGTAAATTTATGGCAAGAGTGGAAGGCTCTCAAACGGGGAATATTTTGCTTCGGAGACAGCAGTATAGGATATATTTTAACAATAATGATTCGATAAATCTATCAACAAGGTTTGTTTCGGCTAAATTACTAAATTCGCGACAGATACTCAAAAGAGCAAAAAGAGATTATCCTGATAGGATGAAAGAGAGGCTTGATAAAGCGATATACAAATTGAAAAAACTGGCATTGAAAGCATATGAATGCGACAACGAAGAAAAGCTAAGAGGGATAGAAGGAGATGCTGCAAGAGCCTATTTTGGAGTATTGGATCATTTGATATTTGTAGATAAGAATAATTTTTTTATCAATAATAGAAATAAGCGACCACCTATTGACAATGTAAACTGTTTGCTGTCATTCTTGTATACTTTGTTAACGCATGATTGTCGTTCGGCTTGTGAAGCCATCGGGCTCGATCCGGCTGCTGGATTTTTGCATAAGGACAGACCTGGCAGACCAAGCTTGGCACTTGATTTAATGGAAGAATTTAGGAGTGTCCTTGTGGATCGATTGGTAATATCATTAATAAACAGAAAGCAGTTGAATAAAAACAATTTTTTAAAAATGCCAAATGGAGAAATAAGATTAGATGATACAGGGAGACAAATAATTTTAAAAGTATGGCAGGACAGAAAAAATAAAATTATTACGCATCCTTTTCTTGGAGAGAAAATTGAAACAGGGTTATTGCCTTATGTACAGGCGTTACTATTATCAAGATATATAAGGGGAGATATGGACAATTATCCTGCATATATTTGGAGGTGACCTTTTGTTCGTAATAATTACATATGATGTTTCGGTTACTAGTAAGGGAGGAGAAAAAAGATTGCGAGATGTAGCAAAGTATTGTGAAAATATAGGTCAACGAGTACAGAATTCTGTTTTTGAATGTTTACTTGATTATGCTAAGTATAAGAAAGTAAAATCGGATTTGACTGATATTATTGATGTTAAAAAGGATAGCCTCAGATTTTATAATCTTGGAAACAAATGGAATAACAAAGTTGTTCATATTGGAACGGTAGAAAGTTTTAATATGGAAAGCGGAACTCTAATCCTTTGATTTAAACGCGAACCATAAGTGATTTCGAAATAATTAAAGTAAAATCGAACATTAAAATGCATTAATACAAAGAAAGTTCAAAAAAACAAAAATATTGATGTTTATTTACTAGATATGATGTTTTTAATTCGGAAATGCCATATTTAGCCGTCGCACCCCTCGCGGGTGTGTGGATTGAAACGAAAGTCATGGAAGAAGCAATCAACAACAACAGCGTCGCACCCCTCGCGGGTGTGTGGATTGAAACATACAATCGAACACGGACCTTGCCGAAGCAATAAGTCGCACCCCTCGCGGGTGTGTGGATTGAAACAGCGCAGTATCCCCGCTTGTTGAATACGACAGGGTCGCACCCCTCGCGGGTGTGTGGATTGAAACAATGCCCCCGTGGTTGTTGAGGTCTTTGCTCCCTGTCGCACCCCTCGCGGGTGTGTGGATTGAAACTT
>CAZXWC010000039.1:0-2590 GCA_964644525.1 uncultured Peptostreptococcaceae bacterium
AAAAACAACGACGGAGAAGGTGTAGACGATGAAAAAAAATACGAAAAAAAACATATTGACTTTGACAGCCCTGCTTTTGTTTATAGGCTTTCTTACTATAGCCGACAAAATTTTTGATGCTTATGAAATGAGGATAATAAACCTTGCCGGTATATATGTCACACTCGGGCTCGGACTCAACCTAATAAACGGATTTACCGGACTTTTTTCACTTGGACATGCGGGATTCATGGCTGTGGGCGCTTACACCTCGGCGATTTTGACAATGTCGCCCGAACTTAAGCAGATGAACTTTTTTCTAAAGCCAATACTACCTATTTTTGCCGATGTGCAGTGGCCCTTTTTTCCGGCGCTTATAATGGCCGGACTTATGGCTGCAATTGCGGGAGCTTTGATTGGGGCTCCTGTTCTCAGGCTCAATGACGACTATTTGGCTATAGCCACACTTGGATTTGGGGAAATAATAAGAATCATTTTCACCAACACGCAAACACTTACCAATGGCGCCCTGGGGCTCAAAGGACTTCCAGACTTTACAAACATATATTGGAGCTGGGGGACTGCTGTTGTTATGGTCGTTGTAATGGTTTTGTTGGTAAAAAGCAGTTATGGACGAGCCTTCAAGGCAATAAGGGAAAACGAGATTGCCGCTGAAGCCATGGGTGTGGGTTTATTCAAGCACAAGATGATGGCTTTTGTTTTGGGATCATTCATGGCGGGAGTAGGCGGAGCCCTTCTGGGCCACCTTATGGGAACAATAGACCCGCTTATGTTCAGATTCCTTATGACCTTCAACATAGTGCTTATTGTTGTACTTGGAGGAATAGGAAGCATAACAGGAACGGTAATCAGCGCTGTAGTAGTTACTGTGATGCTTGAGGCCCTCAGGTTCTTAGACGGTTCAATGGATTTCGGATTCATCCAAATTGAAGGAATACCCGGAATGAGAATGGTTGTATTCTCTGCGCTTCTTATGGTTGTCATTCTCTTTTATCAAAGGGGACTTATGGGCACCAATGAATTTCGTTGGGAATGGGTAACAAACCCGAAAGAAACGATAACAAATGCTTGGAAAAATAGAAAAGCCTAGAGGAAAAGGAAGTGAAAAAGTGACTGTTCTGAAGACAGATAATATTACCATGAGATTCGGCGGATTGACGGCGGTCTCTGAATTTAATCTGGACATGAAAGAAGGCGAAATAGTTGGCCTCATAGGACCGAACGGAGCCGGCAAAACTACCTGTTTCAATATGATAACCGGGGTTTACACCCCTACAGAAGGCAACATCCAATGCATGGACACCGATATAACCGGAAAGAAACCCCATGAGATAACAAAACTAGGAATAGCGAGAACCTTTCAAAACATAAGACTCTTCAAGGACTTGTCTGTACTGGACAATGTTATGGTTGCAGGACACATGCGTCTCAAATCAAACCTGTTTTCTTCCATAGTGAGAACCCCGGACTATGTAAAAAAAGAAAAAGCGATGTATGAAAAGTCAATGAGCCTACTAAAAGAAGTAGGCTTGGAAAAAGAGGCTGATGAAGTGGCAACATCGCTGCCTTACGGCAAGCAGAGAAGACTGGAAATAGCCAGGGCTTTGGCTACGGAACCAAAGATACTCCTTCTGGATGAACCGGCGGCCGGAATGAATCCACAGGAGTCCCTTGAACTTATGGAATTCATACATGACGTAAGGGATAAATTCAAGGTTTCCATACTCATGATTGAGCACCATATGCAGGTAATCATGGGGGTTTGTGAAAAAATTTATGTTTTGGATTACGGAGTCACCATTGCCCAAGGCAATCCCCGAGAGATTCAAAACAACCAAAAGGTCATCGAGGCATACTTGGGGGTGGACGAATAATGCTGATAATAAAAGATTTGAATGTCCATTACGGAGGCATCCACGCTCTAAAAGGGGCTAACATTCATGTTCCCGAGGGTAAAATAGTAACGCTCATTGGCGCTAATGGAGCGGGTAAAAGCACAACACTCAGGTCCATAATGAGAATAGTCAAAAGCTCTGGCGGGGACATAGTCTACAATGGAGAGAGCCTGCTTGCAAAAAAAACTACAGATGTAGTGAAAGAGGGAATCGTATTGGTGCCCGAAGGCAGGCGGGTCTTCCCCAATCTTACAGCAAAGGAAAATTTGTTTCTTGGAGCCTATCTAAGAAACAACAAGGAAGAGGTTGAAAAGGACATGTTGTGGGTTTACGACCTTTTTCCTAGGCTTAAGGAGCGGGAATGGCAGCCTGCTGGAACACTGTCCGGCGGGGAGCAGCAGATGCTTGCCGTTGGGCGCGGTCTGATGTCAAATCCCAAGCTTATGATGATGGACGAGCCGTCTCTGGGCCTTGCCCCGCTTATAGTAAAAGACATATTTGATATAATCAAGGAAATACACAAAAAAGGGGTAACGATATTGCTTATTGAGCAAAATGCGAAAGCAGCCCTTGAAATAGCTGACTATGGATATGTTCTTGAAACGGGAAGAATTGTCCTCGAAGGCCCCGGCAAGGAGCTTCTTGTAAATGAAGATGTAAAGAACGCCTACCTGGGAGAAGCTAAGGAATAAGAA
>CAZXWC010000039.1:2690-13695 GCA_964644525.1 uncultured Peptostreptococcaceae bacterium
CGCAAAAGGGGCATGCTCTTTTGATGTATAAAGCGGAATCCGGCGCCATCATTTCAGCAGATCCTTAATTTCGAAAGCTATCTGAAGGCGCAGGCGGTCCTGGTAATTTTTAAGGTCCAGATTAAGCAGGTCGGAAATCCTGTTTAATCGGTATGTCAGTGTGTTTCCATGTATATGCAGCCGCTTTTTGGATTCGGACCAATTGCAATTGCTTTTCAAATAAACATCTAGAGTTTCTAGGAAATCCTCCCTTGAATTGTGTTGATAGTTGAGAAGGGGAGACAAGACCTTTTGAAAATACGAAAGGAGGTCTTTCTTGTCGTTTGCAAGAAGAAAGCGCTTTACTTCTATGTCTTTAAAGTAGAGAGATTCTATTGGGGCAGTGGAGTTTTCAATCATCCTTACAGTCTGTTTTGCGGATTCGTAGGCATTCCTGAAATCCCTTATTTTTCCGAAAGAATCACTGATTCCGATTCTTAATTTGATAGCCTTGAATTCGTGGCTGTAATTTTGTTGGTATTTAGTTCTGACAATATCGAGTACTTTCTCAACATCGCAATTGTCCTTGCTGCTTGAAGAATCCAAAATGCATACTATGGAATGATGCCTTATCAAAGCAATCGAACCAGGAAAATGGGTTCTCAGTTCGGCATTGAATGGACTGTAATAATGTTTTAAACAATCCCAAATGTGTTTCTCCTTTTGTTTGTCTTCATTATTGGAGTGATTAAAAACAAAACGTATTATGAGTATCCTGTGGGGAGAAGAAATGTTGAACTTGTAATTTGCTGAATATTTTTCAAGATATACTTCATTGTCTCCTGTAAGAAGATTGTCGAGGAAATCCCCTTTCAAAGATTGTTCAAGGTCGATTAGCTCATTCTGTTTGAGCATTTCGATTGCAAGTATGGTTGCGCTCCTCTCCGCGATTATTACATCATTTTCAGCCAGGGGAACAGTTGGGCTTACGAGACAAAGCCAACCCATAATTTCTTGTTTAACCATAATAGGGAAAGTAAAAAAGTGCATATCCAAAGTTGGATCAAAGAAAGTCGATTTTTTATATTTTTTTAACTTTGCTATCATAAGAGATTTTAAGTCGTAATAATTTGGGGGGACCCTTTTATCGAAAGTATGGTTTGAAATGTTATAAAAAAGATCTACAAGAAATACATTTTTTCCGGAAAGAGATTTTATTTCGTTTAGAATGTCGTCGAAGGAACTCCCTTTCAGAACCATGTTAGTAAATTTTCCGTGTATTTGGGTGCTGTATTTATACATGTTTCTTTGATTTTCGATTATTTTGTTGTACTTTTCAAGTTTCTGATTGTTTTGAAGCTCGTTTTCAAGATTTTTTGCATTTATTACTGCTATGGTTGCCTGTACGGAGATTGCTTTAAGAAGTTCAACATCATCCTCTAAAAGAGGTGCGTTGTTTTTGAAATTGTCAATAACCAGGACGCCCAAAGCCTTGTCTTTATAAATGAGAGGGCAGCAAATGGAACCATAAATATTTGATGGATCGACATTTCCGGCCAGGGTCAACTCAATATTATTTGAGGAAAGATTGTTCATATGTTCTTTTACAGCTTGTCGATCAGGGAAAAAGATAGCTTCCTTTTTTACAAAAGCAAGACCTGTCATCGATTCACCCGGGGCCATTTTTACATTGCTTACGGCATCCCCCATTCCTACATAGGCAAACATCTCCAAAAGGTCGAGCGAATTATTGTAAAGGAAAATGCAGCCGGTATCTCCCCCGTCTATCAAATCCAAGGACAATTCCAACAGGGCCTTGAGAATTTGGCTGGTATTTTGTGATGAGTTCAATATCTGAGTTGCATCCAATAGGGCCTCTAGTTTTTTTTCTCTGGAGCTAGCAGGCGACATGTAAAAACCCTCCTTTAGCTTATAATATAAAAGTATACCACAAAAAAGTACCATATTCTTTGGTGTTTAGCACATAGAATTGCTTATTCTGAATTGTTACAATGTTGTTAATTATACAAAATGACTGGGCACCCCATATTTTTGAGTATGGTGGTGCTTTAAATTGCAATCAGCTTCAAATAGAAAAGGAGGATTAAGATGAAAGTAAAAGAAAAAGCAAAAGAGTACAAAGCTTATGCGGTAGAAATGAGAAGAGAATTCCATATGCACCCTGAACCCAGCATGAAGGAAGTGAGGACTTCCGATAGAATCATCGAGGAGCTGGAGAATATGGGGATAGAAGGGGAAAAAGCTGCGGGAACCGGAGTTGTTGCAATGATTGAAGGAAAAGGGCCGGGTAAAACAATAGCCCTAAGGGCGGATATAGACGCCTTGGATCTTCAGGAAGCAAACGATGTTCCCTATAAGTCGCAAAATAAAGGATTTATGCATGGCTGCGGCCATGACGGCCATGCTGCGGGCCTGCTTGCGGCGGCAAAAATACTAAAGTCGGAATCCGACAAATTCAACGGACGCGTAAAGCTATTGTTTCAACCGGGGGAAGAAACAGCAAGGGGGGCAAAAGAGCTGATTAATGAAGGGGTTCTTGACGATGTTGACGGTATTTTCGGCATTCATTTATGGAATGATTGTGAAGTTGGAACGGTTTCCGTCGAAGCGGGACCAAGAATGGCTTCTGCCGGACTTTTCAAGATTTATGTAACGGGAAAAGGAGGACATGGGTCCATGCCCCACCAGGGAATTGACGCAGTTCTTGTCGGTTCGGCCATAGTGTCAAACCTACAGTCATTGGTGGCCAGGGAAATAAGCCCTCTTGATCCTGCGGTACTTTCAATCGGTATCTTCAATGCAGGGAGTCGTTTTAATGTTTTGGCCGGAGAAGCCTATCTTGAGGGAACGACCAGATGCTTCGATTATGCTGTAAACGACGCCTTTGAACCCATGATGAGGCGCGTAATTGAAAATACGGCTGAGAGTTATAGGGCCAAAGCCGTATTGGACTACGAGCAATTGATAGTCCCGACCATAAATGTTCCGGAGATGTCCATGATTGGAGAAGGCGCAGTCGAAAAACTCTTGGGAAAAGAAGGGCTGGTAAAATATGAAAAGACAACTGGAGGAGAAGATTTTGCTTTCTATCTTGAAAAGGTTCCGGGTGCGTTTGCCTTTGTAGGAACAAAAAACGAGGAAAAGATTCCGCTTTATCCTCACCACCATCCAAAATTCGATATAGACGAAGATGCCCTTGAAGTAGCGGCTGGACTCTATGCGCAATATGCAGTCGATTTTCTTTCTGATTAATACAGTTTGAAATAAGGGAAAAACACACTTTTACGGACTTGACTGCTCTTGGTCAATAAAGAGTAGAACAAACAGTATACATAATTGGATTGAAACAATAAAACTGATGATAGAAAGAAGGAGGAAAAGAAACATGTATAATTTCGCACTCGCATTTACAGTATGCTGTATCGCTTTTGCTATTGGTGAGTTTGTAAGCATAAGAACAAAAGCATGGGTTCCCGGAATATTTGTTACAGCTGTGGTTATGTTAGTTGGCTACTGGACGGTACTGCCCCACGACTTGATTAGCGACAGCTTCCTGATTCCGTTCGGCAGCACCATAGGCATTTATTTGCTTATTGTCCACATGGGAACTGTTATAAGCTTAAAACAATTGATTGAGCAATGGAAAACCATAGTAATTTGCCTTTTTGGATTGGCTGGAATGATCAGTATTTCATATTTCCTTTGTCCCCTGTTTATGCCTAAACTTTTGGTTGTTGCTGGATTGCCGCCGTTGACGGGTGGAATTGTTGCGGCAACAATTATGCAAAAAGCTGCTGCTGAAGCCGGCCTGCTAACAGCTTCGGTTTTTGCAATTACAATGTATTGCATCCAGGGTTTTGCGGGCTATCCAATTACTGCAGTATGCTTGCAAAAAGAAGGTAAGCGCTTGTTGAAAAAACTTCGATCAGGAGAAGATTCCATCTCGGACGAAGAGAGAAAGAACCTGGTCAGTGTATCTGCAGTAGCTAATGTGGATCCAAATGAAAAAAAACTAATGCCTAAAATTCCGGAAAAATACAATAGCTCTGTTGTTGTATTAGGCAAATTGGGTCTGGTTGGTTGGATTGCCAGCATGCTTGGTTCATGGACGGGAGTAAGCGGGGCTATTTGGGCATTGGTAATGGGTGTTTTGTTTACAACAATAGGTTTTCTGGACAGAAGCGCCTTGAATAAAGCGAACTCATATGGAATTGTTATGTTTGCCTTGATGATGTATGTTTTCGATGGACTTAAAGACTGTTCCATCAGCATGTTGGCTTCACTTATCGGGCCAATGATTATTCTGATCGTAGTAGGTGTTGCGGGCATGGGAATATTCTCATTCATAGCCGCAAAGGTTCTTAAAGTTTCTTTTCCCCTTGCATTTGCAAATGCTTTGACCGCATTGTACGGATTTCCGTGCGACGCAATTATTACTGAATCAACTTGTACTTCGCTCGGAGAAACAGAAGAGGAAGTTGACTACCTGATGAGTAAAATGTTCCCATCCATGATTGTTGGCGGATTTACTTCTGTTACAATTACTTCCGTCTTTGTGGCAGGGGCCTTTGCTCTTATGATTCCAAACTTCATGTAAAAAAGAGAAGGAAGAATCATTAGAAAATTGATTTGCCACTGGATGCATACTTGATACTATTTGCATTCCGGTGGCGCTGGCTTTGAATTTCTACCGGCAAAGTGTCGGGGGCAATGGATTCCGGTCAAAAGGAAACAAGAAAGTAATAGCAACAATAGAACTATATCGGATTTATAATGCCCATATGGCAAGTAAGTATAAGTATAAGTCAAGTCCGTAAAAGTGTGTTTTTTCTATCTTTTTTAAATTGGACACTGGGGCAATTAATCTTCCTATCCAGATCACTCTTAAAATTTGACATAGCCGAAACGGCTTGAGCTGGTGGGGGAGCACTTGCATAAAAAGTCAATATGCCTTGCTTTAATCAGGGCTTTATCCATTGAGAAATTAACAATATTGACTAAAAAATGGAAAATCGGGTCAAATCAGGTGGCCCTTGCAATGAAATAAACAGGAGTTAAAACAGCGTTAAATTATTTAATTATGACTTAAACAATTAAATAATGAAATTATTTCCATAATCAAGTACATTTTCGTGCCGGGAGCACAAAAAATAAAAATTCAATTTGTTGCAAATACCAATGTATTTACGCCTTTAAATTGTTAGACTATTCATTAAATAATTTAAAGGAGGAATTCATAATGGTTTTTAATGTAATTGCCGCTTTCAGTATAGTATTGGTCATACTGATGATAGGCGAAATCGTATCAACGAAGACAAAAGCATTCATACCATCTGTTTTTGTGTCAGCAGTGCTCTTTCTTATTGGTTTCTGGACCATCCTGCCCGCTGACATAGTAACACAAAGTTCGTTCGCAACACCGGTTGTATATGTGTCAATGTACTTATTGCTGACTCATATGGGCACGCTTATGAGCGTAAAGGAATTGTTGGCCCAATGGAAGACAATAGTAATAGCGCTAATGGGGATTATTGGAATTTGCGCAATGACTCTTACAATTGGAAAAGTATTTTTTGGATGGCAGACAGTTGTAGCTGCCACACCTCCTCTCACGGGCGGAGTTGTAGCATCAATTCTAATGTCTACTGCAGCTAGCGAAATGGGACTCCCATCAATTGCGGTACTTGCGACAGCCATGTACATCATGCAGGGATTCTTTGGCTACCCCCTTACGGCCGTTCTTTTAAAGAAGGAAGCTGTAAGATTGGCTGAGCAGGTAAGAAGCGGAGAGGTTTCCTTTTCGGCTGAAAAGAAATCGGTTGGAGCCATGGCGGCCGAAGAAAAATCAGGCCATTGGAAGTTTCCGCCTGTTCCCGAAAAATACCAATCTTCCTATGTAATACTCTTTAAATTGGGATTTGTGGCTTACTTGGCGACCCTTGCAGCTCCGGTTCTTCACCTCAACCAGTTTGTGGTTTGCCTTCTCTTTGGCGTCATTGGCAGGGAATTCGGATTTCTTGAGGAAAAGGCTCTTGTAAAGGCAAACGCTTTTGGTTTTCTTATGACTGTCCTCATGGCCTTCATATTTGCGGGACTTTCGAAAGCGACACCGGAAATGCTCGGAAAGATTGCTCTTCCTCTCTTTGGCGTCATAATTCTTGGGGTAACAGGAATGGGAATATTCTCGATTCTTGCAGGAAAGTTTTTGGGGTCCACAAAAGAGATGGCGTTTTCAATTGCCATGACGGCCCTCTACGGCTTCCCCGCGGACTATGTTCTGACAATTGAGGCAATCAAGGCTTCTACAAAAACGAAGGAAGAAGAAGACTACGCAATGGATCAAATGCTTCCCAAGATGCTTGTAGGAGGATTTACTACAGTTACAATAGCATCGGTAATAATCGCTGGCATATTCGTAAAATTGCTGTAACAGCTTGAGGAAAAACATAATAGAGTAGGGAAATATATAAGGCATCTGCTTGTCTCTGGGTCAAGGAGATGCCATTTCCCGCTAGATTTAAAATTAGAGGGGGATGGTCATGTACACCAGTTTGGATCGAATAATAAAAGACATAGAAGCTCTTTCTGCCTTCAATTCATCTCCGGGAGAGGGCCTTACAAGGTTTTCGCTTACAGAAGCCGACCGGGGAGCAAGAGAATACTTGCGTGGAGAGCTTAAAGAGATGGGACTTGAGGTCTATGAAGACGCGGCAGGCTCCATTTTTGGAAGAATGGAAGGAAGGGATCCGCAGGCCCCGCTAATAATGATAGGATCGCATTTCGATTCTGTAAAAAACGGGGGGAATTTCGACGGCCCCGCAGGGATAGTAATGGGACTTGAAATTATGAGGGTCCTCAAGGAAAGAAATATAAAAACAAAGTATCCGATTGAATTTGTTGGAATGATAGAAGAAGAAGGTGGCCGCTTTGGGGCAGGAGTATTTGGAAGCCGGGCAATGGCGGGCATGGTAAAGTATGAAGATTTGAAAAAAAACAAAGACAAAAATGGGATTTCAATGGCCGAGGCTTTTGAGGCATTCGGTTTTGACCCGCATAAAATCGACGAGTCAGCAAGAAAGTCGCAAGACTTGAAAGCTTTTATAGAATTGCATATAGAGCAAGGCCCTGTGCTTGAAAACGGAAAGACGGATGTGGGCCTGGTGGATTTCATAGTTGGAATCTCCGAATTCAAGGTAAAGGTGCTTGGGCGGCCCGATCATGCGGGAACTACTCCCATGCCTCTCAGGAAAGACGCTCTCGGGGCGGCCTCCGAACTGATTTCCGAGCTTGGGACATACGCTGTTGAAGCTGGGGAAGGAACCGTAGCGACGGTTGGAGTTTTGGAAGTCAAGCCTGGGGCGGCAAATATTGTGCCGGGACAAGTGGAGTTTACAGTGGACATCCGCTCAAAAAGCATTGCTTGCATGGATGCTGTCAGAGCTGCGATTGAAGAAAAACTGCAGGACTTATCTCAAAAAAGGGGCGTTTCCTTTGAGATAGAAGACCTTCTCAAGGTTGAGCCGGTTACAATGGACAAAGATATTTTGTCGGTTCTGAAGGAAAAAGCGGTTGAAAAAGGGTTTTCACACAAAGTAATGACAAGCGGTGCGGGCCATGACGCAATGATAATGGCCGCTCTGGCTCCGACTGGACTGGTCTTTGTTCCAAGCAGGGATGGAAGGAGCCATTGTCCCCAGGAGTGGACAGATTATGAAGATTTGCAAAAGGGAATAGAAGTCATATGCCATACAATTATAGAATTGGGGGAGGTTGAGCAATGTCAATAAGAGAGCTGGCAAAGGAATACAAGCCTTATGCCGTAAAAATCAGAAGAGACTTTCACATGCACCCGGAACCGAGCATGAAGGAAATCAGGACATCGGATCGAATAGTGGAAGAGCTTGAGTCCATGGGGATAGAATGCAAAAAAGCTGCAGGAACCGGTGTGGTTGGAATCGTTAAAGGAAAAGGGCCGGGAAAAACAATAGCCTTAAGAGCGGATATAGACGCTTTGGACCTTCAGGAAACAAACGATGTTCCCTACAAGTCGCAAAATCCCGGATTCATGCATGGATGCGGCCATGACGGACATGCCGCAGGGCTTTTGACAGCCGCAAAAATACTAAAGGAAAAAGCCGACACTTTTGACGGCCGGGTAAAGCTTTTGTTTCAGCCCGGAGAGGAGACAGCAAAAGGGGCCTTGAAACTCATCGAAGAAGGAGAGCTTGATGATGTTGACGGCATATTTGGATTGCACCTGTGGAATGACGCTCCCGTGGGCAAGGTTTCAATCGAAGCAGGCCCCAGGATGGCCTCTGCGGGGATATTCAACATAAATGTAACAGGAAAGGGCGGACACGGGTCCATGCCCCACCAGGGAGTTGACGCAGTTCTTGTCGGTTCGGCCATAGTCACAAACCTGCAGTCTCTTGTAAGCAGGGAAATAAGCCCCCTTGATCCAGCCGTGGTTACAATAGGAATATTCAATGCAGGCACACGTTTCAATGTGCTGGCCGGAGAGGCCTATCTGGAAGGAACGACCCGTTGCTTCAGCATGGAAGTAAACGACTCTTTTGAATCACAGATACAGAGAGTAGTTGAAAAGACGGCGGAAAGCTACAGGGCCGAAGCGGTGTTAGACTATAATGAGCTGGTATTGCCGACAATAAACGATCCGGCCATGTCTGCAATCGGAGAAAGAGCGGTAGAAAAAATTGCCGGTAAAGATGCCTTGATAACTTATGAAAAAACCACAGGGGGAGAAGACTTTTCTTTTTACCTGAAAAAAGCGCCTGGAGCATTTGCCTTTGTCGGAACAAAAAACGAGGAAAAAATTCCGCTTTATCCACACCACCATCCGAAATTCGACATAGACGAGGATGCCATGGAAGTTGCGGCAGCTCTATATGCCCAGTATGCAGTGGATTTTCTAAACAAGTAAAGGGGATGAAGATTGCATGAGACACAAAGAAATTCTTGATACACAGAAAGAATATGTAATTTCAATGAGAAGGGAGTTTCACAAAAATCCCGAGATCAGCTGGAATGAATTCAGGACATCAAAGAGGATAAAAGAGGAACTTGACGCTATCGGCATTCCGTGGATAGCTTGTGCAAAAACCGGCCTTGTGGCGACACTTGAAGGGGAAAAACCCGGTTCTGTTGTCGCCCTCAGGGCTGATATAGATGCATTGCCGGTAACCGAGCAGAACGATGTCCCCTACAAATCCATAAATAAGGGAGTAATGCATGCCTGCGGACATGACGGCCACGCGGCAATGCTTTTGGGAGCGGCGAGGGCCCTTAAGTCGATCCGGGGTGAATTGGCCGGCACGGTAAAGTTTTTGTTTCAGCCTGCGGAAGAAAAAGCGGGCGGGGCCAAACTAATGATAGAGGACGGAGCGCTCGAAGGAGTGGATGCCATAATGGGAATCCATCTCTGGAATGACATTCCGGCAGGCAAAATGAACATACAAGCCGGACCCAGGATGGCGTCGGGAGATGTTGTTTTCATAGATTTCATAGGAAAGGGCGGACATGGCTCTCTTCCCAATCAGACAGTGGATCCGATTGTGGTTGCATCTTCCTTTATAATGAATTCACAAGCCATGCTCAGCAGAGAAAAAAGCCCGCTTGAGACAGTCGTTTTCACTCTTGGAGAATTCAAAGCCGGGACAAGATTCAACGTAATACCCGAAAAAGCCCACATGGAAGGAACATTCAGGTGCTTTTCCCAGGAGGCAAGAAAGAGAACGGGAGAGGCCATAAAAAGGTATGCCGAGGAAACAGCCAGGTCATTCCGGGCCCAGGCCAAGGTTTCCATAGTCGAAGCCATGCCGGCCACCATAAACGACCCGGCCGTTGCGGAGACAGTCAAAACCGTCGCCGAAAAAGTGGTTGGCAGTGAGAATCTTGTCTGGCAGGAAAAAACGACCGGAAGCGAAGATATGGCCTATTATCTGCAAAAAATCCCGGGAGCCATTGCTTTTGTAGGAAGCGGAAGCAGTGAAAAGGGGAAGAGCTTTCCTCACCACCATCCCAAATTCGATATCAACGAGGAGGGGCTTGCAAACGGCACTGCCCTCTACTTTGGATTCGCAGTTGAATATTTGGAGCAAAACCACTAAAAAGTCCATTAAATACCCTTCTAGAGGTGCCGCTTGCGGCGCCTCTTTTTGCCAAGAAAAAAAGTTCTGAAATGTTGTATAATGGTAAGCGTAGATTTGAATTTTATCAGACAGGCAAGAGGAGGGTGTCAAATGAAAAAGCAAGCAATAGAAAAACTCAGAAAGGAAATGGAAAAGTGCAAGTACGGCTCCATAGTTCACGGCGAGGGCAACATGGATGCGGAAATGGTTTTAGTCGGCGAGGCCCCCGGTTCAAAAGAAGTAGAGCTTGGAAGACCTTTCGTAGGGCAGGCGGGTAAAAACCTGGATGAATTCCTCGAAATCGTTGAGCTTGAAAGAAAAGAAATATATATAACCAACGTGGTCAAAACAAGGCCGTATAAAATAAATCCCAAGACCGGACGCAAAAACAATCGTCCACCAAACAAAGAGGAGCTAATGTTTTTCAAGGGCCGCCTCCACGAAGAATTGAAACTGATAGGGCCAAAGCTGATTGTGACGCTTGGTAATACGGCGCTGAGAGCCGTTACGCAGCAAGGGACTCTTACAATAAGTGATGTACATGGACAAGCCATCGAAAAAAACGGAAAAGATTTTAGGGTTTTCCCCCTTTATCATCCTGCGGCAATCATATACAATCGCGCTCTCCGGCCTGTATATATGGAAGATTTAAAAAAACTGAAAGAACATATATATAGGAAGAAAGTGAAATAAATAATAGAACAAGGTGAGCGGGAAGGCGACTTTCGACAAAAAAACAAAAAAAATTAAAAAGCAGTTGACATGGTATAGTGCCCATGGTATTATAAATGAGTCGCCGAAAGAGAAGAGGCGCAAAGCAAGTGAAATAGCGGTCTTTGAAAACTGAACAGCAAGAG
>CAZXWC010000040.1:0-13671 GCA_964644525.1 uncultured Peptostreptococcaceae bacterium
TTGCTTCTTGTGCTATTTCTATATCACTTTTGTATGACATTGCCTACCTCCGTTTTTGTTTTTATTGTGCTCCGTTTATTGTAAGCCTTCATGCTCTTCACCAAAACCGCTATTAACAGCGAATACATGGGGATCATGATGTAGTTCGAAAGAACCCTCCCCGGCATGAATGCAAGAAATCCTTTGCCATATAAGACCGAAATAAAATAAGTGTTCAGTATCATGGAGCATATCAACTGAGTAACGCTGACTGTAAAAATTATCTTGTCCATCTTTATGCCACTCACCCTTGTGCTGACTTTTATAGGCAAATATATATATGCCGCAACCAGTACAAAAAAGATTGCCGGATACACAAAGCTCAATCTTTGGCCATTGTATAAGAGCTTCCCGTCTCCAAAGAACATGATTCCTCTTGTGAAAAGAATTCCCGCAAACCCTAAAGATATTAGTAAAATGAATATGGTGTTGATCACATTGAAGTTTCTATCTTTTCTCAAGTATTTGTATATTAGCCCGGGTATGAAACCAGTCAGCGCACTTGACAATGTGAATCCGGGAAAATACGGTCCGGCAGGCTTTATGGCAAACCCCAAAATATCCGACAATGCCCCTGTTGCAAATCCTGCAAATGGTCCACAAATAATACCACTTATCATTATGGGCACAGATGTAAAATTAATTCTTAGAGACGGTATGCCAGCCAATGGAACATACACCTCAAGAACAATCTTAAGAACCAGGCTAAGTGCCGTCAAAAGCCCTACCCTTACCAATGTTTCCGTACTGAATTTCTTTTCCCTTTTAATAAAAGCATTACTCATTTGATCCTCCTTTTTGAGCAATGCTTCCACCAATACAATGATCTTGTAACAGCGGAAGCGATGAAATAACGCGAGTTTCCTCTTCGTCCAAAGGCGACCTCCCATCCTTTAGCACTTGACGCATTGCACCTACTCTGTTTATTGTTTATTTAATTATATACGATTTATTCGAGCTAAAGCAAAAAATATCCACCTTAGTCCGAAATATTCATATGATTTTTTGCTATTAATTATGGTTTTTTGTCTATAGGCTGGTTCCACCCTTTAAATACCTGTTTGGTCGAGTTGCCTCAGCCCGTACCTCTTTATTATGTTTATAAGCTTTGTCGCGTAAACTGGATCGGTTGCATAACCCGCCCTCTTGATTGCCCAAGCGCCCAAGGTGCTGTCATGCATTACTTCCGTAAACAGCCTGTATCTTTCGCGCTCAAGCAGGAAGCTTTTGTGGTCTTCCCAACCCTCACGAACATCGAAGTATGCCCTGAACTCGTCGTCGACCCTGTACTCGACTCCACTATATACCTCCCAAGTGTTTGAAGTCACAGAACCATTGCTGCCTTCTCCCTTGATGCCAAAAAGATTGTTTGAGAATTTGCCGCTGTACTTGTCTACAGGAACACTCTGCCCCCAGCCTGTCTCGAGAATTGCCTGAGCCGTCTGCATGGCCGCTGACATTCCCGTCTCTTGCCAAGATTCGATTGCAAGATTTGAAGCGAAATCGAGAAACTCGTCTTTTTCGACTATCGGCTTAGCCTCATAAAGCGTTCCCATATAAATTTCAAACGCCACATCTTGGCTCAACACCCTTTGTCCATTGTAAAAACCTTCGGCTCGTATCGACATTTGGCCATCCCCAATTTCCGGCAATGAAAGTTCGAAGGATTCGTCTATGCTGTAGTCTTTTACCAAGTACCTTCCTTTTCCATTTGCCTTATCGGTCAAAAGGAGATCTATCTTGTCCAGATTGACATTGCTTTGAAATGATATTTCAACAGATTCAGTAAATACTTGGCCCGGTCTGATTCCCGTGACCAAAAGCCTTGGCCCGCCATCAACCGTGACTCTGACAAATTCGCTCTCGTGCAACCTACCCGCAGTATCCTTGACGCTTACCCTCAGCTCCTTCTCTCCCGAATCCCCGGCCCCAGGTGTCCAAGTATATCCTCCATAAGGAATCGTGGCAAGAATACTTGTTTTCCCCGTCTCAACATCCCTTATGAAATATTGGGTTTCTATCACGTCAAAATTTCTTGATGCGTAAAGCCTTACAGGCCCGCTGATTGTCATGCCGGCCGATACCCCCGTGAGTGAAATTCTCTTTTCCTCGTTTGCATAAACCTTTACACTTTCACTTTCATAAGAGTTGCCGTTTTCGTCATAGGCGATTGCCTTGATCGTGTAGGCACCGTTAGCCGGAGTCCACTCGTACTTTCCAAACGGGTCTTTGTAATCCACAGTCTCTATCGTTCCGCTTCCGGCATCCCCTATTTCATATGATACATATTCTGCAAGAAAATTGATGTTCTGTCCGATTGAAACTGTTCCCTTTATCTCTTCCGAATCCGAAAGACCGCTAATGGATATTCCAGGCTTCACATCAATCCTCGCGGATATTGCATCTCCTCCGATAAAATTTTTGTCCCCATCATAAAAAGCTACTGCTAAAACCTTGTCTCCGTTGTCGCCAACTCTGGGCAAGTATTCTATTGAATCAGAAAAAGGGCTCCCTTTTGCAACCACATAGCCCTTGGCAGTATCCTTTTCAAGCAGGAGGAGCTTCATCTCCGACGCTGCCCTTCTTATGTTTTCAGGTGCCGAAACAAGAATTTCCGTTTTCCCTGCGATAGTTCCGTAGGTTTTGCCGTATCCAACAACGACATCGTAAAACGGGGTGACGGTCGACGACTTGCTTGAATCGACAATCACCGTCCTTTCATCGCCGTCCCAGTCGACACCAATTCCAAGGGCATTCCCGAGAAGCCTGAGTGGCACATAGGTGCGGTCGTTTATAATTTTGGGTGCGACATCGCTGATACCGAAGGATTCGCCGTCTCCATAATCCACAAGATGGCTTCCTATCCAAAAGAGAATTCTTTTATCTCCCTTGTTAACCTGCACCGTTCTTTTTTCCCCGTCCCAAATTACTTGTGCGCCTATCTCCTCTGAAACGAATCTCAAAGGAACCAATGTCCTGTCATTCTCTATAACAGGTTGAGAAAGCCCTGTTATGTCTTTTCCGTCAACAAGCAAACTTATTCCTTGCATCTCGAATCCTTGAGAATTGCCTGCCGAACACGTAAAAATAAAAAAAACGAATACCGCCAATAAAGCAGTCCTTATATTCAATTTCCTTAGCATTGTTTTGCCCCTTTCAAAATTATTGCCAACTATAGCAATCGAACATTCCGATTTTTCCCGCCTCTGTTACCTGTAAGTATGCAGATTTTTTCGATTCGCCCAACACATTTACAATTGCATAGCAATCCCATATTTCTTAAGCCAATCTTTTCTTTGCCTGTATTCAGGAATTATTTTCTCCACCAAGGCCCAAAATTCCTTGGAGTGGTTGAAGTGGACCATGTGGCACATCTCGTGGACTACTATATAGTCTACAACTTCCGATGGAGCCATCGAACACTTCAAGTTGAAATTGAGTCTGTGCTCACTTGAACAACTCCCCCATCTGCTTTTCTGCCTCTTTACCCTTATATCAATTGGTCTTTGATCAAAATACTTTTGGAAATTGGCCACCTTTTCTACAAGCATTTCAAATGTTTTTTCCCTGTACCAATCCTCCATGGCTTTTTTTAGTTTTTCAGGTTCTCTTGTATTCGTCCTTATTCGAAATTTCTTGCCGTCAAATTCAACAACAGGCTTTTTCAATGAATTGTCAATTGCAATCGCAAGTTCGCTTTTTCTTCCCATATGCATGAAGGTTTCACCTTCAACATAATCTTTTCCGCTTTTTAACAGTCCCAACTCTTTGATTTCCTTTAGTTTTCTTATAATCCATTCCGCTTTCTTGTCAATAACTTCTCGGACGTTCTTTTCTTTCATTCCTGCTGGAGCAAGCACCAAAACGTTTTGGGGAAGCTCGATGCTAATTTTAATACTCTTCCTTCTTTTATATTCAATTGAAAGCTCCGCAACCATGTCCTCATACACAAATCTCATTTTTTATTCCTCTTCTATTCCTTTTCAACTTACAAAAATAATTTGATTTTCTTTCCATTACATAAAAGTATACCACTGCCTATAAAATCTCTAAAGTTCTTTTATAGATTCTTTATATTGTTTATGCAAGCAAGAATATTTAATCTTTTCATTGACAAAATGGGTGCCAGGATATATGATTTAGTTGTGCATATGCACATATGGGAAGGAGGGTAAAATGCCAAGGAACAAAAAAAACAGATTATGCAGAAGACTTAGCGACCAAAAAATCTACATCCCTTATGGTGCCGATCCCGAATCCTCGGAAAAGGTATTCATAGAGCTTGATGAATTTGAAGCTATAAGGCTATGCGACTATGACGGCAAAAGCCAGATAGAGGCAAGCAAGGAAATGGGGCTTTCCAGGGGAACGGTTCAAAGGCTTCTTCTCTCTGGACGAAAGAAAATAATCGACGGTTTCTTTCATTCAAAAGCAATAATTGTCAGAAATGACAATAAAAATATTAAATTCAAAGGAGAAAACAACATGACTATCGATTTTAAAAACACAAATAAGATTGCTTTCCCAACAAATGACAAGGTGAATGTTGAAGAACATTTCGGCCACTGCAGATTTTTTGCAATATTCACTGTAAAAGACAAAGAAATAGTAAGAACCGAATATGTTTCAGCCCCTGCGCATCAACCGGGACTTCTCCCCAAGTTTCTGGGCGAAATGAATACGACTGCAATAATAACAGGCGGAATGGGACAAATGGCTATCAATCTATTTAAAGAGGCTAATGTTGAAGTTATTCTTGGAGCCAGGGGAAGCATAGAGGCAAATTTGAACGAATACCTGGGTGGAGAACTCTACTCGACCGGTTCAGCCTGCACCCACACACACGATCATTAATCTCAAATACAAGTCGATAAAGGAGCAAAATTATGATAATTGGAATTTGCGCAAAAGAAAACGGCCTGAACAGCCCTGTGGCCGACAGATTCGGCAGGGCTGAATACTATGTTCTGTTCAACACTGAAAGCAAGGAATCCCGCACAATTGAGAATACCGCGAAAAATTCCGCCAGCGGAGCGGGTGGAAGAGCCGTAAGGCTATTGGACGAAAACGGAGTAACCGTAGCTCTTGCGCCTGAGCTTGGCCCAAAAGCTATGGACGCAATCAAGGCTTTCGAGATCCGTGCATATTCATACGGAGAAAGCAAAACCGTAAAGGAAGCTTTGGAAAACTTCGAAGCCGGCAAACTTAAAGAATTCAAAACAAATTCAACCCAGTCCCACCACGGACTCAGAAGGGTGTAGTCACAAAAGTCTGGAGATGAAAGAATGAAGATAGCTGTTCTAAGCGGAAAAGGCGGTACAGGAAAAACCACCGTGGCAACAAATATGGCCTTCAACTTCAAAGGTTCGGTCCTTGTCGATGCAGATGTCGAGGAGCCAAACAGCCACATATTCATAAAACCACAAGTTACGGGTGAAAAAAGCGTATGCAAGAATTTTCCCGTTGTCGACATGGACAGATGCAATCTCTGCGGCGACTGCGGAAGGTTCTGCAAGTACAACGCAATATTGCCCGCCAAAAACAAGGTCCTGGTGTTCAAGGAAATTTGCCACGACTGCGGAGGATGCGAGCTTGTATGCAAAAGGAATGCAATCTCATACGAAAAAAGGGAAATTGGAAAAATCCACTCGGGTAAAGGCTTGGGAGGCATAAATTTCATTTATGGGGATCTCAATGTAGGCGAAGTTTCAGGCGTCAAGATAATATCCGAACTTAGGGAAATGGTTTCAAATGACCAAGTGGTCATAATAGACTCCCCTCCCGGAACTTCATGCGCTTCGGTTGAGGCTGTAGAAAGCGTCGATTATGCGGTAGTCGTATCCGAGCCAACCCCCTTCGGTGTAGGCGACATGAAAATGGTCGTTGAAATGCTCGAAAACATGAAGATTCCATTCGGTGTTGTCGTAAACAAGGCGGGCCTCGGCAATGATGAAATCTACGATTACTGCTTAGGCAAAAATATTGAAATCCTTGAAAACATACCGTTTAGCGAAGAAATAGCAAAACTCTACGCTGTCGGTGAAATGATGTGCCTCGAAAACTCAAAATACAGTCATTATTTTGAAAACATAATAGGAAAAATAAGCAAAACCGTCAAATAGACTGTAACGAAAGGTTGTATGCTATGGATATAAATGAAATCGTTGTCATATCGGGAAAAGGCGGAACGGGAAAAACGACTCTGGTCGCTTCACTAGTGCCGTTTCTTGAAAACCCGGTTATTGCCGACTGCGACGTCGACGCACCGGACCTCAACATATTGTTTGGAGAAACAATCAGGGAAAGCAAAGATTTTGTGGGACTGAAGAGAGCTGTAATAAATGAGGATCTGTGCACGAAATGCGGACTTTGCCGGCAAAAATGCAAATTCAACGCAATAAGCGAAGATATAAAAGTCAGTTTCAGCAAATGCGAAGGTTGCAGCGTATGCGAATACGTATGCCCAACCGGAGCAATAGAAATGAAAGATTGCGTGGTCGGTCAGGTTTTCGATTCCGATACGGAATACGGTCCAATGGTTCACGCCAGGCTGATACCCGGCGAGGAAACATCCGGAAAACTTGTATCTGAAGTAAGAAAATCAGCAAAGGCGCTTGCCGAAAAGACTGGCAAAGAAACCATAATAATCGACGGCTCGCCGGGGATTGCCTGCAATGTAATCGCATCGATAACAGGCGTTAAAAAAACGGTAATCGTCATCGAACCGACGTTTTCGGGTCTTCACGATCTTGAAAAAGTCCATCGCCTTGTTCAAAACTTCAGTATCAATATTGTGGTTGTCATCAACAAAAGCGATTTGTCCCAAGCCGGACTGAAGGCAATTGAGGACTACTGCGAAGAACAGAATTTGAAAATCGCGCTCAAGATACCCTTCAACAAGAACATTGTGAAATCAATATCCGAAAGAAAGATACCTTCACTGGACAACAAGGAATTTTTCGAGGAAATAGGCTTTGCCGAGTTAGTTGATTGGATAAAAGAATAGTATCAAAAAACACGAAACCTCATCAGCCGCATTAAAATCGCTGATGGGGTTTTTCTACTGTTTTTCGAATCCGTCATGCAATTGTTCAAGCTTGCTCCGGCTTTTGGCCATACTCTTTCTGAATAGCTACCCATCCCCTTTATTCTTCCTTGCATGAACCACAAACCTGGCGTCGTCGAATTCATAGGAACAGGTTGAAAGCGTCAGCACTTCATCTATGCCTTCCATATCCCCATCTGCATTATGCATGCTCTTATTAGAAATTTCCCTTACAAAAACATCAAATTGCAGGTCTGTGAATTCAGTTCTTATATAATTGAAACCGGTGTCTGTAACATATGCAGAAAATATCTCCCAAACGGATTCCTCTCTTCCATCGTTGAAAACAATAAACCTGTTGTCATCAAAGAATCCGGTTCTTTTATAGCCCATCAAACCTTTGAACATTGTTCCGTTTTTCATGTTGTGTCCATAAATCACAATATTCTTGTCTGTTCCATCGTTTTTATTTCTGTAGTCCATGAAAATGGCGCCAGCCACATTCGATTCCATTTCAAAGCCGTGGTTTAGATAAAACTTATTGTCTTCGCCCTTTACAACCGGATAGTCTACAGCAGTTCCACTTATGCTCAACCATCCCGCGTAGTCGGGATTGACAGATCTCATTTTATCGAATTTTTCTCTTTGAGCTGCATTCAATGACGCTTTTTTAAGAATAGATTCACTCTCTTCCATCTTTTCAAGTGAAGGGCTTGAGCCATCCATTGTGTCTTCATTTTTCATGTCGCTTGGCTCTGATTGGCCAGAAGTTTCCTCCGAGTAGAACTTCAACCTTGCATCGTTCATTATTCTTTTGTTTTCAGCATAATCCCAAGCAATCATTATCATTGCCAAAATCGCAATCGACAAAGCAAGAGCGGCAATCCTGTCCAGCCACTTCATTAAAATCCCACCTTCGATAAAAATTATAAAGAAGGCCGGCTCAGCAAAGCCGACCTTCTCTTTGTTTCAACTGCAAAATGAAATTTCTACTGGTTTTTCCTTCTCATAACAATCCACGCTCCTGAAGCAAGCGCAAGGAATCCAAATGGAACCATTCCCAAATCTCCTGTTTTGGGAACAGGCTCAGTCTCTTCTTGTCCAGGCAAAATAACCGCATCAATTACATGTATTACACCGTTTGATGCCATTACATCGGTTGTCACAACCTTGGCGTTGTCGACATAAACACTTCCGCCCATGAATGTAACTGTAAGTTTTTCTCCTCCTGCAGTAGCAACCATTGTTCCGTTCGGAAGGGCAAGAACATCAGATGCCATCACTTTTCCAGGAACAACATGATAAAGAAGAATGTTTGCCAGATCCGGATTGGCCAATAGCTGGTCTGCCGTTATTCCAAGTTCTGCCAAAAGCGCCGCAAATGCGTCATCTGTAGGAGCAAATACGGTAAACGGTCCAGGTCCCTTGAGTGTTTCAACAAGATTGGCCTTTGTAAGAGCGGCTGCCAGTGTATTGAAGCTTCCCGCTCCAACTGCTGTATCCACTATGTCCTTCAGCGTTGCGGCAACCGGATATCCCGCTTCAGTCCATCCTGTTATTCCTTCCAGCATTATGGTCACGTTTCCATACCCTGCGCCAAGCAGAGCGTCAGCCGCAGCTTCAGCAGCGGGCTGGACCATGCAGTAAATCAATATATCGTCGTCTTTTTCAATTCCTGCAGCAAGAACGCCTGCAAGAAATCCGTCGGAAACCATAGGTCCTGGAATGTTCAAAGCGCCCGGAACATGAGCTTCATCGAATGCCGCTGCTCCTCGAACATCGATTATATAGTCTATCGATCCTCCATCAATGAGTGCTTTGGCATCTTCGGCCATAACTCGGGTTGCCGTTACAGGCATTATGACCTTGTCGATTACGTGGATAATTCCATTGGAAGCCATAACGTCTGTGGCTGTCACTTGGGCATCATCTACAAATACATTGCCGCCTTCAAAAGTAACTGTCAGACTCTGGCCGTTTACTGTGCCAACCATAGTCCCATCATCAAGCGCCAATACGTCGGATGCCGGAACAGACCCCGAAACCACATGGTAGAGCAGTATGTTCTTCAGGTCTGGATTTGCGAGCAAATCCTCCGCTGTTATGCCCAAGTCAGCGAGCAGAGCCGCAAAAGCGTCATCCGTAGGAGCAAATACCGTGAACGGGCCATCCCCCTTCAATGTATCCACAAGTCCTGCTGTTTCCAAAGCCGTGGCAAGAATTGTGAATGTACCCGCATCCACAGCGGTATCGACTATGTCTTTATCCATCTCAGCTGCAAATGCTGTTGGGAAGAGCGACACCGCCATGATTAAAACCAACAATAAAACCAATACTCTTTTCAAGTTCTTCCTCTCCTTTCGAATTGTATATATATACGAACGATATTCACAATATACCCAATACATAGGAAAACTCAACAAAAAAAAACAATTGATTGAAAATAGCATTGCAATGATGCAATCCCAACAACAATAACGAATTCATTCTTGAAAATGACATTTTAAAAACTTCTTTGGTTTTTCACAGCAATATAATATCAATTCATGCAAAGCGCATAATATGCATAGTTTTTTCTATCTACATATGCGCTCTATTTCCTGCAAGAGCCTTGAGTTTTCATCTTTTGCTCCTATCGATATCCTGCAGTATCCATCAAGCCATTCCTGTGACAAATCTTCAACAATTATCCCTTTTACCCGGAGTCTCAATGCAAGGTCCCCAATATCCGACCTTACGCACAAATAATTGGCTTGGCTTTTATAGACATCAAAACCCAATTCCCTTAGACGATTCTCCACCAAAGCCCTTTCTTTTAAAGTATTTGAAACATTTTTAATCAAATAGCTTTTATTCCTCAAGGCATTTATGACCCCAAAAAAAGCCGGCCTGTTGATTTCAACCGTTTTGCGAATTGAGTTGATGAAATAATCCCCAGCCACCATATATCCCACTCTCAATCCTGCCAGTCCGAAGGCCTTGTCAAGTGTTCTGGTCACTGCAAGTTTTTCATAGTCTCCCACCAAGCCTGCAAACGTCCTCTTGGAATACTCATATGCAGCCTCGTCAATTATTACCATGTTGCCGTTTGTCAAAAGCTCTTCCAATTCGTCTTTCTCTATAAGAAGCTGCCCGGTGGGATTGTTTGGGTAATCGAATACCACAATGCTTTTTTGTATTTCAATCGACTTCCAATCCACCCGGAATTCCGGAGGCCTCAATTGTATCCTCCTTATTCTCATTCCAAGGTCCTTTGCAGTTTCAACCACTCCATTGCAGCAAGGATTCAATACAATCAGGTCCATTCTTTCATAAACTTTCAATAATGCATTTTTAATAAGATTGTCCGTTCCCGAACCGATAAAAATTCTTTCCTTGTCAACTCCGCAATACTCAGCCAGCTCGCTTTCCAGTCTATCAAGTTCCCCATACCCAAGGTATCTGTTTAAATCTTCAAGCCCGCCGCATAAATCTCTCATTTCTTCAATAGAACGCCCATAAGGGCTTTCGTTGGAGCTTAAGTCTATCAATACTTCACCTCCATAATGATTTCCTCATTGTATCCTATAAGCACGCCTATATTTCCACCCATTTCCCTGTCAACCTCGTAATCGCCCGAGTCTATGTGGATGTTGTCCAAACCGCCCATCTTTTCAAGAGTGCTTATAATTATTATGTTTTCCCTTCCAACTTTCTGAAGCACCTCTGAAGATATCTGCCTGCTACCCCTTCCGAATATGAAACCGTTTCCGCCTATGGGAGTCACTATTATCTTAGTCATTTTATGGTTGCCAATCAGCTTAAGTATTTCCTTTTCCCCTATGTCGACTCCTACCGATTCGCTGTTGCAGACAGCATCTATTCCGAGAAGTGTCTTTTCCACCCCCAAAGCGTCTGCCACCTCTTTAACAGTTGTTCCCGGCCCCAGTATGTATACGCAGTCCCTGTTCATGTTGTCTACAATGTATTTTGCGACTTCCTTTTTTTTGTCTTTTGCGGAATTCCTTACGTTTGACGCCGCCTTCTTGCCTTGCAGCAATCTCTGTATGTCAGGAACCCTTACCGTCCCGTAATATTTGGCATCCAGCCTGTTCCCCCTGAAAGCATCCTCGTCTATGTCAAGAACCTCTTTCTCTGTGTAATCGTCTCCACAGCAGTCTATCATCTCAGCCGCCGCATGGGGCGAAAAAACAAATGCGGAACTGAACATTTTGACTCCTGAAGGTATGGCTATTACCGGCACATCCATACCTACTGCATCGAGAATATCCCGGGCCGTACCATCTCCGCCCACGAAGACAATAATCTCCGCTCCTTTCGCCATCATTTCACTGGCTATTCGTATTGTATCCTCACGGCTTGTTTCATCTGCCGTCTGCCCTACTTTTTCAAACCTGAAACCTCTTCCATGAAGATAGTCCTCCCCCATGCTGCCCGGTGCGCAAAAGAAATACAGGTCACGCCTTTTTACAAGATCAAGCACATCTTCAATCCTTCCGGGCGAAATCGGCTCAGCCCCCAGTTCCAATGCTTTTTCGTACATTTTTCCGTCTGTTCCCTTGAGTCCAACCTTTCCTCCCATGCCGGCGATTGGATTAACTATCAGTCCCGCTTTCAGCATGCAAATCCCCTCCTTGTCTTTCTATATCCATATTATACCACTATGCAACTAAATGAATCCCCAAAAGCCTTGATTCGCAAATGCTGACGCACTCATAAAGAACGGCAAAACGGCTTGGATTTCCATCCAAGCCGTAAAATTGCCAAATTAAATTTTACGCAGAATCTTTTTCATAAACATCTGCAATTCATTATGATTGAAGGCCGTTCATCTTATGGAACAGTTTTTCATAGTCGTCCGCATTCATACTTTTGGGATTGCTTCCGTTTGAGCCGTTCTTTTCTGACATCTCCGAAAGCAGCCTGAACTTATTCGGATCGATTCCAAGCGACTTGAAATCGGGAAGCCCTATTTGAGCAGAAATTTTCTTTATCAGTTCTATGCCTTCCTTTGCGGCTTTTTCATCATCATCCTCTTTTATCCCCATCGCCCTGGCCACCCTGGCGTACTTGTAGAGTGAAAAAGGCAGGTTTTCAGCCATTATATGCGGCAGTATTATGGAATTGCAGAGTCCATGCGGCTTGTCGTATATGCTGCCAAGAGCTTCCGCCATGCAATGGACGGATGCAACATCGGAATGGCTGAATGAAAGCCCTGCCAAAAGACTGCCTGTCATCATTCCGTCCCTTGCCTCTTCGTCCGAGCCGTCACTTACGGCCCTTTCAATGTATTTTGATATAAGCTCCACGGCATAAAGGCCCAAAGCCTCGGCAATAGGTTCTGTGCAAGTCGCCGTGTAGCCCTCTATAGCGTGTGTCAGCGCGTCAATGCCTGTGGATGCAGTCACCAGCTTTGGAAGAGTGTATGTAAGCTCGGGATCCACAAGCGCAACCTTTGCAGCCACTGCCGGGCTCTTTATTGTGAACTTGAAGTTTTCTTCTGTATCTGTAATAACTGACGAAAAAGTTATCTCGCTTCCAGTTCCCGCTGTTGTTGGTATCGTAAGCAATGGAATGCAGTCATCCCCTATTTCCTTCATTGCGTAGTCCCTTATTGATCCGCCCTGCCTGGCAAGCACCGATATGCCCTTGGCCGCGTCAATCGGGCTTCCTCCCCCTACTGCAACAAGCACATCCACATTTTCCCAGGCGGCCAAATCCGCTCCCTTTTGCACATTATAATCCTTTGGATTAGCCTCGACGCCATCGAAAACCACAATTTCCTTGTCATCTCCCACATGCTCCAGTATTTTCTCAAGTATGCCCGCTTTTACTATTCCCTTGTCGCAGACAATCATTATTTTTTTTGCAGAAATCTTGTCCAATTCTCCATTCAGTTCCTCGACTATTCCTTTTCCGTATCTTATCTTTGACGGCAAAACAAAATCAAATTTCATACAAGGCTCCTCCATCATTTTATATTATTTATACCAATTTACTGCAATCATGAACAAAGGCAGTTTAATTCAAACTGACTTCGCCAAACTTGTTCCTATCGATTACCGCCTGAAATTTCGTCAGATTAGACTCTTGGTCAGGCTTTGATTTCAAGTTCATTATATCCTTTTTCTCTAACCGAATCCACAAACGACTTATATGTCACATGTTAGTGTAAAAAATCTTTTCAATCAATCATTTCTTATTGTTCTATTCATAGACTACTATACAAAACCATTCTATCATTATTTTTTCTTGCATAGCAATAGACTGGAAAATATTCTTTTTTTAGCAAATTATGATCTCTAGAATTTTCAACTTTTAAAAAATCCTCCCCAAACATCGGGAAGGAAATCAATATCATATTTATTTAAACATCCAAATATTGAAATCAACTGGGCATTTCAAGAAATTACTTAAATGAAATGTGAAAGATAATTCCAATTTTTTCAGAGATACCTAATCTTTTTATTTATAGGTTACTTGCAAACAAAAAACTCAAACCTTTTATATTAATCAGCTTGAGTTCATTTTAATGGTGCGCCCAGAGGGATTCGAACCCCCGACCTTTCGGTTCGTAGCCGAACACT
>CAZXWC010000041.1:0-13474 GCA_964644525.1 uncultured Peptostreptococcaceae bacterium
TATTTTCTTGAGATTCTAAGAAGCATAATGCTCAAGGGGGCAGGAGTCGGGGGTCTTTATCAAGAAATAATCAGCATGGCGGGATTGACTGCGATTCTATTGAGCCTTGCCATAAAAAGGTTCAAACAAATAATGTAGTGATGGAGGAGACAATTGGCTGGTAAAAATACCAAGTATGTATGTCAGAAATGCGGATATGTGTCCGTCAAGTGGATGGGAAGATGTCCGGAATGCGGAAATTGGCAAAGTTTTGTCGAAGAGTTCGAGACTAAAGAGCCCAAAAGTAAATCCTACAGTATGGATGAGGAAAAAAATGGAGTTCCCATGAAACTCTCTGAAATAAAGATGGACAGGGAGGAACGCATAAAAACAGGCATAGGAGAACTTGACAGAGTTCTAGGAAGCGGAATAGTCAGGGGGTCGGTTGTTTTGGTGGGTGGGAGCCCGGGAATAGGGAAATCAACGCTTCTTTTGCAAATAGCAGCTGCGAAAACTCTTTTAAAAGGCAATGATATTTTATATGTTTCAGGAGAGGAATCGTTCAGGCAGATAAAAATGAGGTCTCAGAGAATCGGAGTTGAAGAGGATGCAAACCTGAAAATTCTTTCTGAAAACAATATTGAAACAATAAAGGCGCAAGTAAAAAGGGAAAAACCGGATCTTTTGATTATTGACTCAATCCAGACCGTCTACAATCCCGAAATAACATCTGCTCCGGGAAGCGTGAGTCAGGTGAGGGAATGTTCGGGTGATTTGATTCGCCTTTCAAAAGCGAAGGGGATTTCAACATTTATAGTAGGCCATGTAACAAAATCGGGAAATATCGCAGGTCCAAAAGTTTTGGAGCACATGGTTGATACGGTTCTTTATTTTGAAGGGGAAAGGCATGCCTCCTATAAGATACTTCGCGCAGTAAAGAACCGTTTTGGATCGACAGACGAAATAGGAATTTTCGAGATGACCGGCGACGGACTTAAAGGAGTCGACAATCCATCAAGCCTTTTCATGACGGACAGAAAGGAAAACACAAGCGGATCGGCTGTGTTTTGCGGTATTGAAGGGACCAGGCCCGTTCTTGTAGAGATGCAGGCCCTTCTGAGCTATTCAAGTTTCAATATGCCCCGTCGGATGGCATCGGGGATTGATTACAATCGCATGATTATGCTTCTTGCTGTTTTGGAAAAAAACATGGGTCTGCAAGTGCAGTCCCAGGATGCCTATATAAATGTGGTTGGGGGAATACAGATAAACGAGCCTGCATCAGACCTGGCTATTGCAATTGCCATGGCTTCAAGTTTCAGAAACACTCCGGTTCCTTCAGACTTAACCATTTTTGGCGAGATAGGGCTCGGAGGTGAAATACGAGGAGTTTCAAACGGAGAAATGAGAATAGCGGAAGCCTCAAGGCTTGGATTCAAGAGATGCTTGATGCCAAAATCGAATAATTCATCAAAAAATATTAGAAAAGACATAGCATGCATTGGGATTGATTCCCTGGCCGATGCATTTGCGGCAATTTTCGGATAAAATAAAAGTTGACACATGGCGCCATCTATGATAAAATTTCAATTTATTGACAAACTAAAAATAATACTGTATACTGAAAAAGTGTCATATTATTGGGAGGTTTGCAGATGTTTAATATTGGGGATGTAATAGTATATCCAATGCATGGAGCAGGGGTTGTCAAGTCAATTGAAGAAAAAGAAATATTGGGGGAAAAGCATAAGTACTATACGCTTATGTTGCCTCTTAGAAATATGAAAGTAATGATTCCCATGAACAACGCTGACAATATGGGCATAAGGGATGTAATAGGAGATGGCGGAGTGGAAAAGGTTTTGACCATACTCAAAGAGCCAAAGTCTGAAATGCCGGACAATTGGAATAGAAGATACCGCGCCAACATGGAAAAGCTTAAAAGCGGCGATATTTATGAGGTTACGGCAGTTGTAAGGAATCTCGTTTTGCTTGACAGGGAAAAGGGTCTTTCTACAGGCGAGAAAAAAATGTTGAACAATGCAAAACAGATACTTACCAGCGAATTGGTTTTTGCCACTGATTTCGATGAATTGAAGATTGAAGAAATCATTGAAAGCTCAATTCAATAAGCTTATAAAAAAGTGCCGAGAGGTACTTTTTTTTTAAATAAAACGAATATTTAACCCTTTTGTAATTGTAATATTATTTTGGGAAGTATAGAATATTTATAGTGTTTTAAATAAAGAGTGAAGGAGGTGAAAACATGCCAGATAAAATTGTTAAAGGAGTTATGTTTCTTATCGGAGCCTTGATAGGCTATGCATTAAGCCTTTTGCTTATTGATTTTGTGGAAAGCCAAAATCTTGTCGCGGTTGGACCTGTGCCGCGGATTGTCGTAAATATATTTGTAGCTTTTATATTTGCGGCTATAATGTATCTTTTGACTCCATATATAAAAAACAGGGGTTATAATCTCGTGTATTGGGCGGAGCGTGAGCTTCAAAATATTCCGGCCACTGTAATAATGGCAGGATCTATCGGACTCATAATCGGACTCATAATAGCTTACCTCATAAGTCAATTGCTTCTTGACATACCCATACCATTTGTAGGAAATATCCTTTCGGCATTTCTCTACCTCTTCCTGGGATTCCTTGGAGTCAGGATGGGTGTCAAGAACACTCCCGAAATGCTTGCTTTGCCGGCAAAAATCAAAAGTGCGGGTGAAAAGGAAAAAGTCGAGCCTTGCCCTGAAGATGGCAAAAAACCGAAAATACTTGATACAAGCGTTATAATAGACGGGAGAATAGCCGACATTTGCAAAACCGGATTTATTGAAGGACCTTTGGTTATTCCTGAATTTGTGTTGGAGGAATTGCAGCATATTGCGGATTCGTCCGACAATCTGAAAAGAAACCGGGGCAGGCGCGGACTAGACATTCTTAAAAAGATTCAAAAGGAACTTGACATAGAAGTCGTAATTGTCGACATTGATTTTGATGACATCTCTGAAGTTGACAGCAAACTTGTAAAACTTGCCCGACAGATGAACGGCAAAGTTGTGACAAACGATTTCAATCTCAACAAGGTTGCAGATCTGCAGGGAGTTCAAGTCTTGAATATCAATGATTTGACCAATTCAGTCAAATCAATAGTTCTTGCAGGCGAAGAGATGGAAACGCAAATCATCAAGGAAGGAAAGGAAAGCGGACAGGGAATTGGATATCTTGACGACGGAACAATGATAGTTGTCGACGGAGGAAGACGATACGTAGGAAAGAATGTTGCAGTTGTTGTAACGAGTGTTTTGCAGACATCCGCTGGAAGGATGATTTTTGCCAAAACTAAACATGCTGCAAGCTGATAAATAAAAGCCGGGGAGTGCACATTTGATAGATGTCGCCGCCTTGGCTTTTTTCAAGAGAGGAGATAATCGCAATGTCAGTTACGGCAATCCTTGCAGCCGCAGGAAGTGGGTCCCGTATGGGAATGGGTGAAAGAAAACAATACATAGAAATATGCGGCAAACCCCTTCTTTCATATTCCCTTGAAGTTTTTTTGGGTATGGATGAAATAGAAGCGGTGGTGTTGGTGATTCCAGAGGGAGACCGCATGCGGATTGAGAAGGATTTACTCAAGGGGATTTGCGGTAAAGAAAAAATAATAATTGTAAACGGAGGCGCAAGCCGGCAGGAATCGGTTTCAAGAGGCATCTTAGCGGTTCCTGAAGGAACAGAGACAATAGTTGTACACGATGGCGCAAGGCCTTTTGTTACCAAAGCGATGATTTCCGAATGCGTACAAAAGGCTAAGTTTCATGGGGCCTGTTGTGCTGCGGTGCCTGTGAAAGATACAATCAAGTATTCATCAGACGGCAGGACAGTAGACAGCACACCGGAAAGGGGATGCCTTTTCAGCATACAGACGCCTCAGGCTTTCGATTTCGGATTGATAAAAAGGGCACATGAAAAGGCCCGGGCAGATGGTTTTGAAGGAACGGACGATGCAGTGCTTGTTGAGGCATTGGACGAAAAAGTAGTGCTTTCAAAGGGCTCGTATGAAAATATAAAGCTGACCTCCCCGGAGGATGTTCCTTTTGCGGAAGTCTTTGCGGGCAGAAAATGGGGGGTTTCCAAATGAGGATAGGAATCGGTTACGATGTTCACCGTTTTTGCAATGGAAGGCCTTTGTTTTTGGGCGGAGTGGAGATACCTTTTGAAATGGGTCTTGAAGGACACTCCGACGCGGATGTGTTGATTCATGCAATATGCGACGCATTGTTGGGAGCGGCGGACATGGGAGACATAGGGCTTCATTTTCCTAACGATGACGATACGATAAAGGGTATATCAAGCCTTGTTTTGCTTAAGCGTGTTTGTAAGATGCTTACCGATGAAGGTTATGTGATAGTAAATGTAGATAGTGTGCTTGTAGCTCAAAGGCCTAAAATAGGACCATACTCAAAAGACATAAAAAAATGTCTGGCTGAGGCTTCGGGCTTAAATGAAAGCTGTTTTGGAGTCAAAGCGACAACAACCGAAGGGCTCGGATTTGCAGGAAGGGAAGAGGGAATTGAGGCAAGGGCGGTTGCATTAATTGATCAACTCGATAATCGCAATTGACAATGAAAGTGTTTTCTTATATTATGTTAGTAATTTATAAAGCAAAAGGCAATGAAGAGGAAAAAAGGCATATAAAGGTTGCAGAAAGAAAGGGGAATCCATTGGCTGTAAGATTTCCTGTGCGGCATTGCCCAACCCGCCTCAGAGCTTGCATTGAGAAATGATGCGCCGGCAGTCCGTTAAAGCTGCAAAAAGAGAATCCTATTGGATTAATTAGAGTGGTACCGCGAGCCTTCGTCTCTATCTAGAGACGGAGGCTTTTATTATATAAAAAAACAGGAGGATCAAAAAAATGGAAACAAACGGAAAGCAATATGTACAGGAAATAACGCCTATGGAAGTGGATTTTCCTCAATGGTACACAGACGTGATAAAAAAGACTGACTTGGTTGATTATTCCCCTGTCAAGGGCTTTATGGTCATAAAGCCTTACGGATATGCACTGTGGGAAGAAATACAGAGAGACATGGACAGGAGGTTCAAGGAAACCGGTCACAAGAACTGCTATTTTCCGCTTTTGATTCCGGAGAGTCTACTAAACAAGGAAAAAGAGCATGTGGAAGGTTTCGCGCCTGAGGTGGCGTGGGTGACTCATGGTGGAAGCGAAAGGCTCGCAGAGCGTCTTTGCGTACGCCCGACATCGGAGACAATCATCTGTTCAATGTACGCGAAATGGCTTAATTCATACAGGGACCTTCCTTTTCTTTACAACCAGTGGTGCAGTGTCGTAAGATGGGAAAAAAGCACAAGGCCATTCCTCAGAACATCGGAATTCCTTTGGCAGGAAGGGCACACTATTCATGAGACCAACCAAGAGGCTCAAGAGGAGACGCTCAGGATGCTTCAGGTATACAAAGACTCGGCGGAAGAGCTTATGGCTATTCCGGTAGTTGTAGGGAGGAAAAGCGAAAGGGAAAAATTTGCCGGGGCTCACGCGACATACACCATGGAGGCTCTGATGCATGACGGAAAAGCGCTTCAAGCTGGAACTTCCCATAATCTTGGACAACATTTTTCAAAAGCATTCGATATTAACTTCCAGGGAAGAAACGGTGGAATTGAATTTCCTTACCAAACTTCATGGGGTGTTTCCACAAGGCTTATTGGCGGAATAATAATGGTCCATGGAGACAACAGGGGATTGGTGCTGCCTCCAAGAATGGCACCTACGCAGGCGGTTATAATACCTATTGCTCAAAACAAGGGCGGGGTTTTGCAAGAGGCTGAAAAGATACACAATGAACTAAAGAATTTGGGAATAAGAGTTGAAACGGACTCAGATACAATTAATACAGTTGGGTGGAAGTTCAATGAATATGAAATGAAGGGCGTTCCTGTTAGGATAGAGATAGGACCAAGAGACATCAAGAAAAGCCAGGTCATGGTGGCCAGGAGGGATACGCTTGAAAAAGAAGCTGTTCCCATGGAAAATATAGGGCACTATATTGCAAATCTTTTAGACGATATACATGACAATATGTTTAAAAAAGCCAAGAAGATGCGCGATGACAAAACATATACAATCGACGATTATGACGATTTCAAGAAAAAAATGAAAGAAAGCCCCGGATTTGCAAAAGCAATGTGGTGTGGAGACAGGGGATGTGAGGAAGCCATAAAGGAAGAAACAGGAGCGACAATAAGATGCATACCTTTTGAACAAGAGGAAATTTCGGACGTATGCCCATTCTGCGGGAAAAAAGCCAAGCATATGGTTTACCTGGCAAGGGCTTACTAGAACCGGAGGAAACTATTTCAAAGAATTGCCTCCCGGTGGTTTTATGCAATTTTAAAAGGGGCAAAACTTACTGAGCATAGGAAAAACGCCTTGTTTGTAAAAGAAGCCAAGGATGATTGCAAACTGGGGGAAAGAGGCCCAAGAATCAGTTTTCGAAGGCATATCAGAATATAGACACAGAAAACATGGGAACAAAACCGACATTATGCATTGAAAAATGATTTGATTGGTCAATCTTTAGATTGGCCAATCTTTCTTGATAGCCCAGGGCATATAAGATATAATTAACGAAGAATATCAATTTAGGAGGAATGCATAATGAGTGTAAGGGTAAGATTTGCGCCAAGTCCGACAGGATATGTACATATAGGCGGACTCAGGACAGCTTTATATAACTATCTTTTTGCAAAGCAGCAGAATGGAGTTTATTTTCTGAGGATAGAGGATACCGACAGGACCCGTCTTGTTGAGGGCGCTGTAGAGAACATTATAGAGGCGCTTGAATGGACTGGCATACACCACCAGGAAGGTCCCTTTATTGGTGAAGACGGAAAGCTTGAGGAAAATGGGGATTTTGGGCCCTACATACAGTCCGACAGGCTTGAAATATATGATAAATACATAAATCAGCTTTTGGAAAGAGGTCATGCATATCATTGCTTCTGTACAAAGGAAAGGTTGGACAAGCTAAGAAACGAACAGAATGCCAAGGGGCAAATTACAAAATATGACGGTCTTTGCAGGGGAATAAGCCTTGAAGAAGCCAGGGAAAGAGTTGCGGCAGGCGAACCTCACGTTATCAGGCTGAAGCTCCCAGCCAACCGTGAAATAGTTTTTGAAGACATGGTGAGAGGCCGGGTGTCGGTAAATACTGATGACATGGACGACCAGGTTTTGATGAAAAGCGACGGATATCCAACTTATCACCTTGCTGTAATAGTGGACGACCACCTAATGGGTATAACTCACGTAATAAGAGGTGAGGAATGGGTGCCGTCGACGCCAAAGCACATATATACTTACCAAGCATTTGGCTGGGAGGCTCCACAGTTTGTTCATCTTCCAAACATACTCAACAGAGACAAGAAGAAACTCAGCAAGAGACAGGGTGATGTAGCGGTTGGAGACTTCAAAAAAAAGGGTTATCTGCCGGAGGCTTTGGTCAACTATATAGCAATGGTGGGATGGGCTCCGGAAGACAACCAGGAAATAATGTCAATGGAGGAGCTTATAGAAAAATTCAGTTTGGATCGAGTTTCCAAAAGCGGAGGCGTTTTCGATGTCGACAAGTTGAATTGGGTAAGCGCGCACTATATAAGGGAAGCGGACCTGGACAGGCTTACACGTTTATGCGTGCCCTACTTGAAGGAAGCCGGACTCATAAGCGAAAAAGATTGCAAGGAACGTTACGATTGGATTCGATTGGTGGTAAAGGTTTCCAGGGACAATCTTTCCTATTTGAGTCAAATAGGAGATGAAGCTAAAATCTTTTTTGGAAAAGAGGTTGTTGTTGAAAACGACCAAGCCGTGGACCTTTTGAAAATGGACCATGTTCCGGGCTTGCTGAAGGTTTTGAAGGAAAAAGTTGAGGGCGCGGAAGCAATCGACGCAGAATTCGGAAAAACAATTTTCAAGACACTTAAGAAAGAGACTGGAATAAAAGGAAAGAATCTGTTTATGCCGGTAAGGATTGCCCTTACAGGGCAAATGCATGGACCGGAAATGGTTGAGATAATTGAGGTGCTTGGAAGGAAAACAATAATCGAGCGCATAGATTATATGCTTGAAAACAATATGGCATAAGGCTTTGAAGAGGAAAAAACATCGGGCAAACTGGAGAATACAGAGAATGGCCGCATTTGCTGAAAGCGGTTTAGTTTCAGGCGATGAGTGCACCTTGGAGCTTCCGGATTGAAGAAAGTTAGATTCGGACGTGAACCTGCGTTAATGGTAAAAGAGGTCCCCTTGGCTTGGGGGCAAACAGAGTGGAAACGCGGAAATCTTCGCCTCTGTGCATTGCACAGGTGCGGAGATTTTTTATTGCCGCGAAAATAAAGAAGGGAGAACCGACATGAAAATCTACAATACTCAAAGCAACAGGAAAGAAGAATTCATACCCCTCAATGAAGGCGAGGTGAACTTTTATGTTTGCGGTCCCACAGTATATAATTTTTTTCACATAGGGAATGCCAGGCCTTTCGTAGTCTTTGATACGGTCAGGCGTTATTTGGAGTATAAAGGGTATAAAGTGAATTTTGTTCAAAACTTTACTGATGTCGATGACAAGATAATCAAAAGGGCGATTGAAGAAGGAATAACTTCGGATGAAGTCGGAAACAAGTATATCAAAGAATATTTTGACGATGCAGATGCACTTGGGGTCATAAGAGCAACAAAACATCCCCGCGTAACGGAAACAATTCCTGAAATAATCGCTTTCGTAAAAACCCTTGTAGAAAAGGGATATGGCTATGAGAAAAACGGAAATGTATATTATGACACTAAAAAATTCGCTGGATATGGAAAGCTTTCCGGTCAAAGCATCGAAGACCTTGTAAGCGGAGCAAGAATTGAAGTAAATACAGAAAAGAAAAGCTCGACTGATTTCGTTCTCTGGAAAAGCCAAAAGCCAGGCGAGCCGGGTTGGGAAAGTCCTTGGGGAATGGGAAGACCCGGTTGGCATATAGAGTGCTCGGTTATGTCTACCAAGTATCTTGGAGATACTCTCGACATACACGCAGGGGGTCAGGATTTGATATTTCCCCATCATGAAAACGAGATAGCTCAAAGCGAAGCGGCCACAGGAAAACCATATGTAAAATATTGGATGCACAATGGTTATATTACAATCAATAATGAAAAAATGTCTAAATCCAAAGGGAATTTTTTCACGGTTAGGGATATAAGAAAAGAATATGATGGAGAGGTCATAAGATTTTTCCTTTTGTCGGCACACTACAGGAATCCAATCAATTTCAACAGGGACTTGATGGAACAGGCAAAAGTAAGTCTTGAAAGACTCTACAACACCAAAAAAAATCTGGAGCATGTATTGGAACATTCGGAAAGAGTTGAAATGGATGATGCTGAAAAGAAAGCCCTGCTGGAAATGGATTCCCACGAATCGAAATTTGTTGCCGCAATGGATGACGACATGAATACAGCCGATGCGTTGGCGGCAATATTTGAATTTTCAAAGCACATAAACTCACAAACGGACGGCAGCAGTTCTAAAGAATTTGTGAAAAAGCTTTTGGAAAAATTTGTGGAGCTAAGCGGAGTCTTGGGATTTCTTGAGAAGCAGGAAGAATTGCTTGATGCGGAAATACAGGAACTTATTGACCAAAGGCAGCGCGCGAGAAAGGAAAAGAATTATTCTCTAGCTGACCAAATAAGGGATAAATTGAGTGAACAGGGGATTGCACTTGAAGATACGCCTCAGGGTGTAAAGTGGAAAAGGCGGTAGTTTTTATGGAAAAAAGAGAGGAGAGAAACTACCCGCCACTTGTTCTTGCTTATATGGGGGATGTAATATTTGAGATGCATATCAGAAGCTATCTTGTTGAAAAACACAGGGGAAACGTAAATAAACTTCACGGATTAGCGACTCGTTATGTAAAAGCTTCGGCGCAGGCTGCGGCGGTTCACGCAATACGAGGAATTCTTTCCCAAAAGGAATGGGGCGTTGTAAAAAGGGGCCGAAACCAAAAGTCCAATACAATACCTAAGAATTCAACGCTTTCGGATTATAAATATGCAACGGGCTTTGAGGCGTTGATTGGATACCACCATTTGCACGGCAATTACGATCGAATAAATGAAATAGTGGAGGCTTCCATAGCTTTTGTTGAAGAGGCCTCAGGGGGGCGGTAAGAAGTGGGGAAAAGAGAAAAAAACTATATGTTTGCGATTGTGGCAATGCTGCTTCTTCTTGCAGTGAAATCGATTTTCCTTGACGGTGTAAATGATTTGAATGCAGAGGAGAAGGACTTCAGCCAATACGTAGAGCAAACTATAGAAAGCAGTGAAAAATGGGCTCTGAACAAAAGCGATGCACTTTCCTATAAAATTGTAAAAATAAAAAAAACAAACGAGGAAGCTGCGACAATAATAGTCGATGAAAATGAAAAACGTTCTTTAGAGTTCAGCGGCCATTATACTGCAAGGGTAAGGAAATATATCTTGTGGATTTTGCCCTATGGGGATTTTTCCATATCTATGGAAAATGTAAAGGAGGAGGAATAATATGAGGGTTGAGTTGATTCAGCATACACCTGAACCGGAAAAAGTGGTTGCATCAGCGGCCAAACTTTGCTATTCGCCGGTTGGAGTGTCTGAAATAATGGAAAAGTTGCAGGATGAAAGTGCTGAAAAGTTTATAAGAATATTGATGAAGATGGGACATATGTCGCCTGTAGAACATGTATCCTTCACTTTTGCAATAGAGGGAATAAGCCGAGTATGCACCCACCAGCTTGTGAGGCACCGAATAGCGTCCTACTCACAGCAGTCGCAAAGGTATGTAAAGATCGAAGACTTTAATTACATTGTTCCGCCGGCGGTATCAAAAAATCCAAAAGCCCTTGCAGTTTTCGAGGAGGCGATGGAAAGCAGCAAAAATGCGTACAAACAGATTTCAGACATTCTTTATGATTCTTATGTTGAAGGTAAAGAGGGAGTGACTAAAAAGCAGATGGGGGCAATGGAAAAGAAAGCTATAGAAGATGCCCGTTTTGTTTTTCCGAACGCATGCGAGACGAAGATCGTTGTGACGATGAATGCAAGGACGCTTATTCATTTCTTTGAGATGAGATGCTGCAACAGGGCTCAATGGGAGATACACAAAGTAGCGGACGAAATGCTTAAATGCGTAAAGCGAGTGGCTCCTGCTATTTTCGATAAATCGGGGCCGGCATGTGTAAAAGGTCCTTGTCCGGAAGGGTCAATGAGCTGCGGGATGATGGATGAAGTCAAGCTTAAATATGAAAATATGGTGTAAAGAGGTGCTTTATGAGTGAAGAGAAAGTTTATATTGAAGGGCGGCATCCTGTTGAGGAAGCTCTTGCTTCAAACCGCACAATAGACAAGATATTTATTGCAAAAGGTGGAAAGAGCGCCAATGTCAAAACCATACTCGATATTGCAAAAGAAAAGAAGATACCTGTTTCGTTCGTAGACCGGAAAAAAATTGATGAAATATCCCAGAGCCATGCCCATCAAGGCGTATTGGCAAAAGTGTCGGCTCATTCATATATTGAATTTGACGATCTTATGGATATTATAGGGGACAGAGAAAGGCCGGCATTTTTGGTTTTGCTTGATGAAATACAGGACCCCCATAATCTTGGTTCGGTACTTAGAAGCGCAGACGCATCGGGAGCTGATGCGGTAATTATTCCAAAGCGTCGCTCGGCAACACTTACTCCAATTGTTGCAAAGACATCGGCCGGAGCTGTTGAATACGTTCCAGTCTGCAAAGTCGTGAACCTATCCAAAACAATCGACAAATTGAAGGAAAACGGAATCTGGGTTACGGGAGCGGATATGGATGGAGACAAATTGTATTACGATGAAGATTTTAAAGGTCATACCGCACTGGTAATTGGAAACGAAGGACAGGGAATAAGCAGGTTGGTCAGGGAAAAGTGCGATTTTCTAGTCAGGATTCCAATGAAGGGAAAAGTCAATTCCCTTAATGCATCGGTTTCGGCTTCAATTTTAATGTATGAAGTTCGAAGGCAAAGGGATGCAAGGCTATGAAGCAAAACAGAATTCTTATTGTCGATGGCTACAATGTAATCAATGATTGGAAAAAATTCAGCACATTCGGTATGGAGAATCTTGCGGCGGCAAGAGAAATACTAATAGAGGAATTGTCTGAGTATGGAGCATTTACAGGAACGTCGATAGAGGTTGTTTTTGATGCCTACCGAAATAAAAACCCTATGGCCAGAAAGCAGGTATTTGACAATGTCAGTGTTTTTTACACAAAGGTTCATCAGACAGCGGATTCTTATATAGAGAAAAGGACAGCCGAATTGACGGTCAGCCGAAAGAATATTGTAATGGTTGCCACCTCGGATGGAGCAGAGCAGCAATTCATACTGGGCAAAGGCGCATCAAGAATTTCATCAAGGGAATTGCGATTGGAAATGGATAGGGCCAAAAGGAAAATTTCTTCGAAAATAAATAAAAAGGTAAACGACAAGTCTTTTATTTCTGACTCGCTGGACAGGGAAATTCTTGATGTGCTGGGCGAATGGGGAAAAAAATAGATTGATGCTTGATATTTTAAATGATGCAAGTTATAATGGTACCGTTATAAAAATCGGGGGGCGTGCATTTTATGGAAGAATCCACTAAGGCGAAAAACATTGCGTATCCCGAATATGAGCGGATGGAAGACGAATGCATTGTAGGATGCGCAAGGGACGGCGATTTGTATGCTCAGGATTTCCTTATCAAGAAGTATAAGAATTTTGTAAGAGCCAAGGCCAGGTCGTATTTTCTTATAGGAGCAGACAAAGAAGACATCATACAAGAGGGCATGATTGGCCTTTTCAAGGCTATAAGGGATTTCAGGGCCGACAGGATATCATCATTCAGGGCTTTTGCCGAGCTTTGCATAACGAGGCAGATAATAACAGCCATTAAAACTGCTACAAGGCAGAAACATATACCCTTAAATTCTTACGTTTCCCTTAATAAGCCGATTTACGACGAGGATTCCGACAGAACTCTTTTGGATATTCTTACAGGAGCGAGGATTACCGACCCTGAAGAATTGATTATATCCAGAGAAGAATTGAACAAAATAGAGGAAAAAATAGGTGAAATATTAAGCAAGCTGGAGCTTCAGGTTTTGGCTTATTATTTGCAAGGCAAGTCATACCAGGAGATAGCGGTATTGCTTGACAGGCACATAAAATCAATTGACAATGCGCTTCAGAGAGTCAAGAGGAAATTGGAAAAATTTCTGGAAATGAGATCGATTTAAGTGCCCATGTAGCTCAGAAGGTAGAGCAACGCCATGGTAAGGCGTAGGTCAGCGGTTCGAATCCGCTCATGGGCTCCAAATAAATAAATCAACCAAATAAAGGAGGACGAAAAGAAATGGGAAAAGCCAAATACG
>CAZXWC010000042.1:0-13454 GCA_964644525.1 uncultured Peptostreptococcaceae bacterium
ACAGGGAGCTTCATATGGCGAAAATAGATTCCGTGTATTCAGATGTTCTGCTTGCGATGTTCCTTCCTGCAATCGGGGCATGGGTGGTTTCCATCAGAGAATTTGCCTTCTTGAGGAATAGGGTATTCGATGGACTCGGGATGAACGAAGTCTTTTCTATGGCATTGACAGGGGGAGCCACGGTTGTTGCTGTGACTGTTTGCGGAGTTTTGCTACTTTCACTGGTCAGAAAATTGAAGGCCGGAAAACTACTGAAACACAGCTTGATATTTGTGGCTTTTGCTGCTTCTTATGATTTTTTCAAGAGCCTGTTTGATGGAAGATGTTTTAAAGGAAATACACATACCCAATCCCTATTCAAGCGCCAGTGGGCCTTCATAGTCGCAAGCGCCGTCATGGTATTTTTGACCTTTGTCTTTCTGTTTTCGGGTGTGATTCCGCTTATGGCATTGCCTCCGATTTTGGAGATTCTAATAATATATTGGTACATAAAGGGAAACAACAAAACCTTTGTCGAAATCAACAAGGGATTCGATGACAGCCTGGGCGAGCAAATGAAGGCCGAGCGGATGAAAATAGCCTTGGTGACCAATGTTTCCCATGACCTTAAAACCCCGCTAACATCCATGGTCAGCTATGTCGACCTTTTGTCCAAGGAAGAAGACCTGTCTCCTTCAGCGAGGGACTATGTGCAAATACTGTCGGAGAAAACAGACAGATTGAAGAATATTGTTTCTGACCTTTTCGACTTGGCAAAAAGCACGAGTGGAGACATATCTATGGAAATGGAAACTTTGGACATAAAGAAGCTGATAGAGCAAACTCTGGGCGATATGGAAGACGAAGTGGAAAAATCGGGGATGCAAATAAAGACAAGGCTTCCGGATGAACCGGTTATAATCTATTCGGACGGCAAAAAACTCTACAGGGTATTCCAAAATGTGCTGGACAATGCTTTGAAGTACTCGCTTGAGGGTTCTAGAATCTATGTAGAACTGGAAAAACACGGCGGCGATATAGTGGCTATGGTAAAAAATACAGCCGGCTATGAAATGGATTTTACAGAAGATGAGATTTTGCAGCGTTTCAGCAGAGGGGACAAGGCGAGAAGCTCGGATGGAAGCGGTTTGGGACTTTCCATAGCTGAAAGCTTCACAAGAGTATGCGGTGGAAACTTTAAGGTCGTATTGGATGGGGATTTGTTCAAGGTTGCAATAGAGTTTAAGGAATGAAGCATCTTCAATTTTAAAGGTATTGGCTGGAAAAAATACAAAAAAGCAGAATCTTTACGGAAATGCAGTTCCCACTCAGGTTCTGCTTTTTTGATGTCAAAGTTAATGGATTGGCAATGCCTGAAATGATAAAATAAAGATGAGCAGAACCGGCGTAAATGCAGTATCAAATAAGGAGAGCGGGAAATATGAATAAAGACAAGCTTAAATTGGCGGAGGAGATATTTTTGATGCATTATCCGGGAGGATTCCAAAATCCGGAGATGTTGGCGATAGCCAAGAAACACAAGGTTCCAAAAATGATTGAATTGACCAAGTCGTCCCTTTCGATGGAAAGCTTTGAAGATCCCATCGCAGCAGCGGATGCGATAAAGAAGATTATTGCAAGGTCGTCCATGGTGTCGGTGTTTGAAAAAGCAAAGTTCAGGGATTTGGTGAATGAAATGAGCGATGAGGAGAAGAACGAACTGTCTGCCGGCATGAGAGAGCTTCTTCATGGAAATCAGGAGGAAGGCTTCAACAGGCTGGTTGAATTTCTTGAACATTTCAAAATGGCCAAATGGACGATGTTGACTGCTTGCCTTTTCTATTCGAATCCTGTAGTTGAGGTGTTCATAAAACCGACAACAACAAAAGGCATAATCAAGCATTTCGAGCTTGAAGGCCTTGAGTACAGACCGAAACCAAGCTATGGGTTTTACAAGGAATACAGGAAACAGATAAATGAAATGAAAAGCGAAACGGATGAATTTGCAGAGGTGCACAATGCGGGCTTTTGCGGATTCTTGATGATGGCAATGGATTTATAATCTTTTATTTTTGAGCCGGTCATTTATTCGACCGGCTTTTAATTTTTTGTTGTTTAGGTTGGCAAGTTCGGGTAAAAGGAATATATACAGCGGCCTTTGTGAAAGCGGTCAAGCTGTGTTTGCAAGGGGCGGAAGAATTGTCCTTTGCCAATTGTCTTTAAGTCAATTTTAGCATTAGGATATCTCAAATAAAAATACCTATGTTTGCACATCAAATATATGTGCTTAAACATAGCATTCGAGGAGTTGAAATAATGAAGAAAAACAAGATGCTTAGAATTATAAATCTTTTGCTTGCAATTGATTTGCTGTTAGTAATAACAACGGCGGCATTAAGCGATTATATTTATCCTACGGGTTATTACAGGACTTTGCATGTATTGCCGGGGTCGATTTTTGTAGCGTTGCTTGCTGTCCATCTTTTCTTGAACTGGGCATGGATAAAATCAAATTATTTGAAGAAGAAAAACTGATGTGATGGCAAAACATTTGTGAATTAACATCATAGATGCTTATAGCATTTACAAACTGAAAGGGGAAATATAAATGAAAGTAGTAGCTATTAACGGAAGTCCCAACAAGGAAGGCAATACTTATTTGGCACTCAAAATGGTTGCGGATGAACTTGAAAAAGAAGGCATCGAGACAGAAATCATTCATGTGGGAAATCATGTTATAAGGGGTTGCATGGCATGTGGTCAATGCGGCAAGAATAAGGACGAAAAATGTGTTTTCGGGGATGATGGAGTGAACGGATGGATTCAGAAGATGAAAGAGGCTGACGGCATTCTGCTCGGCTCTCCGGTCCATTATTCCGCAATAGGCGGGACAATGAAATCATTTTTGGACAGAGCCTTTTTCGTGTCTGGCAAGAATGGCGGATTGTTCAGGCACAAGGTGGGGGCTTCAGTTGTTGCCGTAAGACGTTCAGGGGGGATTCCTGCATTCAACCAGCTCAACAATTATATCAATTATGCAGAAATGTTTGTTCCGACATCAAACTACTGGAATGTAATACACGGCACAAAGCCGGGTGACGCTGCAAGGGACGAGGAAGGGATTCAAATAATGAGGGTTCTAGGAAAAAACATGGCTCTTTTGCTTAAGATGGTTGAGGATGGAATGGATAGAAACGAAATTGCGGAAAGGGAAAAGAAAACATATATGAGTTTTATAAGATAGAAACATCTATAGTTTTAAATCATAAAATTTTGCAAAAGCATGTTGGATTATTTTGATGCATGCTTTTTTGCTTTTGTAATTTTCAGCAGGGTATCAATATCATATTGGGGGAATCGTGGTTTTGAAGTATTGATAATAGAATTGATTTTTTGACAGTATAAAATGTTTTGACATTAAAAAAGGAGGTATTTTTATGTCAGACTACAAAGTTCATGAATTTGACAGCGAGAACGGTATAGACAGGGATGAGCTAGAAGATTTTTTAAACAGGCTGGAAGGTCATGTGGAAGCGATAATACCTGAATTGGGTAGAAAATACAATCCCATTGGGGTTTCTTCCTATGTGCAGCATCTTCTTATAGTCGAGAGGACAAAAGAGGAAAACGTCGACTGACAACTATTTCTTTTTCAGATTATTTTGTGTTAATATGTTCTCATTGGCAAACAAAAAGGGAGAGGGAACAGAAATGAAAAAGACAAACATATTCATTGCGGTTTTGCTGGTTCTATCGCTATTCATGAACTACAGAACGGCATCGGAAATGCAGCAGCTTAAAAACAGAGTAAGCAACATGCATAATGACCTTTCAAGAGACATAAGCAACATAAGCAACAGCGTCTACAGGGCCGCCGATGAAATGAAGAAACAAGCTCTATGGGTTAGGGAATCGTCAATAGTGGTTACTGAATCAAATGAAAATTACACTAATTTTCAAGCGGAGCTGACATTTACGCTTAATGAAAAAAAGAATGGTGAAGAGCTTTCAATCATTGCAGTGTCCGAAGGGGATAGCAGAAGAATCGAAGTGCCCGAAAGCGAAGGCTTGACATACGAAGCACAGCTTGAACTTGAGGATGAAAATTATACTTTCGAGCTTGTCGGAACCGATGAAGAGGGTTCCCGAAATGTAGAACTTACAGGATTAAATTTAAAAGGGATAGCCAACAGGATGATAGACATAGATGGAATGATACCAAGTTCCAAGTTCAGCCATGATCCTGACATTGGAAAAATAAATTTCTATGTCAATGTATCCACTGTGCATCCAAAGGTCATGAGGGAATTTTCCGGCATAGCAAAAGAGATTGTGTTTGAGAGCATAGAAGCGGATGTTTACACAGGAAGTATTAAGGTGGATACAATAGACCTTATGAACGGAAGAGGCTATGAAATAAAAGAAATTGAAGAAATAGCAGATGAAAGACCAGCAAAACTTGAGTTTTCAGATTCGAAGGAAGTTAAAACATACCAGTTTGCGGGAACATATACACTCGATGGGAAGGTCTGCAGCGACTACCTGGAATCGCAGGATTCTTCAGAGTCTTTTGCATGGATGGAAAACGAAATATTCTTCCTGGTCCGTGCAACCGACAAAGAAGGGAATGTATACAAGGGGCTTTTCCCCGGCTATTTTCATTATCTCGATGGAGATGAAATAATATTTGTGAAGTGATGGAAAATATGGAATAAATAAAATAGTTTTTAAAAGCGCCCATATATTCAAAATGGACGCTTTTTTTCAGAATTATCAATACAAAATATTAACGAAAAAAATGCACGAAAAGATAAAAAAATAACGGACAGGGGTATTTTATTATTCCGAAATGGTACAAAATACCGATATATGATATTTCTATAAAGCGAATTGATATTTATTCTCGTTATTAATGAAAAAAGATATCAATAATAATGATAACTTCTATTAATTGACAAAAAACAAAAAATATTACGTGTTTTCTATTGATAAAAAATACACAAAGAGTAAAATGAAATTGTAGGCAAGTTAACAAACAATATAAAAGGAGTGGATTAAGATGGCAGGAAACCCAAGAGAAATGCTGGCTGAATTCGTAGGTGGACTGGATACTTTCGGCGGCTACGAAGCGACAAAAGGAAATGTTGAAGGATTTATGAGTTTGCTTGGAACTACATATGAAGATGGAATTTTGAGTACTAAGACGAAAGAGCTTATAAGCGTAGGGATCGCTTGCTACAACAGATGCTTGTATTGCATAGTTTTCCATACATACAAGGCTCTTGAGTCAGGTGCCAACAGAGAAGAAATTCTTCAAGCGGCTATGACTTCTGTAGCTTTTGGAGGAGGACCTTCAATGGCTTACAGTGTAACCATGCTTAAGGAGTCTCTCGACGAATTTGAAAAAGATTTCGCATAGAAGAAAATATTTTAGAAGAAAGGAAATATGAATATTTCCTTTCTTCTTGTTCGTTTTAAAACTGTTTGACAAAAACTTATCAAAATTATGGAGGATGAAAATATGACTACAAAAGTAAAGCTCGATAAAATGGAGAAAAATGCTAAGACAGGTAAAGTTGGCAAAATAGCAAAAGCTGTAGGAGATACAGTTAAAAGAGGAGAAAAATTATTGCAAGTTGAATCTGCAAAAGGAAATACAATAATCAAAGCTAGAGTAAATGGAACCATAACGGCTTTTTCTGTAGAAGAAGGTGCTCGAGTCAAGGTCGGTGACGAGCTTCTTGAAATTGAAAAAGCAGATTAGTAGGTTTGTAAAATCCTCAAGTTTCAATCCATGGTTGAATTTGGCTATAGAAGAATATCTTGTTGATCATGTCAAAGCGAACGAAGTAATACTTTATCTTTGGCAGAACATGGATACTGTTGTCATCGGAAGCAATCAGAATCCATGGAAAGAATGCAATATTGAAAAAATGAAGAGTGAAGGCATAAAGCTCGCCAGAAGGTTATCAGGAGGTGGAGCTGTATTTCATGATGTCGGAAATTTGAATTTTACATTTGTGATGGGAAAAGATTTGTATGACCAAAATAAACAATTGAGTGTAATTTTGGATGCAGTTAATGCATTTGGCCTAGATGCTGAATTTTCCGGAAGAAACGATATATTGATAAATGGAAGAAAATTTTCGGGCAATGCATATTATTTTGGAGATAATTCATCGTATCATCACGGAACAATTTTGGTAGATGCCGATATTTCTAAACTTTCTGAAAACCTCAATCCTTCCAAGCAAAAGATTGTTTCGAAAGGTGTGGACTCAGTAAAATCAAGAGTTGTAAACCTGAAGGCGATAAATGATGAAATAACCATTGCAGATATGAAGGCAAGCATATTCAAAAGTTTTCAGAAAGCATTTGGTAATGTTTGTTCGTATACAGAATACGCAAATTCTGAAAACATTAACGAAGAGATAGGTAGACTGTATGAAAAATATTCTTCATGGGAATGGCTATATGCTGAAAGTCCGTCATTTGACGCTTATTACGATAATCGTTTTGATTGGGGAGAAGTCCAGATAGGATTGAATTTTGTCGATGGATGTATTAAAAATGTAAAGGTTTATACAGATTCGATGAATACATCTTTTGTGGATAAGCTGGCTTATTTACTCGATGGCGTCAAATTTCAGAATGAAGAAGTTTTAAAGGCTATAAGATCTGGCAGATTTGAAGGAGAAGAAAAGCAAATATTCGAGGATGTGGCAACTTTGTTCGAATAATAAACGTAGATTAGTAAAGATTTGAGCATTTGGCATATAACTTTATAGGAGGTAATGCAAGTGATTCATACAATTACGAATTTTTTTACAGATGAACAGGTAAGTGCATTGGATGATATTATAGATGCGCATAAAGAAAAACCTGGCAGTTTGATTCCAATGTTGGAAGAGACGCAAGAATTGTTGGGATACATACCAGAATGCGTACAGGAAAGAATTTCGGTAAAAGCAGATATTGCTCCCAACAAGATTTATGGTGTAGTCACTTTTTATTCATTTTTCTCGATGAACCAAAAGGCAAGACACAGAATACAAGTCTGCTTGGGAACTGCATGTTATGTAAAAGGCGGAAAAGAAATCGCAGAAAAAATCGAAAAAGACCTTGGCGTCAAGTTTGGAGAAAGCACCGAAGATGGAAGATTCACCTATGAGAAAGCGAGATGCTTTGGAGCATGCGGGCTTGCACCCATCATACTTGTGGATGGCAAGGTTTATGGGAAAGTTACGCTAGACAGCGTTGATGGAATTCTTAGCCAATACGAATAAAACAATTTAGTCATAGGGAGTGAGTATAATGGGTAAGACAATAGCCGAGATTAACGGCATTAGAGACAATGTTATCAAAAAGACAGCTGAGGACAAAGAGCTTATCAGAATATATGTACATATGGGCACATGCGGGATAGCTTCGGGTGCTACAAGTGTTTTGACTACTTTTAGAAAAATAATAAAGGAAAATAAGTTCAAGGGAGCAAAGATAATTACCACGGGATGTGCAGGAATTTGTTCCAAGGAGCCGCTTGTAACAGTTGCACTTCCAGGACAGGAACCCATAATGTATGAATACATTGATGAAGAAAAAGCAAAAGAAATATTTGCAAGTCATGTTATGGGTGGGGAAATAGTTAAAGAATATGCATACGTAAGAGGAATGGAAACTCAATTGCAAGAAAGAAAGAATAACAATGGAAAGGTAGAGGGAGAAGCCGTTGTTGATTCCAGCATACCGGGAATCGAAGAAGTTCCTTTTTTTGCTGTCCAGGAACAAAGGGTAATGAAAAACAGAGGGCTGATAGATCCAAACAATATCGACCATTACATAGGAAGAGACGGATACCAAGGTGCAATTAAGGCTTTGACATCAATGGATCCAACAGAAATTATCAATGTAGTCCTTGATGCTGGAATTAGAGGAAGAGGAGGCGCAGGTTTCCCAACAGGATTGAAATGGAAATTTGCAGCAAAAGAACCTGAAGGAATGAAATACATGCTATGCAATGCGGACGAGGGAGACCCGGGTGCGTTTATGGACAGAAGTGTTCTTGAGAGTGATCCGCACAGCGTAATAGAAGGCATGATTATTGCTGCAAAGGCAATAGGTGCGCATATGGGATATATCTATTGCAGAGCAGAGTATCCACTTGCAGTTGAAACGCTTAATAAAGCAATCAAGAAAGCAAGAGCATATGGACTTTTGGGAGAAGACATACTAGGAACAGGATTTGATTTTGACATAGAGGTCTATGAAGGGGCAGGAGCATTTGTTTGTGGCGAAGAGACGGCTCTAATGAGATCCATCGAAGGATTGAGGGGGAATCCAAGACCAAAGCCGCCATTCCCGGCGCATGCAGGTCTATGGGAGAAACCGACAGTTTTGAATAATGTTGAAACACTTGCCAATATACCCCAAATATTGCATAAAGGCAGTGAGTGGTATGCAGAAATTGGAACAGAAAAAAGCAAGGGGACAAAAGTGTTCTCCATCACTGGAGACATCAATAATGTTGGCTGCGTCGAAGTGCCAATAGGAACAAAGCTAGGCACAATTGTAAATGATATAGGTGGAGGAGTTGTTGAAGGCAAAAGTTTCAAGGCGGCTCAGCTTGGAGGACCATCAGGCGGATGCATACCATTGGCTCATATCGATGTACCAGTTGACTACGAAACATTACAGGAGTATGGATCGATAATGGGCTCTGGAGGAATGATTGTAATCACAGACGACAAAAGTGCTGTTGATATTGCTAAATTCTTCATGGAATTCTGTACAGAAGAATCTTGCGGGAAATGCATACCGGGACGTGAAGGCACAAAGCAGATGCTTAATATACTGAATAAAATTGACGAAGGTCGCGGTGAAGCATCTGATATTCCTAGAATAGAGGAATTGGCCAGCGTTATTCAAAAAACTGCGCTTTGCGCACTTGGAAAGACGTCTGCAAATCCTGTATTAAGTACTCTGCGCTACTTCAGAAATGAATATGAAGAAGCGGTATCGAAAAACAATTAGAGGGGTGTAATCATGATATTTACGAAAGCTTTGGAATATGAGGATATTAGAAAAAACATTGACAAAGATAATGATGTCATTACAATAATTGGCTGTGAAACATGTGTGAGAGTTGCAGGTTCAGGTGGGCAGGAAAAAATGAAAGAGCTTGCCATGCAATTGATGAGCGACGGCTACAATGTAAAAGATGGATTCATGGTGCCCACAGCTTGTACTCCCAAAATATTCTTGGCCAAATTGGGCAGAGATGTAAATACGATACTTTCCCTTGCATGCGAAGCCGGTTCGGCAAACCTTGAAAGGTCATATCCCGAATACAAGGTTGTTCAGACAATCAAAGATGTTGGACTCATGGTTGCTGATACCGACAAGGAGGTATTGAAGGTTACAATGCCCTACAAGGGTAGCGAAAATGAAACCGGAAGAGAATTCAAGGCATTTATTGGAGACAGGAACGAAAATGACAACAGTCTGCCGATTATGGAAATGGCGGAAGTGACGGGGGTGGCGAAATGATTATATCACTTCGTTCTATTAGCTACGACGATTTGAAAAAACAATTGAGCAAGGATGATAAAATAGTTATAAACAGCTGCAGCAGCTGCATAGTTGCATGTGGAATTGGCGGAACAATAAAGATGGAAACGCTTGAAAATATGCTTAAGGCCGACGGCTATAATGTGCTTGGAAAAGACTTGATAAGTATAGGTTGCACATTGAACCTTGTTGAAAAACACTGTAAAGACATAAAGAAAAAAGACATGTACGAAGAGGCAACTGTAATCATTCCTTTGATTTGCGAAAATGGTCTCAAAGGGATAGAGCATGTATTTCGCGACAAAAAAGTGATTCGTATAGCAAAAACGCTTGGAACCGGTAACTTTACAATGGATAGGGGAGTGGTTTTGACAAATCCATTTGAAGGTGTCGCGCTGGAAGCGAGCGTTGAAGGATACGAGCTATATGAAGTTGCTGAAGAATTGGGATTGTTTGAAGACTTCTTCGACGAGTTTGATGCACCTGAAATGGAAAGGGAATATGTGAATTTCACTGTCAATGGTGAAGAACTGACAGCTGAAAAAGGTCGAAACCTTTTGACTGTATGCGAAGAGAACGGAATAGAAATTCCACATCTTTGCTACGACGAGGAATTGACTGGGGCCGGAGTATGCAGAATGTGTCTTGTAAAGATAAAAGGCGCCAGAGATCTCCAACCTGCATGCTGCACTCCCGTTTCGGATGGAATGGAAGTAATAAGCGAAGACGAAGAGCTTAACCACTACCGTCGAATTATTCTTGAACTGGTGCTTGCGTCCAGAAACCACAATTGCCTTACATGTTCAAAGGGAGTGCCGAATCCGATGTTTAGCTGCGAACTTCAAAAGCTGATGAGGAAGTTCGGAATCGAGTCAAGCAGATACGAGAACACAAGCGAGCCCATCATCGTGGACGATTCGAGTCCTGTAATAGAATACGATGCTAACAAATGCATACTTTGTGGCAGGTGCGTAAGGGCCTGCGAGGAAATAGCGGGGCAATGCAACATAGGTTTTGTTAACAGAGGTTCTGAGACCATGGTTGCCGCAGGACTAAATGTCGAGATGGACCAAAGCGCATGTGCAGCATGCATGGCATGTGTAAACGTATGTCCTACAGGTGCGCTTACTGAAAGAGTAATACATTTCATAGGCAAAGATTGGGAGCCTGTAAAAGTTTATGCTGATTATGCGGAATAAGACGAACAGCATTAAATGAGAATTGAATTACGGTTTTCACTGAAATTTATGGAAGCCTAGCGGGTTCGATAAATAATTAAAATATTTAAATAGCTCATCCAGGCACATATAGTGCCCGTATGAGCTATTTTGATTTTTGCTGAACAGCTTTGCTGTTAGTGTAGGGATATAGATGAATTGCAATTACTATTGACTGATTCGGTGAAAGTAGTAAAATGTAGGAGATGAGGGGGCAACATTCCCAAAAGGGAGGCGGAGTCGTCATGACGGATAGGTATCCCGGTTCTGCCGTCAGAAATATTTTGTGAGACTCAGCAATTTGTATTGCTGCGTTTTTTTAGTTGACGAGTGGTAGAAGGAGGCAGTAAATTGGAAAAAATACTTCATGATTTGTTTATGCAATGGTCTACAGTTGCATTATTCGCAGTTATTGCCTTTTCACTGCTTCTTCTAAGCAAAGGAGCCGACATTCTGGTTGATGAAGCCGTAAGCCTTTCAATCAGGTGGGGAATACCTAAAATGATTATTGGGGCGACCATTGTATCTATTGGTACAACCCTGCCCGAAGCCACTGTTTCAGTAATGGCTGCTGTAGATGGCAATCCCGATCTTGCGCTTGGAAACGCCATAGGGTCCATAATTGCAGATACCGGTTTGATTATCGGGATATCCGCATTGATCGGAAGACTGCCGGTTGACAAGAGCGTGGTCAACAGGCAGGGGAAGATTCAACTCTCAGCAGGGTTTTTGCTGGCGATTGCTGCGCTCCCTGTCTTTTCCAGGACTGGCCAGGGCAACATAAGCCAAATAACCGGAGGGATTTTTCTGATTCTTTTGGCTGCTTACATACTGCTTACAATACATTGGTCAAGAACGGCTCATGGGGCAATGGACCAATTGAAAGAAGATGAAGTTTCATTGGCCATTGTTATCTTTAAATTGATCATTGGAGTTTTTCTTGTAATAGTTTCATCGCAGATACTTATTTCATCTGTTGAAATAACAGCTGTCAGAGTAGGAATTCCACAAGGTATCATTGCCGCAACCCTGGTTGCATTCGGCACCAGTCTTCCAGAGCTCATAACCTGCGTGACAGCCGTAAGGAAAGGCCATGGAGAAATAGCCATAGGCAATATTGTGGGAGCCGATATTCTGAATGTTTTGTTTGTAATCGGTAGCTCGGCCCTTGTTACAAAGGGAGGGCTTGATGTCCCCTTCGTTTTTTACAAACTTCAGATTCCTGCCATGCTTATCATTTTGACATCATTCAGAATATTTACAAGCAAGACGGAAGATGGAGAAGAAATAAATAAATTTGAAGGAATGGTGCTCTTTGGAATGTATGCCATTTATATTGTTCTTAATTATGTAATGATTTAGCGTTTGGACACTGGAGCGTTGCCAGGATACCAAGGAGTTTTTCGATGCGAAAATTCATAAAATCAAATAAAGACTTGATATTGGCCAGTTTGCTTTTGCTGGCAAAATATTTCGAATTTCTTGGCAAAAATACGATTGGAATAGAGGTTTAACCATGAAAAAATACATATTGATAGGATGTGCAGTACTTGCTATGTCAATTTGCCTGATTGCCTTAATCTCAATCATTGGGCAGATTGGATTCAACAGAAGCGTGAAGAAAGAAAAAGAAATTCTGATGGAAAAACAAAAGGGAAGCAAAGATTTGGATTTAGAAGCTGAAATGACCAAATTGCCTGATCCTGTGGCAAAATGGCTTTTGGCTTCAGGGTTTGACGGACAAAATTATGTTGGAACAGTCAAATTGAAGCAAAATGGCGAACTTAGGACAGCTATAGGCAAGCCGTGGCTTCCAATGGAGGCAAAGCAGTTGTTCGTAACAGCTCAGCCGGGATTCGTATGGGATGCAAAAATTAGAATGGCTCCAGGAATATATTTGAATGGCATTGACATATATTCAAATGGAAAAGGAAGCATGCTGATAAAGCTTATGTCGGTAGTAAATGTAGTAGACGCACAAGGTCCGGAAATTGACCAAGGAACATTGGTCAGATATCTTGCCGAGATTGCCTGGTTTCCTACAGCCGCATTGTCCGAATACATTGAATGGGAAGCTATAGATGAAAAAACGGCAAAGGCGAAAATAACTTATGGAGGAATAGAGGCCGAAGGGATATTTGAATTCAACGAAAAAGGACAAGTGCTTGCATTTTCGGCAAAACGATTTATGGAAAATAAAGGTGAATATAAACTTAAGGACTGGAAAGCCCTTCTTGACGGCCACGAAAATTTGGGAGGGTTTATAGTTCCAACGAGGGCTAAGCTTATATGGGAATTGGAAGAAGGAGATTTTGAGTGGTTCAGGTGCGAGGTGACTGAAATTAAGTATGAATGATGATTAAATTTAAAACAGCTATTATAATAAAGATATTTTGACTGGATCAACAGGATCATATAAAAAAAGTTGCGTTTAAACGCAACTTTTTTTATATGATCCTAGTATTTTAAAGAAACTTGTCTGTTTTTTCAGGTGGTGAAGAGATGACCTTATTTTGCTTTCCATCAAAGAGCCTTCAATATCGACAAAGAAATAATACTCCCAAGGTTTGTTTTCTATCGGCCGCGATTCTATCCGCATCATGTTTATTCCATAATCGGATAGATGCTTTAAAGCGCCGTATAAACACCCGGGTTCGTGCTTTGTTGTAAAAACAAGGCTTGTAATGGAGT
>CAZXWC010000043.1:0-4047 GCA_964644525.1 uncultured Peptostreptococcaceae bacterium
CACGGGAGGGATACCATGAAGCGGTTTGAAAGTTACATAAAGGAGCATATGTGCCACTATAAGAGGGATTTTTTGAGGGTCAAGGAAAAAGGTGTATACCGTTACGACGGAAGGGTGTACAACTATTGTTTCATCTTGCCCGATGAGGACAAGCGAAAGAACATTATTCAGAAGTACAGGCATCGTTTCTGGAACTCGTCCTATGCGCTGGAAGAAACCGACGGGGACTTTTGCCATCTGGATTCGGCGCAGGCTCTATGCATAAACTTCTTCTATCCCTTAATAGATGCAGGCCATCTTGAGGACTTTATACAAATAATAGGAATGGGAAACAGGGAAATAAAATACAGCAATTGTTTCAGGCGTGGAGAACATTTCGAGCTGGATCTTGACACAGGTGACGGACATCTTTTCTTTAATGTCAAATACACAGGAAAGTCATACGGGAGCTTGAAAGATACTGAGGAAAACAGAAAAGCCTACCAAGAAATATACAAGCCAATGCTTGAAAAGTCCGATGCAATTAGAGACGTTTACAAGGAAAAGAAAATATTTTTCAAGCATTACGAGATAATAAGGTCCCTGCTTAGAATAGAAGGAGAGGACTCTGCGGTTTTTATGCTCCCATACGAGAACGAGATGCTAAAGAGCTATATCCACATAATAGAGGACATACTAAGACCCAATTATCTGGCCAATCTCAAGATAGTCTATTGGGAGGATATTTTCACGGCTCTTCCAGAGTCGATGATATCCATGTACAGTGAATTCATACTGAAATATTTTCCCTATCTTACCTATAAGGTAAAACGTCAGATACTGCGATAGGAAAAGGAAGCCTAAATGTTTTGCTACAAATGCAATTGAAGAAGAAGCAATAAAAAGATGCCTGCAGGAGGCATCTTTTTTGTTTGGCAGAAACTGGTGGCAAAGGTGGCAGCGGTTGAAAAAATTGGTTATTTGAAGGCTTCTAATGGTATAATTTGAATACAGGTAATTTTATCAAATATTATATCTATAAATATATGGAGGCGGGAAACCCCGCCCATTACAGGAGGAAAGTCATGGGGAAACTGGGGCTGGTTCTTGAAGGCGGAGGCGCCAAGGGGGCTTATCAGGCAGGAGCTTACAAGGCTCTGCTTGAACTTGGAATAGAAGTGGATGGAGTCTCCGGCACTTCAATCGGAGCTATAAACGGCGCGATGATTGTGCAGGGGGCATTCAGGGAGTGTTATGAAATGTGGGAGGGGATAAGGCCTTCCAAGCTTTTCGATGTGGATGAGGGTCATCTTAAAAGAATAATAGGATTTGATTTGGATGAAAAAAGCCTTGCCTATGCGGTCAAGAAGCTCAAGGAAATAATGGAAAACAACGGTTTGGACACGACCCTTATGAAGAAAATGATAAGGGAAAACATAGACGAAAAAAGGGTCAGGGATTCAAAAATGGACTTTGGTTTTGTGACTGTATCGCTTTCGGACATGAAACCGCTTGAGCTCTACAAGGAAGATGTTCCAGAGGGGAAGTTGCATGACTATATAATGGCTTCGGCTTCGGTTCCGGTTTTCAAGCTTGAGAAGATTGAAAACAAGGTGTATGTTGACGGAGGCTTTCATGACAACATACCCGTAAACCTTTTGGCCAGAAAGGGTTACGAGGACATAATAGTGATACGGTCTTTCGGAATGGGCCGGGTAAGGAAGATAGACCACAAGAAGCTCAATATTAAATATATAACACCTTCGGAACCCCTGGGCCGAATACTGGATTTCGACAATCAAAAGGCCCGCAAAAACATGAAGATGGGCTATTACGACACGCTAAGGATTTACAACAAATACAGGGGAATAAAGTATTGTTTGGAAATTAACGAGGGCGAGGACTTTTTCATGGACTTCTTCATGAATTTTGATGAAGATACAATCCTCAAGATGGGGAAGGTTTTCGGGATTTCGGGCATACCATACAGGCGGATGCTTTTCGAACACATACTTCCGCGAATGGCGGCGGTTCTGGACCTCAAGGATGAGGCGACCTACGAAGACATATTGATAGGGTTCATAGAGCATCAGGCCAAGGCTTCGGGGGTTGACCGTTTTGCGGCATACAGTATGGGTGAATTGTTCGAACTGGCAAAGGAAAACCATAAGCCTGTGACAAGCAGGATGTTCAACAAATTACCAGACTTTGTCAAGAAGAGCGAGCTCTTGATGCTTTCAAGAAGTGTGAAGGATGATATACTTGCCGAATTTATGGATATACTCATGAATGGGCAAGAAAGTCGCGAACTATTGCTTAATGCGGAAGCTTCCAATTGAATGGGATTATATAAATGACAATAACAAAGGGAGAAAGGAAGGCAAAAAATGAATGCAAGGGAAAGTTATGAAAAGTGGATGAATGATCCGGAAATAGATGATGCGACAAAGGCGGAACTTAAGGGAATAGAAGGTAATCTTGAAGAAATAGAGGACCGTTTCCACAAGGACCTCGAATTCGGAACAGGTGGCATGAGGGGAATAAGGGGCGCGGGGCGAAACAGGATGAACAAGTACAATATACAGAAGGTTACCCAGGGCCTTGCCAGGTATCTCAAAAGAAATGTTGACAAGGCAGGCGAAAAAGGCGTAGCCATAGCATATGACAGCAGAATAGCGTCGGATGAATTCGCCTGGGTGGCTTCCGAGGTTTTAGCGGCAAACGGAATAAGGGTATACCTTTACGAAGGCATCAGGTCTACTCCCCAGCTTTCATTTACTGTGCGCAGGCTAGGGTGCGCAGGGGGGCTGGTTTTAACCGCAAGCCATAACCCGCCTGAATACAACGGTTACAAGGTATACGGCCAAAACGGAGGACAGATAGTTCCTGCCATAGGAGAGCCGCTTATAGCAGAAGTAAATAAAATTGAGGCTTTCTCAGCCATAAAGACCATGCCCAGGCAAGAAGCTCTTGAAAAAAATATGATTACTCTTATAGGAAGGGAACTCGACCAAGCCTATTACCAAGCGGTTTTGGGGCTTTCCACGGTCGATGACGGGATGGCAGAGACTGTAAAGAAGCTTAAAATAGTATACACTCCCCTGCACGGAGTCGGCCTTGTCCCTGTCACAGAGGTTCTTTCAAGGGACGGTTTTGAATCGGTGTCGGTAGTGCCCGAGCAGGAAAAACCGGATGGAACTTTCCCGACTGTCAAAAAGCCCAATCCCGAGGAGACAGCCGCTCTTGAAATGGCTTTGGCTCTGGCAGAGAAAAATGGGGCAGACCTTGTAATAGCGACAGACCCGGATTCCGACAGGGTTGGTATTGCGGCAAGAAACAGTCAGGGAGAGATGGAGCCTCTGCTTGGAAACCAGGTGGGGCCTCTTCTTATAGACTATGTGCTTAGGCATAAAAAAATCCGCCAGGGAGACTTTATCGTAAAGACGGTGGTAACATCCGACATGGGTGCAGCCGTAGCCAAGTCATACGGGGTGGACACATATGAAACTCTTACTGGATTCAAGTGGATATGCGACAAGGCCATGGATTTGGAAAAAGAAGGCGGAAAACGCTTTTTGTTTGGATATGAGGAAAGCATAGGCTATCTTGCGGGAGATTTTACAAAGGACAAGGACGCGGTGGTCTCTGCCATGATTGCGGCTGAGATGGCGGCTTTCTACAAGGCAAAGGGAATGACCCTCCATGACGCGCTAAGGAAATTGTGGGAAAAGCACGGTTTCTACAAGGACCACCTTATAGCCCTTTGGCTGGAAGGAATGGACGGAAAGGCGCGTATAGGCAGAATAATGAAAAGCTTCAGGAATAGCCACCCGAGAAGTGTCTGCGGGGAAAAAGTAACCGAGATTGCGGATTTTCAGGCTTCCACCAGAACAAACCTGGAAAGGAAGGAGTCGGAGATTCTCAAGTTCCACAAATCCAATGTGCTTAAGTTCCATTTTGGAGATTCATGCTGGTTTGCTGTAAGGCCAAGCGGAACCGAACCCAAGATAAAGATTTACTTTTCGGTTATGGAAAGTGACGAGAAAAAGGCGGCTGAAAAGATGGAGG
>CAZXWC010000043.1:4147-9665 GCA_964644525.1 uncultured Peptostreptococcaceae bacterium
AAAGAGTAAAGTACAGTGGAAAGTAGAAAGTGGAAAGTAGAAAGGAAAGACAAAAGCAGATATTAGATGTCAGATGTCAGATGTCAGTTGTCAGTTGTCAGGTGTCAGTTGTCAGAAAAAGCAAAAACAAAAGAAAAAACAAAGAATAAAAGCAAAGAACTTTCACACATCGAAGGAGATACTTATATTGGGAGGCATCTATGGAGAAGGGGTTCTTGAGGGTTGTAGGAAAGAAAACGGAAAATGAATTCCTGGAAAGCGGATGCACTAAAACCAGGCTCACTGGCGTAGCCGGATGTTATGTCTTATGGAAGGTTCCGGAAGGCAGGCTTATGCAGTTTTTCTGTATGGACTTTGAAAGGGAGGGCATAAAGGGATACAAAAGCCTTTTAAATGGTAGAGAAGATGAACAACAGGACATGATGAAGGAGGCCATAGGCGTATACGGGGAGAATTTCGAGAATCTTTCCGAGCATGAAATGGTGGACCTGCTTAATCTGATGTATTCCATAAATCTCAAATTCCATTTGCCCCTGCCGGGCAAAACTTCGGAGTATGCCCACTTGTTGGCAGGCGAAAGGACTGTGCCGGAATTTATTCGCAAGGAATTGGACAATAAGCTTTCGAAAAAGATGGAAACGGATTTTGAGGCAGCAAATTACTATATGGGAAGGGCTCTCGCAAAGGATTCCGATGCAGAAAAGCAGTTGCTGGTTAAAGGGAACAGGCTGGATTTGGTGGAGTTTCCAGGCAAATCAATACTTCTGAAGAATGAAGTAGGTGAAGTGGAAAGGATTGAAGGAGTAAAGTATTGCAAGTGCAATGCATTGGCAAGGTGCGGAACAAATTATTTTCTTTTGATGGCAAGGCTTGGCCTTATTGACACTGAAGATGGCGTCAAGGTTTTAAGCGCACAAATATTGGAGAAAAAAGACCTTTCGGTGAGCGAGGCTTCAATGATAATAAAGAGAACCGAGTATCTTATTACATACAAGGTTGCGGACAAGGATTGTTTTGACAATTCACTGCGTGTCGAGAAACCCTGTGTTGAAAAGGAAGCCCATGAAAGGGGACTCCTTTTCACTCAGTTTAAGCGGGACAATGCCCATTACAAGAATCAGACTTATTTTATGAATGACGATATTTTCGGTTTGTATTTTCTTATGGAGGAAGGAAAGCTCATTGCCGCATCATACAGTGCTGACGGCCTCCAAGACATAAATGATTTTCTCAGGCGGCCATGCTTTAGGGATTGTCTTACCCGTGAAAAGGCCTTTTACTCTGAAAGCCCGCTTTTTTACCATATAGTGCATCAGGGGAAGGGTAAAAACAGTGGAAAGTAGTAAGTGGAAAGTAGAAAGGGAAAAACAGCCGGCAAAACAGTGGAAAGTAGTAAGTGGAAAGTAGAAAGGGAAAAACAGCCGGCAGCATGCAGCGGGCAGTTTTCAGTAAAAGATTAAGAACAAAAGCAAAGGACTCAAAAAAAAGAAATTCTTTGACGCATTTGGGTTTTTAAGGTTTTTGCATTTGCTGACAACTGATTACTGGCAACTGACAACTGTTTTGCCGCAGGCGTAAAAACATCAGTAAGTGGAAAGGAGATTGCCATGGATATCAAGTTTGAATATGATTGTTCGAAAGTGGATTTGACAGGAATGATTCATGATTTGGAGTATGCATTCAGTAGGGTTTTAAGAAAAAGAAATCAAGGCTATCTTGGATTCATGGGTCTCACTAAGCACCAGGAGGACTTGGACCGAGTCAAGGAAAAGGCGGGGTGGATAAGGAACAGGTTTGAAAATTTTGTACTGATAGGAATCGGGGGATCTAATCTCGGGAGCCTCGCCCTTCAGGAAGCATTGAATGGAAAGTACTACAATGAAAAGCCCAAGCACATTCGCAAGGGCCCGCGTTTCTACATGCTTGACAATCCGGACCCCGAAAGTGTTGGGGATCTTTTGGACATACTTGATCCTGAGCAGACTGTGTTTAATGTGATAAGCAAATCGGGAAACACGGCTGAGACTATGTCCAACTTTATGATAGTATATGACTGGCTCAGCAAAAGCCTGCCGGAAAAGGCGGTTGCGGAAAGGATTATAGCCACCACGGACAAGGAAAGCAGCGTACTTTTGGATATTTCCAGGGAAAAGGGTTTTGATACTTTCTATATCCCAAGCAATGTCGGAGGCCGCTTTTCGGTTTTGTCTCCAGTGGGTCTTCTTTCTGCTGGCACATGCGGAATAGACATAGACGGGCTCCTAAGGGGGGCTGCGGCCATGTCGGACAGGTGCAGCAATTTCTATCCGGAGGACAATCCCGCTCTTATGGATGCGGCTGTGCATTTCAAAATGATGAAAACGGGAAGGAATATTTCTGTCATGATGCCCTATGCCGACAGGCTTAAATACATGTCAAACTGGTACGCCCAGCTTTGGGCGGAGAGCCTGGGAAAGAAAAAGGACAATGACGAAAACACTGTAAATACTGGACAGACTCCTGTCAAGGCGCTTGGTACAATAGACCAGCATTCACAGATTCAGCTCTATGCTGAGGGCCCAGATGACAAGATAATAACTTTCCTTAGGGTTGAAAGGTTTCGCAGGGAGATGGCGATTCCAAAGCATTTTTCCAAATACGACAATCTTTCCATATTGGCCGGAAGGGGGCTTTCGGAACTTATGAATGCTGAGCAGTCGGCGACCGGAGATGCTCTTTCCGAGTTTGGAAGACCGGTGCTCACTGTGGTTTTTCCTGAAATAAATGAGGAGACCGTAGGGCAGTTTATTTATATGCAGGAGCTTAAGGCTGCTTATTGCGGAGAGCTGTTGAACATAAATGCTTTCAATCAACCAGGGGTTGAACTTGGAAAGGTTCTTACAAGAAAGTATATGGCGCAGACTTACGAAAAGGACAATTCTGAGAAATAGGGAAGGCATTTGAGATGGGTGAAAATAATGAAAAAGAAATTGTCTGAACTTAAAATTTTGAAGGGTGGCCGAGACGAGGGAAATCTTTTGGGAACAGGCCCCGAAAGTTTTATATGGGCCCAGGCAACAAACACAAGGCTTATGGGTGTTGTCGGCGTAAAAGTCTGTTGGAAACTTGAAAGTGGCGATTTTTTTTATCAGTTTTTCCATCTTGACAGCGAAGCATATGGAATTGACGGGTATGAAAGTCTTATAAACCCCAACAATTACGAAGTTGATTATATAGCCTTTCACATGATGGGGGGCCTTGGAGGGAATTTTATAAATATTTCTTACAATGAACTCGTATATCTGCTAAAATTGTTTTATGATTTGAATTTGGAAAAAGACTCGGCCTTGCCTGAAAGAAGCAGGGAGTTTGAAAAATTTTTTGCCATGCCGGTTTCTCTCACGAAAGAAGATGAAAGAAATCTTATGAAAAAGATTTGCGAACCCCTTGAAAACCATTCCCACTGCATAAATTATTTTTTGATGAGAGTATTCGGCAAAGACTATGCCGCGGCGGACTTTCTTCTGGACAAAATAACAGAGGATAATCTGCGGGCAAAGGTGGGGGAAGGGGTGCTTCTCAGGAACGAGCTTTTTTGCAAAAGGTCTTCCCAAAGGGGAAGTGTTTACCGGGCGGAGTCTCTTGTGGATTCCAGGGCCGGGTATATTTTAGTGCATTCTGAACTTAATGTTGTAAGCGGGGATGAAGGCTACAAGATAAGGTCGGCCAAAAAATTGGAGGAGATGCACATATCAAACATAGAAGCGGCTTTCCTCTTAAAGAAAATGGAATATCTGGCTATATACCAAATAGAATCCATAGAGGAATTTTTGATGATTTTCAAGATTGAGAATCCAAGCATGATGGACAGCATACATGATGCTGGAGTTCTTTTCACATCTTTCAACAAGGACAACGATCATGTGAAAAACGACATTTATTATCTTAACGGTGACATACACAGCGTGTATTTTATAACAAGGGCTCAGCAGCTTGTGGTGGCTTCTTTTGAAGCTAAAAAGCTGGAGGAGGCCCAAGACACCCTTCAAGGGAAAAGGTACAGGGAAATGCTTTCACTGGACAATAAACTTGTCATTGAGGAGCCTGTATTTTATGAGTTTGTAAACAGCGGCCAAGAGGATATATATGATTTTTTTGATTCCAAGGGTATAGGTTAGGGGGAAATGAGTTGATAGTTGTACAGCAGGTCTTGATTTTGTTTTTTATGATAATTACCGGATTCGTTGCCAAGAGGTGTAAAATAATCAGCAATGAACTTAATGAAGGAATGATAAATCTTGTGCTTTATGTGATGCTTCCCTCCCTCATACTTACATCTATGAATTTTGATTTTTCGCCGGAAATGCTTGCAAAGAGCGGTAAAATTCTTGCAATATCTTTAGTGATATACTTTGTAATAATGCTTTTTTCATTTCTGATACCGAAAATTGTGGGAGGGGAAGTAAGGCAGAAGGCTATTTATCAATACGCTTTCATATTTGTCAATGTGGCCTACATGGGATATCCCGTGGTCAATTCCGTTTACGGAAAAGTCGGGGTTTTCTATACGGCTATTTTTAATTTGCCTTTCAACTTTTTCATATGGACTGTGGGTCTTTGGATTTTGACCAAGGACCATGATGAATTCAAGGGCCGGGTGTCGAGCTTTGAGCTTAAAAAGTTTATCAATCCTGCCATAATATCTGTTTTCGTGGGATTTGTTTTGTTTCTGTTTTCACTGCACCTTCCGAAAATTATCTACGACACATTAGGGACACTGGGCGGGGCTACGATGCCGCTGTCCATGATTTTCATAGGGTCGGTACTTGCGGATGTCGATTTAAAGGATATTTTTACGGACAAAAAGGCTCTCGCATATTCGGTTTTAAGGCAGACACTTGTGCCTTTATCTGTGCTTTATCTCTTGAAGGCTCTTGGTTTCACCGGATACTTGGTTGGAATACCGGCTGTTATTTCAGGCATGCCTACTGCCGCCAATACTGCAATTATGGCATCAAAATATAAAAACGACTATCATCTGGCGTCGAGACTGGTGTTTATTTCAACATTCGTCTCTATTTTCACCATACCGGTGATAGTGATGCTGGTTTAGGGGGAAAAAATGAAAAATGATTTGAAGAAGGCTGTCGATGTGCTTGACAGCGAGGGAAGAGCCCTGGTGCTTGTAAGGGACGGGGCTGTGCTTATGAAGGACGACAGAAGGGGAATAGGACCCATGTATGACATAGCGACAAAGGAAAGGCGGCTGGCCTGTGGAAGCAGCCTTGCAGACAAGGTTATAGGAAAGGCTGCGGCAATGCTTGCAGTGGATGCCGGAATTGACAAGCTTTATGCGGCGGTGCTGAGCGAGGAGGCTGAAAGGGTGCTTTCTGAAGAGGGCATATACTACGAATTCAAAAGAAAGGTCCCTTTTATACAGAACAGGCAAAAGAGCGGCAAGTGCCCCATGGAGCTTTTGGCCGGGGATCTTGCGCATGGACAAGTGGAAGAGCTTAAGAAAAGGCTGGCGGAGTTTTTG
>CAZXWC010000043.1:9765-13388 GCA_964644525.1 uncultured Peptostreptococcaceae bacterium
TTTTTTTATGGTCTTTTGTAGATTGGGTCCACGGTGTATTTGAGTTTGTCTTCTGTCATGTAAATTGTCATTATGTTTAGGTCTGAGAATATGTCCAGTTCCTTGACATCGGGTGTCGAAGGGGCTTTGATTATTTTGAGGCCCTTTTTCATTTCGGTGTGTATATTTCCGTCCTGGGAAGGGCTTGTTGCATATGTTTTTCCGCCGGTCCTGGTCCTGTAGTCTTCAAGCCACTTCAAGACAAGTTCTTCCTCCAGAGGGTCGGCGAATTTCCACGGATTGGACATTGAAAGAAGTATGTTTTTTTCCCAAGCTCCTTCTATCTGCTCTCTAAGCCAGGGAATCTGGTCGGGATTTGAAGGCCTTATTCCTGTATTGGATGAATTGTCTATGTTCAGTATCAAAAGGCCGGCGCCACGTGTGGATGTGCAGCATCCTTCTAAGGCGTGCGGCGTTTCCAACCGTTTGTTGAGGTCTTCGCTCAGGCTTCCCGATGAGAGCATGAAATCGGATTCTTTTGCCTGGAAGGCCAGCTTTATGTGTATGAGCCTGTCAAGCAGTGTTGAAACCGGACGAGTGTTTCCCAAGACTGTTATGGCAAGGTCCGCATTTTCGGGTCTGTCTTGCAGGAGGTCTTTGTCATCGGGGCTTGCAATGCCGGATGAATTGAGCTGGCCGCTGTATGGGGTTTTGTAGAAAGCTGTGAAATCGTCAAACCATATTTGCCCTTGTGTTTTGTTTTCAGGGTCTGTCTCAACCAGGTAGATTTTTTCGAGTTTTACAGGGAATACGGCGCTCTGTGGTATTTGAGCCTCTACAAATCGCCATCCGGTCCAGTCGACATAGCGGGCAAAATCTATTGTGCTTGTTTTGCCATCGCTGTCTGAAATGCGGGCCCTTAGCCAGTGGCCGCCGCCTTCGTCCCCCTTGACCCAAACGCCCAGGTGGGAAGGAGAGGAGTATAATTTGTGGTCGAGATTTACATATGCAGCCCTTGTTGCATCCGTTTTTGTAAAATCGAACGTCATTACGCCGGAAGACTCTCCGTTTTTTCTTGTGTCTTCATCCAGGCGGTATGAACCTGTGACTGCCTGGGGATATGATGAAAAGCTGTCTCCTTCGCTTTCGAAGTCATTGAATATGAAGGATGAGTAGCCTATTGAAATGGGTATTTCGTCAATATGGCCTTGGAATTCTGCGCTTATCTTTCCGCTAGAAGCCCTGTTTGAAGCTGTGAATGTATTCATGTTCAATGAGCCAAGCCTCCCGGGGAAGCTTGTGGACAAGTCCTGCAAATCCACGGGTATGTCGTATCCTGCCGCGGTATGAAGGACTGCCCCGATTTCAGCCGTTTCACCCGGGTTCAAAGACAGGCTTCGCGGAGAAATACTAATGCCGCTTATGTTTTCGAGGCATGTGAAGTTTATGCTGTGTTTTTTTCCATTGTAGCTTCCTGTAACCTTGCACAGTCCTGGACCTTCCGGATAGAATCTTCCGTTTTCTACTCTTCCCCTGCCTTGGACGCTCCACTCTATGGAAGCAGGATTTCCCTGGGCGGGGTTGAAGTTCTTGTCGAAGAAAGCGGTTTCTAGTTTTCTCGATGCGGCACACGCCACGTAGTCGCTTGACACGCTTATTTTGAAATCGCAGGGGGCCAGGCTTTTTTGATTGCTTATTACAGCAATTGCGTTTGCTATGCGCCTTTCTGTTCCTCCGGAGGGATTGTTTGCTATTGTAGCTTGCATATCCCCGAGCCGCCTTGCCATCATCTGAGTGGATCCTCCCCCGTCCAGGTTGATGGCGTCCCAAACGCCCAAGTCTTTCATGTAGAGGGCGAGTTCCCTTTCGGTCATTCCTGTCGCAGAGGGGTTTCTGCCGTCCACTGTTACCAGCCAAAAGCGGTCGCCTTTATCGTTTATTCCAAGGGCCGTTCTGGGATGCAGGCCCGATATGGGGAGTGAAAATGAGTCCGGCAGGCTGCCATTTTCAAGAAGGATGCTTCCTCCGCCCATTGCGTCCTCAATATCGGAAAGGGAGGGATCCATCTCAACATCAAGCCTCACGCGCTGATTTTCTTTAAAGTTTTCCGTGAGGAAAGTTTTCATGGAGCCTCTGGCGGCAAGGATGAAATCCGGGCTGTCTGCGCCTGTTTCTAAAACTGAGCTTTCAAGGCATTCAACTCTTCCGTCTGAAACGCCCATGTAGACCGTGTACGGCTTTTGAGGCGGAAGGCCTTGCCATGAGTTGTCAAATATTATTGCATTTCCAGCTTCCAGGTAAGGCTTGTTTATGTATGTTGCGGCAAGCTCCTTTCCGTTTGAAAGATTTTTTACTATGTATGATTCATTAAACATACCGCCTATTTCAAGCATTCCCTGTGAGTCTGTCCATGCTGTGTTGAAGCTTGGGTCGCCTATTGAGCTGGACATAAGAAGCCCGCTCTTGACCACGGGGCCCATTGAAACTGAAAGCCCCGTGTCGAAGAAATCGCCGTTTATAATTCCTATGGCAGAAGCTTGCCCGGCTGAAAAATCCGAAAGTGTTGAGCGTTTGTTTACCTTTGTATTGGATAAAAGGCCAATGCTAGGGCCTCCCTGGGAAATGCTTCCCTGTAAAATCCTAACAGGTATGTGGCCTCTTTCTGTAAGCAACAGGTCTTCTGAGTAAGTTACTCCGTTTCCAATCTGTTCGGTGAAAGTTTCCCTGTTTAAAATGGTGTAGTCTGCATGGGAAATTGTAGCGGATGCCAGAATGCAAACCAGGCTTAAACATACAGCCTTTATATTTTTCATGTTTGGAGTTCTCCTTTCATCTTTACTTGCGGTTCGGTTCCCAAATGCTCATCTGCTCGGGGTTTGTGAGAGCTTTAAGCAGGTTGTCTCTGCCCCTGGGAGCCTGGCTGTCGATTCCTCGAAGCAGCTCTTTCATATAGTCTCTGCGCGTGCGCCCTTCCATAGGGCATTTGCTTTTTATGACAGGGAATTCGTGCCGCCTTGTTGCGCCGATTATTTCTTTTTCTTCGGCATATACCATGGGGCGAATCACGGTTATTTCCTGCCGGTCGAGGTAGGTCACAGGTTTGAAGGAGTGGACCCTTCCCTCGTAGAGCATGCTCAAGAGAAGCGTCTCAATGGCATCGTCCCGGTGGTGGCCAAGAGCCGCCTTGCTGACATTGTGCCTTTTAAGCAGGTTGTAAAGGGCTCCCCTTCTTAAATTTGCGCACAGTGCGCATGGGTTTTTCTCTTTTCTAACATTGAACACTATGCGGTAGATATTTGTCTTTTCTACAAAATATTCAATTCCCAGACTGTCGCAAAACTTTTTTACTGGGTCGAAGTCAAAATTTTCATAGCCCATGTCTATGGAAAAAGCTTTTATTTCATATGGGACGGGATAAAAGTTTTTCATGAGGTGGAGGCCATAAAGAAGGGCAAGGGAATCTTTGCCTCCTGATATCCCAACCCCTATTACATCTCCAGGGGCAATCATTTCATATTCCTGAGCGGCCTTTCGCATGCAGCCGAGTACTTTTCTCATGTAATTCTCCTTTCGCTTCTTCTGATGCATTTATTATACATCCTAAGGTGGGTTTACTTGATTAAGAAAGGGTTACAAAGGGGGGG
>CAZXWC010000044.1:0-13254 GCA_964644525.1 uncultured Peptostreptococcaceae bacterium
CCTCGTTTTCATCCGCCGTATAAATGGCTTCGCCTGAATAGATTACCGCCAAAGAACCTTCGTTTCCTATCATTTTATCCTTGACCTCGTCAATCACATAGGCCTGCACGAGCGGTGCCTGTTCTTTCAAAAGCTCTACCGCCTCATCGACTTCAGCTTTGGCTGTCGAATTCAATGAATACCCGAGTTTTTTAAGTGCAACCGCGAATGCGTCCCTTACAGAGTTTTGCATTATTATCTGACCCGAGTATTTTTCATCCCATAAGATGTCCCATGAGTCGACCGGTTCGTCAACCATTTTTGTGTTGTAAAGTATTCCTACCGTTCCCCACATGTAGGGAACAGAGTACTTGTCATTTTCATCAAATGCAAGGCCCTTGAATGATTGGTCGATATACTCGATATTCGGTATTTTTTCAAAATTCAATTCAAGTAGTTCATCTTCTGCAATCAGTTTTTCAATCATGTAGTCTGAAGGAACCAAAACATCATAATCCACAGCCCCCGACTTGTATTTCGTGTACATTATTTCGTTGGAATCAAACATCTCATAGTTTACTTTTATTCCGGTTTCCTCGGTGAATCTTGTCAATGTGTCTTCCGCTATATAATCCCCCCAGTTATACACATTCAATGTTGCTCCCGCATATGGCTTTGCCGGATCGCTTTCCGGGGCTTTGGCGCAAGCGCTTAAAATAACTGTCATAGCCAGAAGAACCAATAATAATTTTTTCATTTTCATCCTCCTAATATTTTTCTTTGATTTCTGTTTTTTCTCTTCTTTTGGTAATGACAAGAAGCAAAATCAATATTGCCATAAACAATATGGTTGATATGGCGTTGATTTCAGGCTTTATGCCCCTTCTGGTCATCGTATATATTGTGATTGAAAGGTTTGAGACCCCGTTTCCCGCTGTGAAATAGCTGATTACAAAATCATCCAAGGACAATGTGAAGGCCAACAGGAAACCTGTGATTATGTTTGGCGCTATCTCGGGCAGTATGACCTTCCTTACCGCAGTAATTGAGTTCGCCCCCAAATCCAGTGCCGCTTCATAAGTGAACTTGTTCATTGCCTTCAGCTTAGGCAAAACGCTCAATATGACAAAAGGTATATTGAATGTGATGTGGGCAATAAGCATCGTTGCGAATCCAAGCTTGAGCCCTAGTCCTATGAAGAACAGCATGAATGCAATCCCCGTAACAATGTCTGCGTTAAGCACCGGCAGATATGTTACATTCATTATTGTTTCTTTTGTCCTGCGTCTCATGGTCTGTATGCCTATTGCCGCAGCAGTGCCTATTGCAGTGGCTACAATAGCCGAAATCAGCGCAATTGCCAATGTATAGTATAGGGATTTCATTATCACGGGATCATTGAACATGCTTTGATACCACTTTAATGTAAAGCCTCCCCATTTCGCTCGCGACTTCGAGTCATTGAAGGAAAACACCATCAGAGTTATGATTGGCGCATATAGAAAAAGCAAAATCAATCCCAGATACAGTCGTTCAATTCCTTTTTTCACCATCGGCCGGCACCGCCTTCCAGGCTCCCTTTGTCAATCCTGTTCATCAGTCCCATTGCCAACAGGATTGCTATCATCAGTATCAATGACATTGCCGAACCGAATCCCCAATTGTATGTCATCAAGAATTGCTGTTCTATAAGGTTTCCTATCAGGTTCACTTTTCCGCTTCCCAACAGATTCGGTATGACAAAAGAAGTGACCGCAGGCATGAAGACCATTGTTATACCGCTCATTACCCCCGGCATGCTCAAAGGAAAAATGACTTTTACAAGCCTCTGAATACTGTTGGCCCCAAGATCATGAGCCGCTTCGAGTATATGAATGTCGATTTTTATCAGTGTGTTGTAGATCGGCAAAACCATGAATGGCAGGAAGTTATACACCATGCCGAGTATTATTGCATTCGGTGTCCCGATAATGTTTATTGGAGGAAGATGAACTGTCCTGAGCAATGTGTTCACAAAACCATTGTTGGTTTCAAGAAGCGTCAGCCATGCATATGTCCTGAGCAAAAAATTCATCCACATAGGCAGAACAAAGATAAAAAGCATTGCAGAGCTTTTTCCTGCTTTGCCGGCCAGAATCAAGGCTAAAGGATATGCCAGAACAAGACAAATCAATGTGGCAAATCCGGCATACAAAAAAGATTTTACCATTGCATTTAAGTAGATCGGTTCGAAGGATTTCAACAGGAACTCAAACGTGAATACCGTTTGTCCTGCGTCATCTCTTGTCAGTCCATGGTACAAAATCATGAAAAGCGGAATGAGTATGAATGCAATCATCCATACGACATGCGGATACGCAAGCCATTTACGATTCATCGGCATCCTCCTCGCTTTGCTTTTTCATGATATGAATGTCGTAGGGGTCAAGTTCAATATTTACATGCTCGCCCGGAATGAAACTTTTGGTGTTTTGAACTACCCATTCGTATCCGTAGGTATCCACGCATGTTTCATAATGGACTCCCTTGAAAATACAGTCGGTCACTTTCCCCACAAGAATTCCGTTTTCCTTTTCAGATTCTTTTGAAGAAACCCTGGACAAACGAACATCTTCAGGGCGTATAACCACATCCACCGACTCATTTTCTGCAAAGCCGGTATCAACGCATTCAAACATGTGTCCGAACAACTCCAGCTCCTTGTCTTGCTTCATCGTACCCTCGTAAATATTGCTTTCTCCAATAAAGTCCGCAACAAAAGCATTGACAGGCTCATTGTATATGGCTTCAGGCTTTCCCATTTGCTGTATGGTTCCATTGTTCATGACAACAACCGTATCGCTCATGGTAAGGGCCTCTTCCTGGTCATGGGTCACATAAACGAATGTTATCCCAAGCTCCCTTTGAAGGGTTTTGAGTTCATATTGCATTTCCTGCCTCAGCTTGAGGTCCAAAGAACTGAGCGGCTCGTCAAGAAGCAGTATCTCCGGCTCGTTTACAATTGCCCTTGCTATTGCAACTCGTTGCTGCTGGCCTCCCGAAAGCTGAGAAACCGATCTCTTTTCAAAACCGTCCAGGTTCACTTGCTTGAGCGCTTTTTTTACTTTTATCCGAATTTTAGTCTTTTCCATTTTTTTTATGTTGAGGCCGAATGCAATGTTTTCATATACATTGAGATGCGGAAACAGGGCATATCTCTGAAACACCGTGTTTATGTTCCTTTTGTATGGTGGAATATCCACAATATCCTGCTTGCCATGAAGAACACGCCCTGCATCCGGTTTTTCAAAACCGCCAAGAATCCTAAGCATTGTTGTCTTTCCACAGCCGCTTGGCCCTAAAAGGGTGAGAAATTCATTCTTTCTGATGTTAAGGCTTATATTGTCCAAAACCACTTGTTCATCAAATGATTTGCTTATCCCGTCCAATCTTATGAGAGCTTTTTCATTCATTTCGCCACCTCCTAAAAACTTGGCGGAAAGCTGACCCAAATTATTTTTGCATCCCCACTCCCATCATTCTCTATATAATGCTCGCTGGTCGCCGCAAAATAAAACGACTCGCCCTTTTTAGCCCTGTAGCTTTCGCGTCCTTTATTGATCAATATTTTACCTTTCAACACATATCCGAATTCTTCCCCTTGGTGGGGGTTGTAAACCGATGTTTTGCCGCCCGCAGCCAATGTGAGCAGTATCGGTTCCATTTCGTTCTTTTGGGCATTTGGAACAACCCATTCTATGCTGTTGCCTGATTCGTCATCCTCTTTGACAAAATAATCAGTTTTGTGGAATACCACCTGGGTGTCTTCCGAATCGCTGAAAAATCCTTTCAGATCCGTTCCGAGGCATTGCAAGAGGTCAACAAGAGTCGCTATCGACGGCGATGTCAGATCCCTCTCGAGCTGGCTTATAAAACCTTTGGACAACTCCGCCCTGTCCGCCAGTTCCTCCTGGGTCAATTGATGCTTCAGTCTCAATTCTTTTATTTTTTCGCCTATATTCATTTTCGTCTCCCTGTAGTTTAAATACCAAGTAAATTGTTTACTATTTATAAACTCCACTTATAATATACCCTTTTGCCATCAGTTGTCAACATATATTCGGACACAAAATCAGCAAAGCAAAACCGTCACCAAAGCCATGCATTATTCCATCATTTGTTCAGCAAAAAGACACCTCATCGAGATGTCTTTGGGTTTAAACTTCAATTTTATTGAATGCTTACGAATATGTCTTATTCGGTTAAAATATATTTCGTTATTATATATCCAATCCACGCAACGATTGCTATGAAAACATACAGCAAATTAAGCTCCGCTTTAGCTATGTTTCCATCCACATCCCTGACCGCATCTTCTTTTATGCGGAAATTTTCGGTAATTTCCATTCCGTTGGCGTCATACATGGATGTTTCAAGAATCATAAAATAGTAAAGCTGCTGATTTGATCCGTCCTTGGCCTTTTCATCCATTTCCTTTGCATTATAAATATCCAGAAACTGCGAATTTTCCACTTCAAACCGCAATGTATGCCCTACGCGGTCTTTTGAAAGGGTCCCCGGATTTTTATATCCACAATAGTCCAGGCCGTATTCATCAACTTCATCTGAAATATTGTATCCGCTTACTATATAGTATTTTTCTCCCTTGATTTCATCGCTGTATTTTTGTATTACAGAGGAGTATTCTGATGTCTCTATCTTCGCGCCTGTAATTCTGTACTTGCCGTTGATTCCCTTGCTTAGAAAAGCCAACCCGTTTACATTCGTTCTTTCCCTGTCCTTGAACGATGCAATGAGCACTCCGTCAATTTCTTCTGTTTCGAGAACATAGGCGTCGACTTGTGATTCGAAAGGTGAAGTGTATTCTGTTATTGCGGCCGATAGATTGCTCTTGTAGTTTGTGAACTTGAATTCCGAAGCATAGAGAGCATAGGAAAGACCAAGTGTTACTATTATGCAAAGGATTGCAGCCATCAATCTGGTCCTTTTTATTTTTTTTAGGAATTTCAACTCGACTGCAGGAACTTTTTCCATATTGCCCATATCCGCAATCATCTGCTCATATGCCTCTCCGCATTCCCCGCAGGTCACAAGATGCGCCTCAATTGCTTCATTCGTATCTTCGTTTGTCAGCTCATCTATGTAATTCGGCAACAAATCTAGGACTATGCTGCATTTCAGCTCTTCTTTCATTTCTTTACCTCCTTTGCCAGCTTTTGTTTCCCCCTGTAGAAAGTCACACGCGCCCATGTTTCATTTTTCAGAAGTATCTCTCCTATTTCCCTGAAGCTTAGTTCCCCCGTAAGCCTAAGATACATTACATCCCTCGTTTTCTCGTCAAGACTCTGAATCCTTTGATACAATTCCACCTTGGTCTCCTTTGCCATCACATCCTTTTCGACGCATTCCCTTGATTGCAAATCTCTTGAAATATCATTTGTCGAATTTTCCATTTTTCTCTTTCTGCTGGCATATTCCTTGTAGAAGAGGTTTTTTGCAATCTGGCAAAGCCATACCGACACCTTGCAGTCGCCTCTGAATTTGCCATATGTCTTGATGGCTTGATAGAAGGTTTCCTGAGTCAATTCTTCAGACAAGTCGGCATCGCGGGTCATGCAGAACATGTACTTGAAAACCGTTTGAAAATATTCTTTATATAGTTCATCCATATTCTGCACCAAATCACCTCCCCTTTATAAGTGCCCCCAAAACACGATTCGTTACAAATTCTATGAATTATTTTAAAATATTTTTTCCTGCGAACAAAAGCCCCGAATAATATCGAGGCTGAATAAGTCATCGCAAATCCTATTATATTAATATCACAGTATCTCTCAACCTGCAGCCAGGTCGTCATATCTACTGTGAAAAATATCTTTTTTTGAAAATCAGTTGCGTAGCGATCTTGCTAATTAAGAACAATTGCGGTTCAAATTGTTCTTAGGCATTCATGCTTTTTTTAACTTCTTCTATGAGCCTTTCCCTGTTTTTCGGAAGCCTTCCCTTTATCATGATTATGTTTGTAGGGTGGGTGGTGTCAAAAAGCATAGGCCGCCTTGGCTCGAGGTTTTCCAGAAGGGTTTTTATTTCCAAAAGTCGTTCATTTGCATGCGCAAGAATAAAGTCGCCTCTTTTTACCATTTCATTGAGCTCTGTACCTTCAAAAACATTGAGGTTCATCGTAATCACCTTGTTGGTCTCGAACCGATTGATCATTTTAGCGGTTTTTATTGCATTTTCAACTGATTTGCCCCTCCCTGCCATTCCATACATGACGATTGTGTCAAAGGGCAACTTTGCCTCGTTCAGCTTCTTTGCCTGTTCTATCGCCTGGTCTACGGTATGACCCTTGTTCATGAGCTCAAGCACATCGTCGCTTCCGGTCTCAAAACCTATGTAAAGCAATCTTAGCCCTGAATTATGGAGCAATGACAGTTCCCCCGTCGAATACATGGAAATGCTCTTTATTGACGCATATGAGGCTACACGCGCGCAATAAGGCAAGTATTCATGTATCATTTCCAGCAAACGTTTCATTTTTACAAATCCGATGCTTAAAGGGTCGGCCCCGGTCAAAAATATTTTTTCCGTATATTTATAACCGTTCATCAAATGCATTTCCATATCCGAAAAAGGAACTTCCGAGTATTCATAATCCTTGTACATCGAGCAAAAGGCGCACTTGTTGTAAGCGCATCCGGTTGTGACCGGCAAAAGAACAGTAGTCATCTCATCCTGCGGATAATATATGGTTTCATTTTTATACATCTTTTCCTCCATCGAAAAAAATTCAGGGAAACTTGATTCTGACAGCAAGGTCACTAACACTATTCAATGCAATTATATACAATTTTTTCAAAAAAATAAAATCATGCAGCTGATCATTTAACGAATACGGGCAAATTTCAAATATCCTTGGCCCCGAATATCATCTCCCAAGCCCTCTTGCAGCTCTGCATGTCTTTTCATGCAAGCCTCTCAATATGTTGTCAGGGTCGGTCACATGCTTCACTTCTTCGAAATTTTTCTTGTTCCATATCCTCCAGAATTCATCTTCGGAATACAAGTTTATCGATATGAGCGTCTTTATGGCGCCCAATTCGAAGAGCTTTTTTTCTATAATTCTGTAGTAAGGCAATGGATCCTTTCTGCGCATTCCGTATATTGCTTATGTAGAGCTTCTCGTCCGCATACCTCTTGTCATTGGGTTTGGGTACCTGGTGAGAAACAGCATTCTTGAAATTCTCTCGACTTTTCTTTTATGCTCATCCATAAATTCCCCACACCTTGTTCATCACGAACCGCAACATAAATCAGGAGTTTTTTTTAAAGCTCCTTCGGGTTTTCTATAATAAATGATATCCTGCTCATTATTAAACAAACATCAAATTCGAAAAAAGGTAAATCGGTAAACTCTATTTGCCAATTGAAATCATTTCAATTGAAAATGGAGCCGACCTTTAATGGCTGCTCCATTGGAAGCGTCTGAATCATTTTAAAATCCATTCAATGTTTAACAATCGTTATTTCTCCATAAACAATCTTTTCCATTCAAGCGTTCCGAAATGATGGAATATTTTTATGCTGACCATGAATGCCAAAGCAGTCACCGAAGCCCCTATTACAATTGCAGTAATCATCAAGGCCTGCGGAAGAGGATCTACCATGGAAGCCTGGGCCGAAGATTCTATGGGTATTCCGCCTCCTTCAACATAACTGAGATTCAAAAACAACAAAATGAGCGCTGTCTCTGTAACAGCAAAACAAATAATCGACTTTATTATGTTGCGGCTGAAGACAACTCCATATATTCCAATCATAATGACTGCGAAAGAAAGAACAGGGTTCATAGCGGATTCCTCCCTTCTTGGATAAAAGCGGCTAAAATTGAAACCAGGCCCATTGATACTTTTATGCCTATCAATATATTAAGAAGCACTATAAATAGACTTTTGGAAATAATGGATGCATCGAACGCAAAAGGATTGGTGAAAAAAACTCCTTTTGTGATTAAACTCAAAGACGCCGTCAAAATTATTGCAAGGTAGAGCCATTTTTCATAGCGTATTAGATTTTCAAAAACTCTCATGTTTTCAGGCTCAATGAAATATGTTATGAGAACTGCTGTGGCGAGAATTGCTCCTCCTTGAAAGCCCCCTCCGGGGCTCAAATGTCCATTTAATATAATATAAAATCCGAAAACCATAATGAACGGGAACAAAATTCTGCTGAGACATACAAGCAATCTTGAATTTTTCATGGTTTGTCCACCTTCTTGATTATAAGTGTTATTCCAGAGACCGTCATGAGAAGAAGACCGGTTTCAAAAATAGAATCGAAAAGCCTGTAATCCAAGTATATTCCTGTGACTATGTTTGCCGAGCCTGTGTCTGCCATTCCATTCTCTATCAAGTAATCTTTGCTTTCAGCAACAGCATTTTCTTCGAGCCAATCCAAATTGCTTGAGAATATTATAAGAATGAATGAAAGCATTATTACCAATGAAAACTTTTTAATCATATTCTTCCCTCTCCTCAACCGAAACTACCGAAATGAATGGAAACTCTCTTGCCTCCATTTTAAGGCGATGCATTAGAATGCTACTCTTTTTTCCTTTCAGCAAATAACCCTTCCCGTCATCGGTCTTTTCCACAATCAAGTCGACATGGTCCTTTCGCAGGACTCCTGAAATATCGCAAAGACCGTTTCTGCATATTTTTAAATTCAGATTGTAATATTCTGTAAATGCCATCAGAAGCTTATGCCCGTCGCTCTCTTCATCTGTTGCAAACCCGTCTCCGACACGGTCATCGACCAGAAATTCCTTTTGCTTTGAAATAGATATGATGAGAATCAGGGGCATTATTGCGCTTCCTACGGCTATTTCAGCAATTGCAACATCCGGCGCATGGTTTATGAAAAACAGCAGACCGACAAAAAGTGAAAACAGAGAAAAAAGGATGGCAATGAATGTTCCGTCATTGCTTGCAACAAGAACTACCAGAATTAAAATAAGAAAAATTTGCAGCGAATTTCCTATTAGCGCCATTTCCATTGCTTCTCCTCCTTTTCTTCCACCGGCATTCCGTTCAAGTAGGCAGACCTTACTATAATATGGCTGCTTATAGGATTTGTCAGGATCAAGAAAAACAGCAAAAGCAGCAATTTAACCGTGTATGCGCTGAAACCCGAATAAACAGTCAAAGCGATCAACATGGAAATGGCCGCAACGGTATCGATTTTGCTGCTGGTGAGAAGTCTGGAATACAAATTGTTGAACCTGAATATTCCCAAGACTCCAAAAATAATATACATCCAAGAAACCGCCATAAATATTTTCCATATCATTTTTGTCTTCCTCCAGCCAAGATGAATTTAGCAAACAAGGTTATAGTCAAAAAACCTACTATGCCAGCAGACAATGCGACATCCAGCAGCATTTGATTTTCCATATAGACTGCATAAACGGCTATGAGTAAAATAATTTTTGCCGATATCAGGTTCAGCGAAAGAAGCCTGTCCCATACGGTGGGACCAAGTATCATCCTGAACATGGAAAAAAACATTGCGACAAGCAAAAGCGCCATTGTAATCTCGAAAAACATATTGATCATCCCCTCTTGCGATTCAAATGAAATAACTTTCAAATTTATCATGTATTTCCTTTATGACAGACTCCTTGCTGCTTTTATTATCCTTAAGCGATATTACGGTCAGCTTGTTTTCATCCACATCCACAGTTATTGTGCCTGGCGTCAATGTGATTGAATTTGCAATGATCGCAACCACAAGAGGATCTTCCACCTGCAATTCCACTTCGACAACAACAGGATTTGAATCCTTCCTTATGATTCTCGCAAGGTAGGACAGCGAAGACTTGAAAATCTCGCCAATCAAGCGAAGCAAATACAAAATAAGCCTTCCGACTCGTATTGGCTTGTACCAGTATCCGTTTTCATTGTAGAGTATTCCTTTCGAAAGAGCTGTGACAAGGGCGCTTACCGCAATACCCGCAGCCAAATTTATTGGATTCATACTCATGTTGAGCAGAAGCCAGAAAAACATGAGTGTCAAAAACAGCTTATAATGAATAAATAAGTTTTTCATTTAAATTCTCCAATCAAACATAATTGCCTGTAAAAGGAAATACAGTTTCTTTGCTTCATCCTCTAAAAATCATCATCAGGAAAATATAAAGTATCAAGAGGTAATTTGAATTGCCAAAGGATATTTTAAAACGTCTTATCCTCCTGACAAATTTGAAATCCCTTGCGATGATCTTTTTGTAAGCGAGAAATCCTATCGCTGCGTTTATAAAATACGTTGTCCATTTTTTAGCCGACATTGGGTTTATATGGCCTATGTCGACATCAAGAAGCAAACTCATAAGTGGCACATGAAATATCCCAAGGGCAATGCATAAAACAGCCGGAACAAGCATTCCAGCCTTTTCTTGCCATGGGCCGTCAGAAGATGTTTGGGTCTCTCCTTCGCCAAAGAAAATTTGTGAAAGCTTTATAAAAGAAATCATTGTGCCTATATTGACAATTCTGAGTCCAATTCCGATTAAAGCCGATTCCTTGAAGCCTTCCTTTATGATTGTCTTGCTGACGAAACCATTGAAAAAAGGCATGCCGGTAATAGAGAGCATCCCCACTGCCATGACGATTGAAACGAATGGCATTCTTCGCAGCACACCTCTTATTTCACCCACATTTCTTTTTCTGTAAACATGTATTATTGCCCCTGCTCCCATAAAGAGCAAAGATTTGAAAAATGCATGGTTGAATATATGCATGATTCCGCCTATTCGTTTCGACGGATCCAATGCATTCAGTCCCATCATGATTATGCCGACCTGTGAAATCGTATGAAAAGCCAAAATTCGCTTTATGTCCTTTTGGCTAAGTGCGAAAACCACTCCCGCAAATGCAGTAATGAATCCGATGAAAAGGAAAAATTTGTCCAATCCTGCATAATTGAACATCGCATTCATGCGGATGAAGACATACAAACCGCTTTTGACGAGCAATCCAGACAGCAAGGCGGAAATTGACGAAGGCGCTGCGCTATGGGCTTTTGGCAGCCAATTGAAAACGGGGAAAAAAGCCGATTTTACCCCCACGGCAGCCATTATGAAAATATAGGCAGTCGAAATGAAGTCGACATTCTTGACTTCTGCTATGCGGCCGGTCAACAATTCTATGTTCAGTGTGCCGAAAGCATTGTAGAGCATTGCCATTCCGACCAGATAAAACAATATGCCCATGCTGTTGAAAATCAGGTAATAAAGCCCCGCCCGAACCGATTCGCCGTCCTTCTTGTAGAGTATTAGAACCGCCGATACGATTGTAATCAGTTCGATGAAAACAAAAATGCTGAACATGTCGTTTGTTTGAAGCATTCCCAAATATATTCCCTCGAGAAACATCAAAAAGAACATGAATTGAGAATCCCTGCCTCTGCTTTTCCATGTATAAATCATCACTGACCACCACAAAAGAATGGTCAAAAAAACAAAAGCAATCGATAGCCTGTCGTTTCTGAGTGCAATGCCTATTACGGGATTCCATCCTCCAAGAATTACTGAATGCGCATGTTCGAACCCATTCTGCAATTGGAAATATCTTACAGCTATGACGCTTATCACCGCCTGCCCCATGAATGCAACAGAATTCGAATAATTATCCTTTGTCAGATACACAAATATAGAAGCCACAACTGGAATAAAAATCAGATATACAGGTGCCATGTCCATATAGGAATCCTTTCATTTTCGCCGCCGGTTTTTATCGGCATAATTTCATAGTGTTAAAAAAGGAATATAAAACAATTTTTTCAATAATGTTTATACCCAATTTTTCATGCTAACTCCATATAATGCCGTTTATGATTTCATGCCTTCACATATGGATTGAAATATCCATTACATCAATCTGTATTATTATACTATAATATGCTTTGCGGTTTCAAAATCCATTCGCCGTGGCTGTCAGAATTCCATATTAATAAATGATATTGACATCGATACGTCAATTGCCGATACTATTGGTATACATTAACTCCGGAAGGGGAGAAATCCAAATGGCTGACAAAAGCTTGAAGGCAAAGATAAAAGAATCAGAAATTCGCAAAAGACAGCATATAGAAAGTTTTCTTGAAAGCTGCTCGGAAGCGAAGAATCATTTTGACGACATTGTTTTGGAAAACAATTCGATACCCGAACTCGATTTTTCCGATATCGATCCGAGCAGCATTTTCTTGAACAAAAAATCAGACTACCCAGTAATTATAAATGCAATAACGGGTGGATTTGATGGAGCTCTCGAAATAAATAGAAATCTTGCACTTTTGGCAAAAAAATTCAACATTCCCATTGCCGTAGGCTCGCAATCGCTGGGAGTAAGGGGTATGGAAGTGGAATCCTATGAAATTGTCAGGGATGTTGTAGGCAACGGAACAGTCATTTCGAATCTTTCTGCAAACACTGACCTTGAAAAAGCTGCCTGCGCAATTGAAATGATAAATGCCGATGCCCTTCAGCTTCATTTAAACGTCGCCCAGGAAATGTGCATGAAGGAAGGCGACAGAAATTTCAAAGGCGTAGTCGAAAATATCGAAAGAATTGCAAAAAACATTTCGATTCCTGTAATAGTAAAAGAAGTCGGCTTCGGAATATCCGGAAAATCTGCAAAGCGTTTGTTGGACATAGGAATAAAATACATCGACATAGGAGGAAGAGGCGGAACAAATTTTATTGAAATAGAGGATTCGAGAAACAGCCAAATGGATTTTTCTGACCTTTACGATTGGGGAATCCCCACTCCCTTAAGCCTTGTTCAATGCGTTAAAGCAAGCCCCGGACTGAATATAATTACAAGCGGCGGAATAAAAAAAGCCGAAGACGTTGTAAAATCATTGTGCTTGGGAAGCAAAATGGCTGCAATTTCAGGTGTTCTTCTCAAAAAGCTGCTTCTTGACGGATACGGGCAAAGCGAAAAATTCCTTTATGAGTTTCTTTATACGATCAAAATATTGATGCTCCTTACAGGCAGCAGAACCGTCGATGACCTTAAAAATGTCGATGTTTTCATCAAAGGAGATTTAAAAGATCTTATGGATTCAAAATTACGATAAAAATAAACGAAACAAAAATCCATTAAAGCAAAACTGTTGAGAAAAGAGCGTCTTCTTTTTTATGAATTTCACCCACTCTTTTCACGTATTAAAGGCTTTGCATGGATTTTGCCAATCAAACCTATTTCAGTATCAATT
>CAZXWC010000045.1:0-13046 GCA_964644525.1 uncultured Peptostreptococcaceae bacterium
CCGGACCCATAGGAAACGGCCTTTGCCATTATGTCGTCAATTTCCGAAAGCCTTTTTTCGATTTTTCCGTAGTCCCTTTTTATATCGAAGTAATTTTCCCAGATTTTTTCGAAGTCGCCCTCCACGACATTGTCAAAAATAATCTCGTTTTCATGCTTAAGGACATTCAGCACCCTTCCACCTGCCACACCGGTATAACTGCCATCCTCTTCCCTGTTCCAACGGAAGCACTGACCGCACTCAAATATGTGTCGAGGTTCAAAGTTTTCTATCCTTTTCTTTAAAAGCTTTTCATCAACAGTCATATTAATGCTCCCCTTTTATCGATTATAAAGGATTCCCAACGGGAATCAGAACAAGCCTCATGTGGTCCCGCAGCTTCCACCGCTCGAAGCGCCGGAAGGCTTGCTTCCTTTTGCCATGAAGCTGGAAATCAATTTTTCAGAGGCACGCTTTCCGCAAAACGGGCAAACCTTTCCGCTATCTTTTTCCGCTATAGAAGAAAGCTTTTCGAATGATTGGCCGCATGCTTTGCATTTGTATTCGTAAATAGGCATTTCAAACACCTCCCTATATACATCCTATACCCCCATAGCGTATTTTTCAACAAATTTATATTCCACGAAAACAATGCTAACGGAAAATCTTCTTATCCATAAGTGAATATGAAACAAGCAGCTCCGTTTATCGAAATAAACGAAGCTGCCGTGTGTTTGAATTTATTTTCTACCCATGTCGAGTATGTTCAAATCGTCGGCATTTATAAGGCTTGTAGAATCTATTTGCCCATAGTCAGTGGATGGTATGGTGGCGTCAAGTTGACCGCTTATGCTTTCAGCTCTGAGTAGGCAAAACTGCTCGAGGGTTTCCACACCTTTCAAGAATTCATCGTATGAACAAAGCGCTGTAGGATCCTTTTGGACATATGGAGCTATCATTTCAGATACATTTTCGACTGTCTCCTCAAAGTATCCGCTTTCAAAATACAATTCAATGAATCTTGAAAATTCGGCGTGATATTGTTCCAGGTATTCATCGTCTGTCAAAAGATTATTGAGTATTGGCCGGTTCTCCTGGACATTGTTTACGGTCGGAGTATCGATAGGGTAATTGACATACTTTGTAGCAGTATCGTTTGAACCGTATACAAATGTTCCGAAGCTGAGATTATAGTCCCATCCTATCATGGAAAGCAATCCGTCTTCCTCATAAAGATAATAATTATGAAGCATGGTGCCTGTATAGCTGTCATAATTAAGCAGGTAATTATGAACAACGAAGTAATCGATTACCTCGTCTACATTTATTGCGGTTTCAATATCCTCGCCAGTTCCGAGTTGCTTTAGAGCAGCTATCAGGTCTTCCTTGTCGCTGTCTGTTACATCTGTTTTCGCATTGTCGAAGATGTCGGAATAACTTTCGGGATCATCGTCTGTATATTCCAAAGTTGCGCCGTTTGAATTTCCCTCGTTCATGCCTCCCATTCCATCAGGAGGCTGCATTCCATCCTCGCCTCTTTCCGGTCTTTCCGGCCGCATTGCCTCAGTTGAATCTCCTTCTTCAAAGCTGCCAGGATTGCCCACCCGGTCTCCGAACTCTATTTCTTCCCTTGCTTGGTCATTTTCAAGGTCCTCCGGCATGCCGCCTTCGGCTCCCGGCATCTCTTGGTCCATTCCGCCATTTCTGTCACTTGAAGTCTCAGGCTTGTAAAGATCTCCATTTGAATCGGTTCCATAGACCCTGTCTATGAATGAATCCTCTACAGCTTCAACCGCCAGGTAGAGCCCCCAGTTTTCTCCGTTGACCGTTACGTTGGCATAGCTTGCAAGTGGAGCATCGGCATCCATGAAGTCAAGCATTTGATAAGCCAAATAATCCTTCATGTATGTGTTGTCCTGATACATGTTGTTAAGAGCCAATTTGTCAAGCCCCAAGTAAGACAGCGACTCGTCATAATGGTCGAATTCAATCTTGAAGCTGTACCTGTCAGAGTCGCTTTTTAAAATATCTCTTAAAGAACTGTTGCCCTTTGTCCTTATGGCGACATTGTTTATTGCCTCGCCATCGATGACGATTGTGCTGATTATATATTCCTTGTCGGCTGCATTTTCGAGCATGCCGTCCCAATCATCTTCATCAACCACAATATCTACGGTATGAACAAAGCTGTCGTCAAAAAGAGTGGTCTCATAGGGAAGGCTGGTCGAACATGCGCTCACTCCAAGCGCCTCCCCGTTCATAAAGAGTATTGTTCCTATCAATGACAAGCAGATTATCATCATACATACAATGTTTGTATATTTATGTTTGCTCATTGTTCTATCCTTCCTCTTCTATCCCATGTAGTCCCCATTGTAGCTTACCAGTATCGCATTATTCACACCGTTAAGATCCGACAGTCTGTTAACAAACTTAGTATCCTCATTTTTCAGCCTCACTTCATAGTTGAGTTCAATTATTCCCTTGCTTACGGTCTTGCTCTTTATAACGCTCTTCTTAACGCTGCCTGCCAAGAAATTCTGGACGCTTTCCTCTGCAGTCTCTCCGTCGCATGTTACTACTGCAATATAAGGGCTGTCATAGGCTTTCTTGTTGGAAAAGAGTACCATGACCATTCCTATGAAAACGCTCCCGAATACAGCCAATGGAATAAGGCCTGCCGCCAAAACTATACCTACTGCTATAGACCAAAACAAAAAGGCAATGTCCAGAGGCTCTTTTATCGCTGTCCTGAATCTTACAATGGAAAGTGCCCCTACCATTCCAAGAGAAAGCACTATATTGCTTGTTACTGCAAGTATTACAAGAGCCGTTATCATAGGAAGTGTTATTAGAAGCAGTCCGAAGCTTGATGAATACATTACTCCGGTAAAGCTCTTCTTGTATACATAGAATATGAGCACCCCCATGGCAAATGCCAGGGTAAGCGCTATGGCCATGTCAAGAATTGATACGGATGTTATGTTTTCCAAAAAATTTGATTTGAAAATGTCGTCGAAAGTCATGTTGATTCTCCTTTATGTTTGTTAGTATTTGTGTTTTGTAGCCAAATCCACTTATCCGTACACCCGGCAGACACCATATTTTGAAAAAGCCGAAGTATTTAAATCTCCCAGATTCACAATCTTGCGCACCACTTCGGGCAAGAAATTATCGTACTTGACCTCCAGGATCATATGTTTTTCGCCGGCAGTTATAAGTGGAGCCTGGCTGTTTAAGAAATCAGTATTGAGGATGCTGGTTCTAATATTCCTGTCGATTGTAACCCTGACATTTCCCGCCCGCATTATGAAGGGCTCTCTTGTGTATTCAACAATGGTTTGAGGCTTTAAAAGCTGCCCTTTTATTTTGCTGTAAAGCTCAAGTATCAAGTTGTCTTGGCTTCTTGCCATCCATTCATATTCCCCGTTTATAATTCTTGACACCTGCTCGTCGGAAATTCTTGTTGATACCTTGTTGCAAAGACTGTTGATCTTGCTCTTTTTTTCAAGCCTTATGAAGGACGTGTCATCGTTATAAAAACGCATTCGGAATTTTTCCCGCCTGTTTACTCCATCTATCTTTTCCCTTAAGGCCTTGTCGTAAATGTTGTCGAAATACAGACTTCTTATTTGGTAGGCTCCTCCATCCCCTGCATTCGCATCAGGCTTCATAACTGTTTGCAGCCTATTCTTTAGAATCATGTAATCAGAATAATTGATGTTCTGCTTGAATTCATGTCTCAATTTCATTTCTTCACCCCCTCAAATCTATTATGTTTACATTATGCCTGCCCAAGCTTAAAGCAAGCTTGAAAAAAATGTTGATTGAAAATTTTCATAAAAAAAAGTAGACCCTTGCGCTTAATTGCGCAAGGGTCTACTTTAATCAAGTCTTTAAGCATTCAAACTTATCCGAAAAACAATATATTGGCCTTCTCTGCTTTCTGCCTCTATTTTTCCGCTGTGCATATCCACTATGCTTTTTACCAACGACAGCCCTATGCCGTAACCCCCGGTTTCTCTTGCTCTCGAATCATCAGTACGGTAAAACTTGTCGAACAACCTTCCCTTTTGGGAATCAGACACGCCACATCCTTCGTTATACACTTCAATTATTCTTTTGCTTCCTTTTTTAAAAAGCTTTACGGATATTACGCTTCCCTTGTTGGAGTATTTTACCGCATTGTCCAAGAGTGCCTCCATCATTTTCTTAATACTCTGTTCATCACCCTTGCAGGAAAGATTCTCTTCTATATTGCATTCTATTCTCCTGTCATGTTCAAAAGCCACAACCTCAAAAGGCAAAACCGTATTTAGTATTGCATGGCTTAGATTAAACTCGGCAAAAACCGTATTTGCACCTTTTGCTTCCGTCTTTGCAAGCACAAGCAATTCATGTATAAGCTGGTTCATCCGCCTTGTCTGAAGCTTCATTTGCGACATCCATTTGTTTTGCCCTATCTCCATCTCAAGCACATCAACATTAGCCGATAGAATAGACAATGGCGTCTTGAGCTCGTGGCTTGAATCAGCAATAAACTGCTTTTGTTTTTCAAAGGCCTCCTCAACAGGTTTTATTGCCATTCCGGAGAGCCCTATCGAAAAAACAGCCAAAACAAACATGCTTATCAAACCAATGACATATGAAAGGTTTCTCAAATTGCTCATCATGACATCCTGCAGGCTACTGTCTGCAAATACGATTATTTTACCGTAATCTTTTTCCACTGCCATGTAACGAATTGCACCTATTTCGCCATCTTGCCCTCCATCCTCCAATGCGGCCTGTACATATTCAATAACCGATTCTTCGGAAAAACTCGAATCTTCATTATTGATATCAATGATATTTTCCGCTGCGTCCATTTTAACCGAAAATCCTTGAATATGACTTGGGTTTTGCGGAGGAGGCATATTGGGCCTAATACGAATTTCCGGCATTTCTCCGTCAAACATACTCATTGAATTCAAGTGTTGAACCACCTGCTTATCCCAATTGATTTGCATGTAAACATTCATAGTAAAGAGAATCGACGCAAGCAATATAAAAAGAGATGAAATTGTTATTGCAATGAATCTAAATCTAAGCTTTTTAATCATCCTGGACCTCCAATGAATAACCCACTCCTCTGTGAACCTTAATCCCAACCTTTGAACCTATCGCAGAAAGCTTTTTTCTAACAAAAGATATATAGACCTCTACCGAATTGTATTCGCCGTCGAAATCATAGCCCCATATCTTTTCTATGAATTTCTCTTTTGATATTATTTGATCGGGATTTACTACAAGCATCTCAAGTATCTGGTATTCTTTAAGACTCGCTTTTATTTCATCAGAGTCAGTTGCAATTTTAAGAGTGTTCTTGTCTATTGAAATATCCCCAAAAGACTTTTCGTCCCGCATAAAAACTTCTTTTCTACGAGTCGCAGAACGGACCCTGGCAAGTAATTCTTCAGTGTTGAACGGCTTTGTTATATAGTCGTCCGCTCCAAAATCAAGCCCCTTGACCTTGTCTTCTATCTCAGATTTAGCAGTCAAAAGCAGCACAGGAGTAGAATCCCCATTTGCCCTGAGCTTGCGGAGCATTTCTATGCCATCCATTCTTGGCAGCATTATGTCAAGCAATATGACATCGTATACCCCCGACAAAGCATAATCCAAGCCATCGACCCCATCATGAACGGCATCAACCCCATAGTTGTTTTTCTTGAGTATTTCAGTTAAAACATTAGCCAACGCCATCTCATCTTCGACAATAAGTATTCTCATATGCTCCCCCTATAGATTGCCACACTACGTTTGAATACAGAAATATTATAGCATAAAGCTTGAAAATAACTTGAAGGAGCGATCTTCCTCGTTTTCTTGTAATTGCTTACAAAAAAAAGCCGGTGCCTTGTAAGGCACCGGCTTCACATTGAAAAACATTTTATTCCACTTTTGTTTTCATCAATCTGTAGCTTAATATTACCATGAGAAAAGCAGGAAGCGCCATCATGCCTATTGCAGCCGACAAGCCGTAGGCATCGGATACCCTTCCGATAAGCAGGAGTCCCATCGAACCTATACCTCCCGCAAATCCCATTACCCATCCGTAGCTTGTGCTTGTCTGTTCCGGCATCAAATCATGTGAAATGATTACTATAGGCGTATTGCTTGCACTAAGCATAATCCCAACAAAAGCAAAAGCCGCAGCCGCCAAAAGACCTTGCCCGAAAACAATCCCCAACATGAGCATAAATGCAATTCCGTTGAATGTCATTAGGCTTGTCCGGCTTCCATAGCGGTCATTCATGAATCCTCCAAACATGGTTCCCACTGGAACCATAAATAGATTCAACGAAAGAAGAAGTCCCGCCATTTTTAAATCCAGGCCCTTCATTATCAATATCTGTATCCCGAAAGCCGTAAGACCTCTTCTAATGAAATTTTTGTTGACCGAAATCAGGCAAAGGACAAACAAATTCTTGATACCGGAAAACAAGGATCCTTTGACCTTTTCAATATCCCTTGATGTTTCAGTTTCCAGTTCCACTTCCTGAACTCCCGACCAATACATAAGTCCGGCAACAACTATACCCGGAATGACGAAAAAGGCAAGACTATTCAGTCCAAATTTATGTACCAGCGGCAATGCCACTGCCGGCGCCACAGCTGCCGAAAGCCCTCCAATGGTCATGAATACAGAAAGTATTTTTCCTTTAGATTCCCTCCCAAGCTTAACAACCGTCGATGTTCCCAATGGATGGAAAAGAGCCGAGGCAAGAGCTCCGAGGGCGCAAACGCCAAGCAGCAGATAATAGTTGTAGACCATTCCTGCAAAACTCATCCAAAAGGAAATCCATATGACCGACCATATCAACAAATATGATCTGCCGTGCCTATCCACAAAACTGCCGACAAAGGGTTGGGCAAAAGACCCGAAGCTTGTTATTACAAAAGCCAACATACCCTGCTGAGTCATGCTGAGACCTAAATTTTCCGCAAAAATAAATGAAATAGGCGGAATCAGTCCCACATAAAAATCATTCATGAAGTGTCCCGCGGATATGGACGCCAACTTTTCAAATCTTTTTTTCAATGGCTCTGAAACATTTTTCTCATTCAATGAAATATTCATACAATCTTCCTTTCAATAATTCTCTGTGCACATTCTATCACAAAATGCTTTCGATTTCGGGATTGTTTAAAAAACATACTCCGCGACTGATATAATAGAATAAAAACGAATGGGAGTGATTTAAATGCATAATGACAAAAGTCTCTGGGCAGGACTCAACAAGCCGGACATTGCTATTGAAGAAACCGATGTTGCCGTTTTCGGCATTCCTTTCGACGGAGGAATAAGTTTCCGCGCAGGAGCGGCAGCAGCCCCAGATGCACTTAGAAACATAAGCCGCACAATAACTCCGACAACCGAATTCCTTGAAAGTTTTGAGGAATTCAAAGTCAAGGATGTGGGCAATTTCGACAAAGGATCAAGGGATGAAATTTTTTTATCGGTTGAAAATGAAACAGAAAGGCTTGTCAAAGAAAACACTTTTTTTACAATGATAGGGGGGGACCATTCTGTAACAATCCCCGTACTCAGGGGAATTGACAAGGCCCTCGACGAGCCTTTTGGAATAATCCATCTTGATGCCCACTTTGACATCTGTGATGAATTGGGTGGAGACAGGTTGTCCCATGCTTGTACCGAGAGACGCGCGCTTGAACTTGACAATATTTCGGGTCCTGAAAACTTTTTTTTCGTAGGCATACGTTCAATAGAAATGGACGAACTCGAATTCATAAAAGACAAGGATTTTTCAATCATAAACGCCCATGACTTCAATCGAATTGGTGTTTCCTCTGTTGTGGACAAGGTCAAGAAACGCATGCAATCTTTCAACAAAATTTATTTGACTGTGGATATCGACTGTCTTGATCCCGCATATGCGGCAGGCACCGGAACTCCCCAATTTGGAGGAATGACCTCGCGACAACTGCTTAATCTGCTTAAGGGACTTTTCGATTTGCCAATAATCGGCTTCGATGTAGTCGAAGTAGCGCCTTCTCTGGATCCTTCATTGACCTCTGTTTTTGCCGCGCGCAAAATAGTAACCGAATGTTGGGGGCACCAATGGCGAAAAAACAAGCTCGGAGCCTTATAGCTCCGAGCTTGCAAAATCAAATCTGCAAACCGTACATATCCTCAAGTTTATCACTTATATACAAATTAGCATCTTCCAGCCCCTGGTTGTAAAAGTCGGGAGCTATCTTTTCTATAAAGAAATCCAAAATCAACTGCGCTCCCAAATCACCCAAATCCTCGTCCCGCTCTTCCATGAAATATTTCTTTATCTGGCTTATCATTGCTTTTTTTCTTTCGTCCTTTATGTCAATCCTCTTTTTCATCATTTTAATGCTCCTTTGGCCAAAATCCATAAACATTACAAATAATAGATTTTTCAAACTAAATTGAAATTAAAAACCTAACCTCTTTACATTGATTCTACAACATCGAAGCGAAGCTTTTCAATTAATTTCATTTCAAAATTTCCACATATTTGTGCGCATAGCTGAGGTCTCTGAATCCCAGTTTTTTATAAAAAGCTTTCGCGTTTGTTGTCTTCAAGCGCCACTGCGGTATGTCGACCAAATCGGGATGCTGCAAAATACACTCAATAAGCCAGCTTCCGAAACCCTTACCCTGAAAATTTTCGTCAATCACCACATCGCTTATATATGCAAAGGTCGCATAGTCGGTAATTACACGAGCAAACCCTATCTGCCACCCCTTGCTCAGTATTCCAAAACACATGGAATTCTCTACAGATTTCTCTATCCTTGCCTTGGGCCTGTTTCCGGCCCAGTGTGTCGACCAAAGCAAGGCGCAAATATTCTCTATGTCCATTTCTTTTTTGTCAGTTGTAATTGTATATTCTGGTTCAATTTTAAGTGCCGGCATAAAAACCCCTCCGTAATCAAATTTCTATTTCGTATTATTATATATCTTTGTGTATATTTATGCAAGTCATAGTGGAAACTTTTTTTCTTTAAATACATTTTCAACCTATTTTGGCATGCGATTAATGTGTATTCTGCTGTTTTGCGGGTATCTGTTTAACGGACACATATAACTATTGCTGTCCAGACCTTCTAATAGGACTATTGGGAATGGTTCTACAAACAAAACGGACAAGCGCCTTTGCAGGCGCTTGTCCGTTTTGTGTCCGGCAATACATTTATTTGTTTTCCTTTTTCAGCACCTCGTAGAGTATTTCATTTCTCCTTAAAAAGGGAGGGGTAAAAGGCGGATTGTATCTTGCAACTATTGCGTTTGATACAATCTCATAGCCTTTTGATTCCAGCCAAAGCCTGAGATGTCCGCTCATGTTCATAAATTTTTCCTGTTTCCATGAACCAGTAAAACGTATTGCCCCGTAAATTCCTTTTGGGACATGCCTTATTTGCACAGTCTTGTCAATGGGTTCTGGAAGCTCCTCAAACTTATGCTCTTTAGGCATGACAAAAGATGTCTTTACGGAATTGTCTTGCCTTTCACTCAAGACGGGTGATGTCATGGATATTTTTTCAGACGACTCGTTTCCGCCGCTTATATAGCGGAATATATCATTGAACCCGCTGTCCATAACATTTTTTCCCTCTTTTTTTATTTCAGCAACATTGAAAGCTTCATATTGCCGTATTTCCATTGCTTCATCCTTTAAAAGAACATCATAATCAATCTGCTCGACAAGAGGCATGAAAATCATCTCCTTTAATTGATTGATACCCTTTTAAACTCAAATTTCCCACCGGCAGCAAAAAACAGCCGTCTATAAACCGACTGTTTCCCTAAGCTTTTTTTCATAAGATTCAACTTTTTCAACATTCATGGGAAGAAGGTCTTGCAATCGGTATTCCATTCCCATTGATTGGTATTTTGATACCCCTAGATTGTGGTATGGAAGCAGTTCGATCTTTTCGACTCTGTCGAATTTCCGAATCATTCTCCCCAGCTTTTCGATATGTTTATTCCCGTCGGTCATTCCCGGGACAACCACATGCCTTATCCAAACCTTTTTTCCGGATTGATTCACAGCATGGGCAAACTTATAGAATTCGCCTATGTCTCCCCCTGCAAGCTGCCTGTAGCCTGCACGGTCAACATGTTTTATGTCCAGTATGACGAGATCCGTATACTTTAATATTTCCTCATACCGGCCAATTCCGAAACCTGCTGTGTCGAGAGCTGTATGGATTCCTGCGCTCTTGCATTTCTTCAGGAAGTCAATCAAAAAATCAGGCTGCATGAGAGGCTCGCCTCCTGAACATGTGACTCCTCCTCCCGAACGGTCAAAATAGTGCTTGAATCTCAGAGCTTTTTGCAAAAGCTCTTCCGTTTCCATTTCCATGCCGCCGCCAAGCTTCCATGTGTCCGGATTGTGGCAATAAGCGCATCTCAGTCTGCATCCCTGGAAAAATGACACGAATCTTATTCCCGGTCCGTCATTGAGTCCCAATGTTTCTATTGAATGGATTTTCCCCTTCATGGCAAACTCCTTTCCCTAAAGACTTTCGTGGAATGTTCTTTGAACTACTTCCATTTGCTGCTTTCTGGTCAACCTGTTGAAATGCACAGCGTATCCCGAAACCCTTATCGTGAGGGAGGGATATTTTTCGGGATGGTCCATGGCCTCCAGCAATATCTCCCTGTTCATTACATTCACATTCAAATGATGGGCCCCCTGGCTGAAATAACCGTCAAGGATCCATGCTAGGTTACGTTTTCTGTCTTTTGCATCTTTTCCAAGCGCCGCAGGAACTATTGAAAAGGTGTTAGATATGCCGTCTTCGCAAACATTTCTGTATGGAATCTTGGCCACCGAATTCAATGAAGCAAGGCTCCCGCTTTTATCCCTTCCGTGCATGGGATTGGCCCCGGGAGCGAAAGCCTCTCCCATTTTTCTCCCATCCGGTGTGGATCCCGTTTTTTCACCGTATACAACATTCGATGTTATTGTCAAAACGGAAAGCGTATGCTTTGCATCCCTGTAAGTCTTATGCTTTTTCAATTCCTCCGAAAACTTCTTCAGTATTTCCACTGCAATATCGTCAACGCTGTCGTCGTCATTTCCATAGGCGGGATAATTGCCTTCTATTTCAAAATCGACAGTTATTCCGTTCTCCCTTATTGGTCTGACTGAGGCGTATTTGATAGCGCTTAGCGAATCGGCTGCAACCGAAAGGCCTGCCACCCCAAATGCCATAAGCCTTTCAACACTTATATCGTGTAAAGCCATCTGTCCGGCTTCGTATGCGTATTTGTCATGCATGTAATGTATTATATTCATTGTATTCACATAAAGTTCGGCTATTTTTTCAAGCACCTTGAAGTAATTTTCCTTTACACTGTCAAAGTCCAACAATTCGTCTTCTATGGGCTCAATGCCTTCGATTATTTTTATCTTTTTCTTCTCGTCAGCCCCTCCATTAATTGCATACAGAAGTGATTTGGCAAGATTGCATCTGGCCCCGAAAAACTGCATCTGCTTGCCTATCTCCATTGCCGAAACGCAACATGCTATTCCGTAGTCGTCTCCGTAGACTGGTCTCATAAGCTCATCGCTTTCATATTGAATCGCAGCACTCTTTATGGACATATCCGTGCAATATGTCTTGAAAGACTCCGGAAGCCTCTCAGACCAGAGTACAGTCATATTGGGCTCTGGAGCCGGTCCGAGATTGTCAAGAGTATGAAGGAACCTGTAGGAAGTCCTTGTGACAAGAGTCCTTCCATCTATTCCCATCCCTCCTATTGACTCTGTAATCCAGTTTGGGTCGCCCGCGAAGAGCTCGTTGTATTCAGGAGTTCTAAGATGCCTGGCCAAACGCAATTTTATGACAAATTGGTCTATAAGCTCTTGGGCCTGGCTCTCGGAAATAAGATTCCTTTCCTTGTCCCTCTCAATATATATGTCAAGAAATGTTCCTGTTCGTCCCAAAGACATTGCAGCTCCGTTATTTTCCTTTATTCCGGCCAAATAGCCGAAATAAAGAAATTGAACCGCTTGAGCGGAAGTTGCTGCAGGTTTGGATATGTCGACTCCATAGGCATCAGCCATTGCCTTCATTTCTTTCAAAGCCCTTATCTGTTCCGCGACTTCTTCCCTGAGCCTTATGGAATCCTCTGTCATGGCATTTTTAATTTCATTAATGTCATTCTTTTTTCTTTCAATAAGAAAATCGATTCCGTAAAGCGGAATCCTTCTGTAATCGCCTATTATCCTTCCCCTTCCGTAGGCATCGGGCAATCCGGTAAGAAGCCCCGCACTTCTGGCTTTTCTCATTTCTGATGTGTAGACGTCGAAAACCCCGTCATTGTGGGTTTTCCTGACCCTCTTTAAAACAGAAAGCGTTTCTTCATCAAAAGCATATCCGTAATCCGCAAGGGCCTCGTCCGCCATCCGCAAGCCTCCATAAAAATTGACCATGCGCTTCAATGGCGCGTCGGTCTGAAGCCCTACAATAGTCTCGTTCTCCCTGTCTATGTAGCCGGGTTTGAAATTATCGATTCCCGAAAAATGTCCGGTATCGATATCTAGAACGCCTTTCTTCTGCTCCAATGCAAGCAAATCCTCACATTTTGCCCAAAGATTTTTTGTCTTTTCCGTCGCTTCCGCAAGAAAGCTTTCATTTCCTTCGTAGGGAATATAGTTCTTTTGTATGAAGTCCCTTACATCCACTTGGTCTGTCCAGACTCCCTCATTAAAATCTTGCCATTCCTGCTTGCCCATAAAAAATCCCCCTCGACAATTACTGATCAAACCCGGGATTCTCCAAAAATAAAGACCGCCCGGGCATATCGCCCAGGCGGTCGGCTTTGTTTAAATCACACTCCATGTGGTTTATTCCACTTCCGCCAGTCATGTGATTGATTCATCATATTTCTTTTATTGTATCTACATGATAGCAATTTCTTAACATTGTGTCAATATCATCTTTGGTAGTGTAAAGAGTTTTTTGTAAATACTATTCATATCTTTCAGAGAACTTCATCTGAAGATCATCATAGGCTT
>CAZXWC010000046.1:0-12740 GCA_964644525.1 uncultured Peptostreptococcaceae bacterium
GAGGCGGAAGAGGTTTTTTTGGCCGTGGGGCCAGAGGTCGCGGATTCTACGGCGCAGACAGAGGTTATTTCGGACGTGGAGCCGGGGCTTATTACGAAACCGAGCCCGTAGATGAAAAGGAATATCTTGAAGAAGAGAAAAGCTATCTCGAAAAGAGACTGGAAAGCATAAAAGAGATTCTTGACAAAAAATAGCCTAAACAAAAAGAAAATTGAAAAAAATCAACAAATTTTTAACAAAGGCAAAACCCTTTAAAAGCAACAATCATAGGGGTTATTGCCTTTGTTTTTAATTAGATTGAATATTGTAAAAAAATTCTTTTAATTATATAATCTATTTTAAAGTATAAGTAAAAGCAATCGAATTTATCGCATTGCATTAACGAACGCATAGATGTTGAAAAAGGACTGACAAAAGTAGTCATTTGCATTTTCACATTGAGCAAACTCCTTAAATGAGATTACAATCTATTTATGGAAAAATAAATTGTAATTAGAGGACCACACTTTTAATTTTACAATGTTTACCAAAAATAAAATTTACTAAAAAAGAAAATGAATACATAGTTTAAAGGGGGACGGAGCAAGGCCGCCATTTGGATTTGCGCATAAAAAGAAACTGCGCAAATCGGATGCCGTTTTTTTTGTTCAAATTACAAGTTGAAATTGAGCTATTATCTGTAAAAAATCAAATAAAAATGGAGGAGAATATGAAGAAAAGAATTTTATCGATTGTCATGGTTTTTCTTATGATTGTTTCGCTTTTGCCCAGTGATTTATTTGGCAACGCCTGGGCTGCAGAAGGCGCAGGCATATCCGAAATGGATGCCCTGAGCGCCCTTGGAATAGACACCAACGAGGCCCCTGAAGGCTTTGACGCGGACGATACATCAAACCCCTACGGTAAAAACACAATGACCGTAAACCCCGTAAGCGAGCTCTATGTTTTGGGGCTTGCCCAGGATACAAATAATCTTGATTTATGTATTCCTACAAGTACTGCCTTTGAGAGCGAAGTAATAAACAACCAACTCGAAGGAACCATATACGGACACAGAAACAACAGCAGCGACGATGCGGCCGGAATAATGGAAAGCGGCGATTCGAAAATTCTTGCTACCGGAACATCAACCACTAGCGGAGACTATGACTATCTGGAAGGTGATAGCGGGGCTGGAAACAAGTCCTACCTGCAGGAGGATAACTACCAGGTAGATACCGCGCTATCCATACCGGGTGGTCAGGACATGGGTTTTGCGGCGTCCAAGGTCGCAAATGGAAATTTCGATGGAAACTCGGATTGCCAATCCTCCCAGATGGCCATGCTCTATGCGGGAGATCTTGACGAGCACGGAGGCCTCTACATGCGTTTTGGAGACACCCTGACAGGCGCTCTTGGAGACGAAAAGGAGCTTATTTCCACAAGCGGGTCCATAGGAAATCCATCCGGATCAATAGAGGAAGTAAATGAGGACTTTGCATCCGACTCCTACCTCATGCAAAACTATATGCAGCTAACAACGGGTGACTACGACGGAGACGGAATAGACGAGGTCGCGGTCTTTGTACCCGAGCTGGGCAACTCAAGAATCCTTGTATATAAGCAGAAGATAGAGACGGACCAGGTCGCGGACGCCTACCTGTCCTCTGGCCAGTGGGATATAGCATGGACATACTCACTCAAGGAGAGTGGATATGTTTCAAACATGGTTTCTCTCGTGTCGGGCGACTTCAATGAGGACGGAATATGCGACCTGGGAGCCAGCTGGGGATACTATTACGGACCCGACAAAAACAATGGCAGCAAGGCTGTCGTAATGTTCGGATCCAAGGGAGATATGCTTCAGGACGCTCAGGAATTCGACCTTGACTATGGAGACTCGGAGATAGTAAGGGCTTCCTTCGCTTTTGGAGACATAACAGGCAGCGGAGAAGAGGTTCTGGTTCTCGGGGGCCAGTATGACAAGGACATTGAAAACAACGTCACTTCAAGATACGTGGCAATCTACAGCTGGAACGGAATTTCCTTTGTTGCAAACACCGTAAAAAACTTCAAGCTCTTTGCAAAAGACAACGAAGGAAACTATGAAAACGAGGCCATGGGAATAGGAAGAAGTGGAGAAACCTTCTTTTCAATGCCCCTTTGTCCTGCAAATCTGGACATAATAAAGAGGGGCCTTACAGAGAGCGCCTATCTTTATCTTGACAGCCTTCTCATAAACTATGGCGACGACGGCCTGGAAATCGTGGCGGCCCTCGACCAGAAATGGGGTGACCAGGGCGGCGAACATGCAAATGCGGAGTACTTTGTTGAGTACGGAGCAGTTTCGGGAGACCTTGTGGGGACCGGCTACGAAACTATAGCCACAATGAAACAGAAGGTTTCCACAGTCGAGCAAATGACCGATAAGACAATAGTATGGGAGTCATACTACAAGAACTGGTGGCACAGATGGATAGGCAAGAAGTCCTACCGTCCCGAAGTGGCATCAACTGACAACTGCAGCAAATACACACCTGGCGAAACCGTGATGATGACAATAGACAGTAACGATGCGGCAAGTGCATACTATCAAAAGGACCAGGCGACATCGGTATGCATGCCCAACACGGATTTTGACACATCCTACATGGTATATGAACCGGGACAGGGCTCCCACTATTTTACATATACAGACCCGGAGGTTTTAGCGGTATTGGCATCTCCGCCATACGCCGGCGACCTTCTCAATCGTGACGACCTTTCGGCAAGCTATGCCGAGTCTACAACAGGATACTCGTCGACCAAGGGCAGCGGCGGAGGAGAAACCTACAACTCCACAATAGAGGCCGGGGCCTACGTAAGCGTAGAGCAGGAATTCAAGGTCTTCGGGGTTACTGTCGCAAGCGCAGAGGCGGAACAGTCCATAACTGCCGGATTCACTCATGAGGCAGAGACAATGCAGACAATGGAGCAGACCATATCCTACAGCGCCACTGCGGGCGAGGACATGGTTGCCTTCTACTCCATACCGCTTGAGGTTTACGAGTACACCGCTTTCACGGCAAACGGAGACGGAACATATACAGAACAGAAGATGACTGTAAACATGCCCCACATAGCGGCTGTTCAAATGATAAGTCTTGACAAGTACGAGCAGATAGCCAAGGACTACGACGTTCTTCCCCAAATAGCCGGAACCGTCCTGACACATGAGCTTGGAGACCTTTCGTCTTATCCGTCAAGCTCAAACGGATACCTCAAGGCCATAGAGTATGAAGGCACCCCTGCAAGAGTTGGCTTCAGCAGCAACGAGGGAGGCTCATCCATAGGCCAGGAAATAAGCATGACATCGGAAGAGTCAAACAGCTACACCGTTTCAACTAAATTCGAAACTAAGGCCGGAGCCGGAGCCGGAGGCGTAAAGGTTGGAGTGACCTTCGGGTCCGAAAGCGGAAGCGGCTGGGTTCACACATCAACATCCGGAAACAGCTTCTCGGGTGAAATACAAAACATGCCCATAGAGGCCGAGGAATACGGATACGGATACTGTTGGAGAATATTCTCCTATCTTTATGACGACGGAAAGGTGCAATTCCCGGTAGTAAACTACCTGGTCATGGACGTAACAGCCCCTGCGCCACTTCCTGAGGATTTTGACCAAAACGTAAAGGATACTACAGACACACAGATAGCCTTGGACTGGACCTACGATAAGCTTATAGCGGGCTTCCAGATCTATCGCTACTATGAATTCCCGGACGGGTCGGGAAGCTACGAGCTTGCATTCGTTCCAATGACCGACGGAACATACAACGAAGAAGACGGAAGATACCACTTTGAATACATCGACACCAATCTTAGTCCTTATACGGACTATCAGTACCAGATACAGACGGTCCGCTCATCGCTTCCGACAAGCAGCATACCCAGCCAGGTAGTGACGCTTAGGACAAAAACGGACAGGGGATATCCCCAGTATTCAATAAACGGACTCGACGAGGACGGAAGCCTTAGAATATTCCCCGACTCAATATCATCAGTTGAGGCCGAAGTTTTGAACATTTCAGACTACTCCGAAGGAGTGTCCTACAAATGGCAGAAACTCGAAAACGGAGTGTGGACAGATATCCCGGGCATGAACGAGGATACAATAACCTTCACCGCATCGGGCTCATCTGACGAAGCCTTATACAGATGCAGGACCAACATGGTCTATTTCGACGAGTCCAGGGGGGACAACTACTACATCTCGGCATATACTGAGCCCTTCGAGACAAAATACAGCAAGAGGACGCCTGAAATTCTTGAGGGCAGCTTCACATCAACAACATACGACAACGACAACGATCCCCAAGGAACCGGAGTCCTTATAGCTCTTGAATTCCTTTCAAAGGACACAAACCACTACAACGCGCCAAGCGGCAATGTAACATTTACAATGGACGGAACCGAATACGGCGCTGAGTACACCAAGGCCCTGGTTGCCGATTCGGTAACCGAAGATGGAAAATCGGTCACCAGAGCGGAGGTAAACGTAGATGAGCTTCCGGCCGGAGTATACGAAGTAAGCGCCTACTACGGAGGAAACAGGGTTTTCAAATCCCTTTCCGTTGAAGAAACATCAACCTTCCTTGTTGGCGACAGCGGATATCAGCTTTTACTTAAAGATGAAGACGGACAGTCCACAGAGTATGTATATGGAGAAAGCATAGAGCCCTCGCTCAAGAGCCTTTCAAACAGCGGCGGAACAACATCTATATCCGAAGTCGATTCGGGCGTGACGTACGAAATAAACGGCAATATCGTGACGCTTGATGAAAACGGAAAATTTGCTACAGGAAACGTAGGCAGCTATACCCTGGTGGCCAAACACAATGGAGATGCGGTTGCTGAGAGAAACTTTATAGTTACCAGAAGGAACATATCCGTTCTGGCCCGCCACAAAGATGGAGATGAAGCTGGCGTAGGAAAGGGCTTTGTCGAGGATGGACACCAACCGGTGCTTGAATTGTCAGAAGGAAGCATGGCTCCTGAAGAAGAGCTTGCAGACCTCAACCTAATAGTAGAGGCAAGAAACACAGCCGGAAATTACGTGGCTCTCACAAACGATACAGAGCCGGGCAACTACACCATATACGGCCGGGGATCAAGCTCTACAGACAGCACCGCCTACAACAACTACGAAATAAAATACATCTACGGAATCTACACAATAATAGGCCAGACCTATCTGGTGAGCCCTGAGATGGACCTTTACAAGGACATGACAGTAGGGACAATAACCCTTTCCAATTCTGATGATGGAAAAGCGGATGAGTTCAGCGCAGCTACCGAGCTTTTGCTTTACGCCAGCCCCTACGACGGGTACGAGGTTGACTCCTGGAGGGCAATTGTAACAGACACAGGAGCTCCCATAGAACTTGACGATTCAATGTTCAATGAAACAAAGACCAGGCTTTCATACACGATGAATGCCGAAGATACAACACTCACAGTCACATTCGGAAAAGCTAAAACGGCACTGACAACAGCGGTCGAGGGCGAAGGAAGCGTTGTCTGCGACAACAACACAGCCTTTGTAAACGGAGGAAACGTAAACTCGGGAGCAGAGATGTCCTTTACCGCCACGCCGGCTGCGGGATACAGCTTCAAGGAGTGGAGAATAAACGAACCGGGCAATCCCTCGGTAAGAACAGGAAACCTTAACGGCGACGGGACAAGCACGCTTCAATACCAGATGCCAGCAGTAAGCACAACTCTTAGGGCAGTGTTTGAAAGAGACAGCTATGTTCTCACCTTCTCAGACAACATGGAGGCTATATACACCTATGCCACAGGAGACACTGAAAATCCCTTTGCAGAAAAGACGGTGGCATCCGGAGCCCAAATAGTCGGAGATACCGAGGTTTTGGTAAAAATCAAGGCCGGCTACAGCGAGGCTGAAGGTGCGGCCTGGACAGTAAACGGCGTCGAAATCCCTGTTGGAGACGAGGGCTACAGATTCGACATAACAGGCAACACGGGCATACTTCTTGATACGGTGCAAAACACCTACCAGATAGAAAATATTGCCGAAAACGGAAGCATAACAGTTACAGTAGACGGAGTGGAGACACAAGACCTTTCAGCAGTGCCGGGCGGTTCGGAAGTCGTCTTTACGGCCCATCCCGACCACGGCTATGCATTTGCAGGCTTTACCATGACAGGAACGGATGAATTTACAGAAAACGGAGTGGTCCTTGCTGTAGCAGAACTTGGAAGCGACCTGTCGCTCCAGGCTGCATTTGCAGAAAGCACCGACTTTGCAATTGACCTTGACTACGGAGCCCGCGCGGGAATAAGCTACGTGCTCTATGACGCATTTGATGTGGAAGTCTCAAGGGGCCAGCTTGCATCTGAAGACGAAGCCGACACTATAAGCATAGACGTGTGTCAAGGCGACCGCCTTGAGATGACAATAGTTCCGGATTCCGGATTCATGATTGACAAATGGACAATAGACAACGCAGTAAACGACACCAGAGACAAGACATACACATTCGACGACATTTCGGCCAATATAGACGCCAAGGTCGAGCTAATATCGCAAACAAGCTACACCGTAAACTACGGAGTGGGAGCAGGAGAGGGAAGCATAATCTCGGCCACAACCGATGATGTAGAGTTTGAAAGCGGTTTTGCAGACGTAGGTGGAAACACAGACCTGCTAATAATTGCCTCTCCCGATGACGGACAGATGATGGACCATTGGGAAATAAACGGGCAAATAGCGCAAGACAGCGATGGAAATAAAATAATAAGCAAAACGATTGAAATAAACAATCTCAGGGCAAACTCATCCACGCTGACCATAGAGGCCTTCTTCATAGATATGGTTGAATACGCAGTGACAACCACGGCGCTTGACGGAGCGGACTGGTCAATATCGATTGACCCAGACGAGTACGATGGGAAAATAATCGAGGGTGCATCATATGTACTGACCCTTACCCCTGACCAGGACCACAGGGTAAAAGCAATAACAGGCACCGCCCTCACAAGCTTCAGCGCCTTGGAAACTCCAAAGGACGGACCTTGGACCGCAACAATGGACAGCGCAAGCGAAGACAACGCGGTCACAGCAAGCGTGGTCCCTCTATACGACATTGAATTCGAGACTGTAGACAATGGATCGGGCTCGGCAAACGCCGCTAAGGCGGAAGAGGGCGAGACCGTAACAATAAGGGCAAATCCAGCTTCGGGCTACAAGCTTGGAACATGGAATGCAGTCGACGGGGGCGGAAACGACTTAGAGCTTGCAAACGCTTCAAGATCCACAACAACCTTTGTAATGGGAACACTTCCCGTAACCATAACGCCTGCCTTCAGAAAGGCGAGCTCAGGCAGTGGCGGAGGAGGAGCAGTAGTTGCGGCCCCGGTAGAAGAGGCTGATCCGCTGGCAGACGCTCTTGAGGAAGCAGAGAAAAACAATCAGGGCAAAATGGTTGCAAAGGTAAAAATTGAAGAAAAGACCGATGGAGAATACGTCCAGGAAATACCCAAGACCTTCTTTGAAAAAGAAGACAAGATACTCGAGGTGGAAACCCCGGACGGAACGGTTGAGCTTCATGATGCAATGTTTGACCAGGACCCGGAAGAAGACGTATCAGTCGGCATAAGCCAGGTGGATCCCGATGATCTCGACCTGTCCGATGATGACAAAAAGCTTCTCGAAGGTAAACCCGTAATCGACATAAACATCTCAGTTGGCGGAGAAAAAATAAAGTGGAAAAGCGGAAAAGAAAAAATAAAAATTTCAATTCCCTATACTTTGACCGAAGAGGAAAAGGCCGACAGCCACAGAGTGATAGCTGTCTTCATAGACGATGACGGAAACATAATTCCGCTTACATCAAGCTCCTACAACTCTGAAACAGGATCCATAGTGCTCGAGACAAACCACACAAGTCATTACTCGGTGGCCTTCTCAGGCAAGACATTCGAAGACATGTCAGCATTCGAATGGGCTAAGGAAGCCGTAGAGGCGCTCTCTGCAAGAGGAGTAATAAATGGAATGTCCGATACGGAATTCGCACCCGGAAACAGCATAAGAAGAGCCGACTTCGTTTTGCTCGTTGCAAACTTCTTTGAACTTGAAGGAGAATTGGTGGAAAGCTTTACCGACGTTGCAAAAGACGCCTACTACGCTGCAGCGGTTGCTGCGGCAAAAGACCTGGGAATAATAAACGGAAAAGGAAACGGCGAATTCAGCCCGACCAGCGAAATATCCAGGCAGGATATGATGGTAATACTTGGAAGAGCGCTTTCGGCAACAGATTACACAGATCAAATAGACAAAAGCACAGGCATAGAAATCGACGGATTTGAAGATGCGTCCGAGGTTTCGGCATATGCAAAAGAAAGCATATCGGTTCTGCTTGAAAAAGGACTGGTAGCAGGAGACGGAAGCAACCTTAATCCAAAGGCCAGTACAAGAAGAGCCGAAGTTGCGGCCCTTCTCTACAAGCTTCTTAATGCAATAAAATAAAGCGAAAACATAGAATAAAAAAAAGAAAGCGGGAATTCTTTCCTGCTTTCTTTCTTTTTTTTGATATAATAGATAATACAGAACTTTGTATGCAGTATAAAGTATTAAAAATTACACCATTGCCCGAGAGGTGAGTCTTATTATAATAAAAGGAAAAGCAAGAGCAAAAGTGAATTTTTTTCTGGACGTTGAAGGCAAGCGTCCTGACGGCTACCACGAAATAAATACGGTAATGCAGCAGATAAATCTATGGGACTCAATAGAAATAAAAATCTCAAGGGGCGACAAGATAAAGCTTGCCACCAATCTGCCGTACGTGCCGAAAGGGAGGACCAACACTGCATTCAAAGCGGCATTGGCCCTTAAGGAATTGTGCAATATAGACAAAAGGATAGATATTTCAATACAAAAGGGAATTCCCGTTTCAGCTGGACTGGCAGGTGGCAGCACCGACGCCGCCGCAGTGCTTAGCCTTCTTAACGAAGGCCTTGGGCTTGGCATTTCCCTAGAAAGGCTTATGGAAGAGGCCCGTAAAATAGGAGCCGACGTACCATTTTGCCTTCTCGGCAAGGCCGCCCATGCCCGGGGAATAGGGGAGAGCCTTACACCCGTAGAGGGTCTTAAAAAGGGCTACATACTCCTTTCAAAACCCAACATAGCTGTATCAACCTCAAGGGTGTACGGCAAGCTCGACCTTAAACAAAATAATTTGCACCCGGACGCCCAAGCAGTAATAAAGGCCATGGCGGATGGCGACATAAAGGGACTTTCCAACAATCTCTACAACCGTCTTGAAGATGTAACGCTTGCGCTGCACCCGGCAGTAGGGGAAATAAAGAAAAAAATGATGCAATTCGGAGCCCGGGGAGCCCTGATGAGCGGAAGCGGGCCCACCGTTTTCGGCCTTTTCAAGGATTACGGCCGCGCCAGCAAAGCCTACAAAAATCTTAAAAAAACTTACAGACAGACATACATATCTACCGCTTACAGCAAGGAGGAGAAGGAATGAATACAGGTGCCGGAAAAATCAAACTGCAAAACTACAAGCCCTTGAGGGAAGTTGTTTTTGAATATTTGAGATCAGCCATATTAAAAGGGGAATTTAAACCGGGAGAGAGACTCATGGAGCTTCAAATGGGAGAGCAGCTTGGAGTAAGCAGGACCCCCATAAGGGAAGCCATAAGAAAGCTCGAGCTGGAGGGCCTGGTTACCATGGTGCCCAGAAAAGGCGCCTATGTCGCAGACATGTCCATAAAGGACGTGCTTGACGTATTGGAAGTAAGGGGAGTCCTCGAGGGGCTTGCATCCTTTCTTGCGGCCGAAAGAAGGGGCGACGGAGAACTCGAAGTGCTTGAAAAGGTCCTTTCCGAGTTTGAAGAATTTGTTGAGGCATCGAACAGAGAAGGCATGATGGAAAAGGACAAGGCCTTCCATGAAGCCATATTCGCATCCACCCACAATAAAAAGCTTATACACATAGCCCAGGGTCTGCAGGAGCAGGTTCAAAGGTTCAGAGTAGTATTCTTCTCCGAATCCGACGACTTCAAGCAGCTCCTATCAGAGCACAGGGAAATACTTGAAGCAATAAGGAAGGGCCAGGGTGAAGTTGCCAAGACCAAAGCCGAAAAACACATAAGGGACATGGAAGAGACAATCAGGATATTCAGAAAAAAAAAGAAAAACATATATTGAAAAAAGCAAACCGCCGCTGAGCGGAAAGGAGCGAGCCAAATGAAAAAGATGAATCTTGCAGTAGTCTTCGGAGGAATGAGCCAAGAGCATGAAGTGTCCCTCATGACGGCCGCATCGGTTTTAAGGGCGGCGGATCCGGACAAATACGCCTTGTTTCCGGTAGGAATAACAAAGTCGGGAAGGTGGATGTATTTCGACGGAGACTATGCCGACATTGAAAATGGAAATTGGGAAGAAAAAGCCGAATTGCTTTCAATAAACGGACGAGAAGACAATCTTTTTTCCATAAAAATGCCCGGTAAAATAAAGGGCGAAAAAATGGATATGGTTTTTCCTGTAATTCACGGGCCCATGGGCGAGGACGGAACACTGCAAGGACTTCTTGAGCTTTCCAAAGTTCCATACGTGGGCTGCGGAGTCTTGGCTTCCGCCGCTTGCATGGACAAGGTCTTGGCCAAGCAGCTGCTTGAATTTAAGCATTTGCCGGTAGTTCCCTACACAGTAATTTACAGAGAAGACCTTTCCGAAGAAGAGGCTTGCATAAAAAAAGTGGAGTCCGCATCCCTTGCATATCCTCTCTTCATAAAGCCCGCAAACCTGGGCTCAAGCGTGGGCATAACAAAAGTCCATAAGCGGTCCGAGCTGATGGACGGCCTTTTGGAAGCCGCCAGGCACGACAGGAAAATACTCATCGAGAAGGGAATAGACGCCCGCGAAATAGAGTGCGCAGTGCTTGGCAACTACCAGCCCCAGCCTTCAGTTCTGGGGGAAATAATGCCCTCCCACGAATTTTACGATTATGCTGCAAAGTATTCCGAAGAGGCAAAATCCGGACTTATTATACCGGCCGACCTGGCGGAAGACGAGTCCGACAAAATAAGAAATATGGCGACCCGGGCATACAAGGCTTTGGGCTGCACAGGTCTTTCGAGAGTCGATTTCCTGCTTGACAAAACCTGTGGGGATGTCTACATCAACGAAATAAATACATTGCCGGGATTCACCAAATTCAGCATGTATCCAATGCTCTGGCAGAACACGGGCCTTCCATACAGAGACCTTATAGACCGATTGGTGGAATTGGCATTGGAAAAGAATAAGTAGAAAGTGGAAAGTGGAAAGTGGAAAGTGGAAAGAAAAGACAAAAGCAAAGAACAGATGTCAGATATCAGGAAAAACAGATATCAGATGTCAGGTATCAGGAGAGATTAAGAAGAAAGATTAAAAACACAAAAACAAAGACGGCAAAAGAAATAATCACTTTGATGTTTTTGTTTTAATGCTTTTGCATTTCCTGACAACTGACAGCTGACTACTGACAGCTGACGACTGACAACTGACATCTGAAACCAGAGGAAAATTATGAAAGAGATAATGCTTAAAATAAAGGGAAAAATAAAAAGAGCGGGCGAAGAAGCGGAAATAATAGAGGTGACCACAGAGGGAAAGCACTACCGAAAGGGAGGAGCCGACTATCTTGTTTACGAGGAATCGGAAATTTCCGGAATGGAGGGAGCCACAACAACTCTAAAGCTCAAGGACCGCAAAATAACCCTGAATCGCTTTGGAAGCGCAAGGATGCGCATGGAGTTTGAAAAGGGAAAACGCCACACTTCGGATTATGTCACCCCAAACGGCACTTTCAAGCTTGAAATTTTGACCAGAGAGTTGTATTATGGTCTTGACGACAATATAAAAGGAAACATCCTCATCCGCTACGAAATGAGCCTGAAAGGGCTTGGCCAATCTGTAAACGAACTCAACATAGAAATAATTTAATCCAAAGCGGAAGTCTGGTTGCAAGCAGCGCATACATAGGAGGCACTGGTCTCCAGGTTTTTCAAGCAACCATAGACGCAAAGCGAGGAGTGTTGAAAAATGAAAACGATTAAAGAAAAAACAAAACGTTTAATTGCCCAGTCTCTTGAGGACGTAGTAGACTGCGGAAGCCTTTTGGATAAAATAGAAATAAGGACATCGCCCAATCCCGACCATGGAGACTTCCATACCAACATATGCATGCAAATTGCTTCCAAGCACGGCGCCGAGCCGCTTGTTCTGGCCCGCCAGGTAAAGACCTACATGGACAGGAACACAAATATATTCGACGAAATAAAAATTTCACCCGAGGGCCATGTCAATTTCCACCTCAACAACAAATACTTCAGGGGAGTATTTAGAGACATAGAAACCGGCCGTTTCGAAACATTTGAAAGAAGAGGTCAAAAGAAAAAGCTGGTAGTTGCCGTGGACAAACTTGCAGACATAGTCTGCCTTTGCGACCTCAGGGCCTTTCTCAATATGTACACATTGGCGGGTCTCTGCGACCTGGCAGGGTACGATGTCGAGAAATACATCCTGGTAAAAGACGACAATTACGAGCTTGGCATATCCTACTTCCTTACAAACTTCGACAGGGACACAGGCCCCGCTTGCCAAAGAATTATGGAGACCGAAATAACAAAAGACCCAAAAGTCTTAGAGGACGCAATAGTCTTCCTTTCACAAAAGAGCGCAAAGAGCTACCCCGAACTTGGCG
>CAZXWC010000047.1:0-12545 GCA_964644525.1 uncultured Peptostreptococcaceae bacterium
CGCTGTTTTCAGGCTTTCCGGCTTTTTTTACCGGGTTTTGCCCTCAATACTATTTCAATCAGGCCGGAAACATTATGCTCAAATTTTGAGCATAATGTTTCCGGCCTCCATATCGGCTCTGCTATTGCAAGGCATTTGTTGGTGTGCTCAAAATTTTAGCACCGCTCACTTTTTGAACACTTCCGCTTATTGATTTACTGCTATTTTATATTTCTCTATCTTGTTGTATAGTGTGTTTCTGCTGACGTCCAAAGCCCTGGATGTTTTTGAAATATTGCCTCCGAAATGATTCAGTGACTTTTCTATCATCCTCTTTTCCATAGCCCCAAGAGTGCTTATCCCACCGTCTTCCGTCTTGTTTAAACAAGTATCATCAACATTTGCAATATACGCCTGCGGGAAATATTCAATTCCTATTATTTCCCCCTTGCAAATATTTATGGCTCTTTCCAACAGGTTCTCAAGTTCTCGAACATTACCCTTCCATTCATTTGCCTCAAGGATTACCAAAGCATCTTCCGATATTCCATGAACATTAGTGCCCAAACGGTTGTTGATCTTTTCAATTAAATGCCTTGTTATCTTCCTTATGTCTGAAATTCGTTCTCTCAGCGGTGGTATATTTATTGTCAATACATTGAGTCTGTAATATATGTCCCATCTGAAATTATTCATTTTGCATTCTTCAGCCAAATTTTTGTTGGTTGCAGATATTATTCGAACATCCACATTGAAAACCGAATCTCCTCCAACCCTGACCACTTTTCTATCTTGCAAAACCCTTAAAAGCTTTGCCTGGGTACCAATTGGCATGTCTCCGATTTCATCGAGGAAAATAGTGCCTCCATCAGCAAGCTCAAACTTGCCCGGGCGACCTCCCTTAACGCCTCCCGTAAATGCCCCTGCCGAATATCCAAACAACTCGCTTTCAATCAATTCCTTTGGTATTGCAGCGCAATTTATTGCAATGAAAGGCCCTTCCCTTCTATTGCTGGCATTGTGGATTGAATGCGCAAAGAGTTCTTTCCCCGTTCCGCTTTCGCCCTCAATCAAAATGCTGGAAGAACTTTTTGAAGCGATTTTTGCTATTCTTTTGCATTCATTCAGCTTTTCATCGTCGCCGATCAAATCATCAAAGGTAAAATTGGCCTTGGCGCCAACCATCTTGTTTACAATCTTCCTTACGTATTTTATTTCCTTGAAAATATCTATTACTCCGGTGATATTTCCATCTTCATCTCTTATTGGAGTGGCTGTCTTGAGAAGATGCATCTTCTTGCCTGCGACATTCTCTAAAATATACTCCTTGTCCTTATATCCTTTTCCAGTTTTGAAAACTTTCATTACAACCGGTTCGAAGGGAACAAGATCATTTATGTGCTTTCCTATGCTCTTGTGTTTGTCTATACAAAGTATTCGTGCTCCTCTTTCGTTTATATAGGTGACAATGCCTTCCCTGTCAAGCGTTATGAATCCTTCATTTATGCTTTCCACTATGACATTCTGATACTTGCTTTGTTCATTTATGAGACGTGTCTTTCGCTTGTTCTTTATTTGATTTTCAATTCCCCTTGCGGATGCTAGAACCATCCCCAAAAGAGATTCTCTTCTTTGAGGATTATACTCAGTTATACATATTACCCCCAAAGTTTCTCCATTGAACTTTATAGGAGCTGCATAGCAGGAGAGATGCCTGTGAGCGGGATTTTCATGTTCATCGCCACAAATTTGAACAGGCTTATCTTTTTTTATCGCCATTGTAATCGCTGTATTTCCTACGCAATCTTCGGATAAAACGGCATCCTTGACAAAATTCAATTCCTTTTGGGATTTCTTAATGACGTACTTCCCGCCAACTATTTCCGCGACTCTTGCATTTTTGTCCGTCAATACAATTACGTAATCTTTACTGTCAACGAAAGACATAATATACTCAAAAAATATCTTGCTGTTTTCAACAAGCTCCCTGTTTTCCTCAATCGTCTTTTCGTTTCTTTTAGAAAATATGGAAACAGCGCTTTCAGCCATAAAAGTTACGCCTCCTTATTAATAATTAATTAAATATTTAATTATATATTTTATATAATTGATATTATATCAAACCTGTGAACAATTGCAACAAATTCTTTCATGTTTAGCAGGATTATGCTCATATTATGCGCAATTATACGGCTGTTCTGCATAACCCCTTTTACTTTTATTCATTTTGCTTTTACGCAAAAAAAACAGGCGGAAGGCCTAATGGCTTCCCGCCTGCAAGTATGAAAAGGATTACTTAAAAGATTGCTTCATTATATGTTTACTTTTCTCCTGTTGTTACATATTTGATGATTTGTTCCTTATCCATGCCCTCGATTCCAAGAGCTGCTGCATTTCTTCCATTTTTGCGGAATTCCTCGTCCATCATAAACTCTCCAAGGTCGATTATAGTTTCAACCATATCAAGTCTTACTCCGGCAGCCTTTCCAAGTTCTGCAAGAGGAACAAGGCTCATTGGAACGTCCTCAAGAATATATCGTGTTCTCATGGTCTTTTGACCTGCTATTCCGGCATAAGCTTTGCATTGCTTTACGGCTTCGCTGAGTGTATCACCCTTTGCCGAGTAAAGCTTGTCATACCACTCCAGCATTGAAGTGAGTTTAAGACCGTATTTCTTTCCAAGCTCTATTCTGCTTGCGTCCATCTTCTCGACATAGGCGCCGATTGAAGGCGTAATTCCATCGTAATAGTAAAGCCAGTCCCTGCCCGACTCTATCTGAGCTGCATTGAGCAGAGACGGAGTAGGATGCATCATGCAATTTAAGTTCTCAAAGCTTGTCTCCAAAACATTTTTTCCTGCAAACATCTGCGGGAAAGCCTCGTTGATTATTGCAAGCAATTCGTCCGTTTTGTTTGAAGGCATGGCTGCTACCATTAATTCCTCTTTAATGCCTTTGATTGAAGCAGTTCCGAACTTGGGACTTCTGCATGCATAAAGAAGCGACATAGCCTCTGCTATTACCACGTCCGCCTTGCATCCTTCATCGTCAAGAACCTTTCTGACTTCAAGAGAACCGCATGTGGCTCCCGGATGTATAAATACAAACTGACCGTCCGAAAGATATGGTGCCATGTTCTTTGCTATGGCTCCGTGATAAAGAGCAGGTGCCACTACGACCACAATATCAGCTCCCGTAACGGCTTTTTCCATATCCATTGTAGCAAATTCAACTTTTCCAAAACCTTCTACGACTCCACCTTCGAATTTGATTCCACCTTGCTCATTTATAACATTTATATTTTCCTCATTTATATCATAAATTCTGACCGGGAATCCCATTGTTCCAAGATGACCAGCCATAGATTGCCCGCCGTTTCCTCCGCCTATTATGCTCCAAACTTTTTTCTTCATTCTTATATCCTCCCTGTTATGTACTGTTGTCCGACATCAATACTTGATTTTTATTGTGCAAAGTCTATTCACACAATATTAATTGTTTGTTTGTCCTACATTTAATTATATAGGGTTCCAGCCTGTTTTTCAATCTTTTTTTATGATAGTGGATTTTGAATAGTGCTAATTGCCCTTTTGCATTGCAATTAACTTATGCTGCTTAATTTACACAAAACATTAAGCTGCTGTTTATTGATCGATATTATTACTTTTTACCTGTAGTTACATACTGCAACAGGTCTTCGACACTCATCCCCTCTATTCCAAGAGCTGCGGCATTCCTGCCATTTTTTCTAAATTCCTCTCCCATAAGATATTCACCAAGGTCGATCATTGTCTCAACCATGTCTTGCCTTATTCCGGCAACCTTACCAAGCTCAGCAAGAGGAACAAGACTCATTGGAACATCTTCCAGAATGTAACGCGTTCTGAGTGTCTTTTGTCCTGAAATGTCCGCGTATGCCTTTGTATTGTTTACAGCTTCTGTCAAAGTTTCTCCTTTTGCAGAATAAAGCTTTACATACCAATCGAGAATATTTGTAAGTTTCAAGTTGAATTCTTTGCCCAATTCAACCCTTGCAGCATCCATTTTTTCAACATAAGCACCTATAGTCGGGGTTATTCCGTCATAATAATATTTCCAATCCCTGCCAGACTCGATTTGAGCTACATTAAGAAGCGAAGGCCCGGGATGAACCATGCAGTTAAGGTTCTCAAAACTTGTCTCAAGCACATTTTCACCGGCATACATTTGAGGGAAAGCGAGATTAAGTATTTCAAGCATGTCTTTAGTTTTGTTCGACGGCATTGCAGCTACCATGAGTTCCTCTTTTATTCCCAGAATAGAAGCTACACCAAATCTCGGACTCCTGGCGGCATACAAAAGAGACATCGCTTCTCCTACAACTATGTCAGCCTTGCAACCCTCATCGTCAAGAACTTTTCTCACTTCGAGGGATCCGCATGTGGCGCCTGGATGAATGAATACAATTTGTCCGTCAACAAGATGGGGAGCCATTTTTGTGGCTATGTCCTTGTGGTAAAGAGCCGGAGCAACTATTACTACCATGTCCGCGCCTACAACCGCCTTGCCCATGTCCATTGTGGCAAACTCAACTTTACCGAAACCGTCAACAACTCCACCTTCAAATTGTATTCCGCCCTGCTTGTTTATTGTCTCAACATTTTCTTCCTTGACATCATATATCCTTACCTGAAAACCCATAGTTGCAAGATGGGCAGCCATGGATTGTCCGCCGTTCCCTCCGCCAATTATCGCCCAAACCGGTTTTTTCATATTTAATAATCCTCCTTGTATGTACTATTGTCCTACATGGCATCTTAAAAAAATATTCGCTCTTTAATGTTTCTTTTCTGTGTTTCAGTATGGATGTATCTGTTCATGCTCATCTTTTATTGAATAATAGAGCTCTTTATTCAAATTTTATGTAAAAAAAATTCTTATTTTCTTATTTGCATTCCTTCAGAATTCTCATGGCTCTCATTATATGCATCTGCATTACTTTTTTTGTTTCTTCGGGTTTTTTCTCTTTTATGAACCTGATCATTGACATATGCTCTTTCAATTCAAGCATCAGTTCGTCATTGCTCTTGTGGGCCAATATAAGCTGGCCTCTTTGCGCGGTCAACTCATCTGAAATCGAACGCAAAAAATTTTGCATAATATGATTTTTTGAACACTCAGCAACTTTCATGTGAAACTTGAGGCCATTCTGAACTTTATATGATCCCTTTTTAATCCATTCCTCGGTTTCTTTTTCTATAATGGACAAATCCTCAATATCCTTTTGGGTAGCCCTTTGAGCGGCAAGGTATGCTATATCCCCTTCAAGCATGACCCTTGATTCCAAAAGGTCATTTGTATAATTTTCATTCTTCATCATTCGGATCATTCGCATAAGCTCAATTCCGGACAAGGCATCAGCACTTATGAAAGAACCTTTGCCGTTTACAGTATGCAAAACACCAATAAGTTCAAGAGACTTGAGTGCTTCTCTTACTATATTTCTACTCACCTCAAACTGCCTTGCAAGTTCCGCTTCACCATCTATTCGATTTCCCGGTTCCAAATGCCCTTTCCTTATGCTGTCCATTATTTGATTGACTATTTCTTCATGCAGTGTTTTTCGTACAAGGGGTTTTATCATTCTAGCACTTCCTTGGAATATCCTTAGTCATCACATAACGGAAGTGGCGGCGTTAAAGCCGCCACTTCTGCCTGTGAATGAGGAGTTGTCTCTTATTTCAAATATTTCTACATTCCTGTGATTTCGTCAAACAATTCAGCGCCATACTCGTCTTTGATTTCAGGCCATACTTCAGCTCTGACTTTATCAGCAAATCCTGCGAGTTCTTCGTCTGTAAATTCATATACTACAGTACCGTTTTCTTCGAGTCCTTTTTCAAATTCTGCTGTTTCTTCTTCTGCTACAGCCCATCTGTCTGTTTCCATTTTTTCAGCTGCTGCAGTTACTGCTTCTTGCTCTTCGGGAGAAAGTTCATTCCATACATCCATGCTCATTTGCAGCCACCAGATTTCGAAGTGGTCATTTACAGGAAGGAAATACTTTGTAAGGTCTCTAAAGCTTGCATAATATCCTTCTGCTCCTGATCCGATTACTCCGTCAACGATTCCTGTTTGCATTGATGTGAAGGCTTCTGAGTATGCTATAGGTGTAGCTATGAATCCAAGAGATCCTGCTGTCAATTCGTAAGATTTTATTCCAGGAACACGAATCTTGATTCCCTTGTCAACACTTGCGTCTCCAGGTGAATCAGGCTCTACAGCCAATGCGATTCCACCAAAGTATTTGGGATATCCAGCCAAAAGCTTGATGCCTTGCTCTGCAAACATTTCTTCTGTTGCATTTGTAAGCTTGCTTCCTTTTTTGTACATTTCTCTTGCTTCATCCCATGTTGCGCAAAGATATGGTGCGCTTGAAAGTCCCATAGCCTTGTTGACACTTGTTCCTGCAGGAGCCAATTGCATTTCGATGTCTCCCATTCCAACTCTTTCCTGAACAACTGTGTAGTTTCCAAGTTGGCTGGCAGGATAAACTTCAACAGTCATATTTCCTTCAGTGCTTTCATTAAGGTTTGAAACAAAACTGTTTACGTCATCGTCTGTTGATGTTCCTTGAGGTCTTACGTGTCCAATTTTCCAAGTTCTTTCAGCAAACGCGGGCGCATCCGGATCTGCAGCCTCTTCGCCGCCTCCACCGCAAGCCGCCAAACTGAATACCAGTGAAAATACCAAAGCCAAAACCATAAATAATTTTGCAAATCTTTTCATTAATTACTCCTCCTCTTTTTATGATAATCCCATTAACGTTGGCAAGTACATCGAGAGACCCGGCCAGAATGTAGTAAGGAATACTATAGGCACATATCCCAAAATTAAAAATACTAATGTCGGCTTAAGTATCTCGTTGAACTCACATTTACCTATCCTCATGCCTAAGTAAAGTATGCTGGCATAAGGCGGTGTTACACCACCCATTGCAAGATTTACTCCCATGATTGCTGCGAAGTGAATAGGACTGATTCCCAGTTGAATGACAAGCGGCAACAAAAGCGGCGCTACGAGAATCATTCCAGTTACATCGTTTACAATCATTCCTACCAAAAACAGGAATACATTTATGATAATCAGAAGTATGGTCTTGTTCTGAGTAATGTTAAATAACAATTCGATTATAGCCTGTGGAACTCTAAGCAGTACATATGTCTGGCTGAGCATAAGAGTGAATATTATCATTGTCATTATGGCTCCAACCGATGTAGCTGAATCGGAAACCATCTGCTTGAAATTGTCCATTTTAAGCTCTTTGTAAACCCAAAGGCCTATAGGAATAGATATTACCGCCGCAACCGCTGCAGCCTCGGTAGGTGTGAAAACTCCACCGTAGATTCCTCCAAGTATTATAAAAGGCATAGCCAATGCAGGTATTGCAACCCAGGTTCTCCTCAGGCTTCGCTTCATTCGCTCGCCCTTTTCCATTTTTGCTTCAATCTTAATGTCCGGGAACTTGCGAACCCAAACCATATTTATGATTGAAAATGAAACTACAATTGCAATTCCGGGCCCTACTGTTGAAAGGAAGCATGCCAGAATTGAAGTATCCGTTACCCAACCGTAAAAGATCATTATTACCGATGGCGGGATAAGCAGTCCGAGAACTGACGATACTGTAACCATGGCAGTGGCATAACCTCTGGGATAGCCCTGTTCAACCATCCTTGGAATGAGTATTGGCCCCGTAGCCGCAACCCCTGTGAAGCCGCTGCCGGATATTGCTCCGATTATTGCGCACGTTGTTACTGCTACAACTCCGATTCCGCCTTTTAGCCTTCCAACGAATATATCGGCAAAATCAAGCAAGTTCTTTGCAATTCCTGTGCCGCCCATAAGCGTACCCGCCAGTATGAATAGCGGACTTGCAAGCAGTATGGGACTTATCATCTGATTGAAGCCCCAAAGCATAAGGCTTTTCATTGATATGTCTCCAAAAATAGCCATGAACATTAAAGCGCCGCCGAAACAGTAAGGCAAGGGAATGCTGAGCATCAGCAAAAATACGAGCAAGATGACATCAATAAGTACAATAGTAAGCATTATTTATCTCCCTCCCCTTTAAGTTTTCGTCCTTTGAATAATATTTTGCTGTCCTTGTACAGATCTGAAGCCGCATACAATGTCATAAGAAGCAGACCTATGAAAATTGCGCTTTCTCCAAGAAACATCGGAATCCCAACAAGGTCACTATATTTCCAAGTTTTAAGGGAGTACAAGAAATACCAGTATGCCCAATAAGTAAGCCATAAGCTTACAGCAAATGATACCAGGCATTTTACAACATTAAAAATTTGCATGCTCAAATCTTTCTTTATGTACAGCGTCAATATCCCGCAAGAAATGTGATTTCTCTTTTGGGAAGCCATAGCCCCTCCGAGCATGTAGAGCCAAATTGTGGGAAACAGCATTATCTCCTCTATTCCCATAAGCGGTGCATGGAAAACATATCTCAATAAAACCTGAATTACTACCATAACTGGAATAATTGACATGAGAACGATTGAAACCAGGTTTTGCAGCGAGATAAGGCGATCCAAGACTTTCTTGGTCTTGTTCATAAAAACAATTCCTCCTCTTCCGTTTTTGCTTTTATACTGCTTTGATTGTCCTACAATAATACTATACAACACCGATGCAGTATTTGTAAAGTAGAATTATTCAATTATTGTGTATAATTTTCTGATAATACCTCTTCATCTTGAATTCCGGAATGTGTTTGCCAAATACAAACAAAGAATTACTAAACCCAAATGCATCTCAATATAAAAAGGACCCATTCGCGTGCCTGCCCAAATAGATCCTTTTTCCAAAATCTTTTATATTCAATTTACCATTGCTTGCAATAAGCTGTCTTTAATCTTTTCCTGGTGCCTGACATCTGCCAATGTGTATTTTGCAGTGTGCCGCAAATACAAAAGTGTTTTGCTTTTCTTTTGCCTTTGTCTTTATCTTTCCGCTTTCCACTTTCCACTTTCCACTTGCTACTTTCTACGCTTTTTTACTTTTTTTTTCCCCATTTACAATAAGCTGCAAAGACTTCGATATGTGATCATACATGTATTTTTTTATAAGTTCGCCTTCGCCGTCCTTTATATATTCAAGCATCTGCATATGTTCATTCCATTCGACGTTTATCACATAATTATCCAAGTATTTCAACATGGCTGTCGCCCTTTGCGCCATTAAGTGCTCACTTATGGACTTCATGAAATTGCCAAGTATCCTGTTTTGTGAGGCTTCACGTATTAATGTGTGGAATTCCATTCCCATCTCTATTGTGTATTCATGGTCTGTCAATGCTTGTTTGCTTACTCTTATTGAATTCTCAAGCTTTTCTATGTCTTCCGGTGTTGCTCTTTTCGCCGCCAGGTATGCAAGCTCGGGTTCTATCATAAGGCGGGTTTCCATGAGTTCCACAAGCGAGCTCTCATCTTCGATTAGGCTGGCAAGCTCCCTGTTTCTAATATTTCTCACAGCCCTTTCTGAAACAAAAGTTCCTCTGCCTGCTTTTGAGCTCAATATTCCTGTAAGCTCAAGAGCCTTAAGTGATTCTCTTATAGAATTTCTACTCACCCTAAAACTCTCGGACAAAACCATTTCACCCGGTATTTTGTCTCCGGGATTCCATTCTCCGCTTTTTATCAATTTTATTATTTGTTCCGAAACTTCCTCAAACAGATTTTTCTTTATGGCCGGTTTAATCATTTAATACGCCTCCTGCGTCATTGTATACAGTATCCTTTTGTTTAACTATACTACATTCGAACGCATCTGTACATAGAATCAAGCAGTTTTTTGGTCTTTTTGATATTTTTTTAACATGCTGCGAAAAACAGGCCATACCGAAGCTGTAAAAGCCCCCACCCATATCAATACAAAACCAATCAGCCGTGTAGCGTCAAAAGCCTCTTTGAATATAAATAATCCCAGTATAAAGCTTATCGTGGGCGCATAATATTGTATATACCCCATGCTTGCAAGCCTAACATTCTTGACTCCGTAAGCAAATAGAACCATCGGCACTGCTGTAAATATCCCGGTTGAAAAAAGTAAAAGGCTGTTTTTTAATGAAAATATTGTGTCCCATTGGTCCGTTTTGTTAAATATTACCCAAAGTGCAATTGGGGTCAAAAATACCATTTCAGTCAAAAAACCTTTGAGCGAGTCCGAAACCATTTTTTTTGTCAGAATCGTATAAAAAAGGAATGACAAAACAATAAGCAATGCCACCATGGGAACACTTCCTTCCGATACAATTATATAAGTGCCGCCCGATATAACAAAGGCCAACCCCATTTTTTCGTAAAAAGACATTCTCTCCCCAAAAAACATCAGTCCGGAAAATATAGTCATTACCGGTGTTATAAAGTGTCCAAGACTTGCTTCTATAACCCGTTCCGCATAGGCCGCGTATATATTGAGTATCCAATTGCCTCCCAGCATAAAAGCAGCCACAAAAAGAATCGCTTTTTCTTTATTCTCCATTTTAACCCTTGCATGTTTTCTTCTATTTTTAATTGCGAATACAATACCGCATAAAACAAGTGACCACACTATCCTAGCAGCCATTACAACTTCTATATCGAGATGAGACAGCATTTTCCAATAAAGAGGCTGCAATCCCCAAGCTGTATAGGTTATAAATATGCTGATTAACCCTTTTGTCGTATTTTTCATTTTCTTCTCCTGCTTTGTTTTAAAAGGGAGGGGAGATTTCATTTCCCCTCCCTATTTATAAATTCCCGACTGCGGACCAGTGCTCCGCAAAACGCAACCCCCACAGTGCGCCTGGGAACTTGTCGGAAAACAAGTGGAAAGAGAAGTGCAGTGGAAAGTAGAAAGTGGAAAGTGGAAAGCAAATGCAAAGTGCAAAAACTTTTCATGCTATCAATACACAGGCATTCCACTGCAATCCGCTTTCAGCCAGGACTCCAAATCGCTCAGCATCGATCGAGGCTTGATTTTCACGGCTTTGGCCAAGGCATAATCGTCAGAAATCCGCTTTGGCCTTGGCCCGATGCGAAGCGAGTTTGCGGATTTCGGATTATTCCGCAGGACAAAGCCCCTTGAAAAACAGCCGCAGAGCGCAGCAAGGGATTGAAGGCTTAGCTGAAAATAAATAAAACACCTTGCTGTAAAAGGCAAAGAAAATCTTATGAATTCATTTGTTTTTATAAGATTTTGCATTTGCTGCCCGCTTCTTTTGTTCTTTCCTCTTTTGCTTTTACTGATACCTGATATCTGACATCTGTTCTTTACGCTTTTCCGTCTTTCCTTTCATCTTTCCACTTGCTACTTTCCTCTGTTCTTCCTGCTTACTGCCTTTTCCCCGTCTCCACATAGTTTAGAATCTCTTCTTTGCTCATTCCGTCCAAGCCAAGTTTTTTAAGTGTCCTACCCGTATCACTGAATTTCCTGTCTAGCAAATAGCCCCCAAGTTTAACTATCATAGCCATTCGATCAGTCTTTACTCCCAGTAGGTCTCCCAATTCCATCATTGGAACAAGGCCCATTGGAATATCTTCAAGAATATACCTGGTTTCTATTTGCTTTTGTCCATCTATCCCCGCATATGCGGGATTGTTTCTGCATATCTCTGTCAAATTCTTACCTTTTGCTCCATATAAAATATCGTACCACTCAACTATGGATTTCAATTCCAGCCCCAACTCTTTCCCTACGGCTTGCCTTTCCCCGTCCAATTTCTCGACAAATGCGCCTATGCTGGGAGTTATTCCATCATAGTAGTATTTCCATTTTCTGTCCGATTCTATGTTGGCGGTGTTTAAAATTGTCGGTCCCGGGTGCATTACGGAATTTAAGTTTTCCAGGCTGGTCTGAAGCACGTTTTTCCCTGCATACATTTGGGGAAAAGCACACCTAATCTTTTCAACTGTCTCATCCGTTCTATTTGCCGGGAAAGCCGCCATCATAAGACTTTTTTTGATTCCCTTTATGGAAGCTGTGCCCCTTTTGGAACTTCTGCAGGCATAAATAAGAGACATGGCCTCCGATATGGTCACATCTGCCTTGCATCCATTATCCCTGAAAATTTTTGCAAATTCCAATGCGCCGCCTGTAGCCCCTGGATGAATGAATACGGTCTGTCCGTCTTCAAGCACGCCTGAAAGATTGCGCGCGATTGTCGCATGTGCAAGAGCCGGCGCAACTACCGTCACAATATCGGCCCCCTTTACGGCTTTTGCAATGTCGCAGGTGGCAAAATCCACCTTTCCGAAGCCTTCAACTACCCCTTCAGTCAAAAATACTCCACCCTGCTCATTAATTATGTCGACAGTTTCCTGCATGATGTCGCAGAGCCTTACTTCATAACCCATGATCCCAAGGTGTCCCGCAAGAGACTGGCCTCCGTTGCCGCCACCCACTATAGTCCAAACATTTTTCTTAGCTTTCAATCATATCCCTCCCAAGTATGTAACCTGACCACTTGTCCTACATTCATACTACTACTTTGAGCAAGAAAAAACAAGCTTCTATAATAAAAGCTTGTCTCGT
>CAZXWC010000048.1:0-12334 GCA_964644525.1 uncultured Peptostreptococcaceae bacterium
AAGTCCTCTTCCAGAAGCAAAATCCTTTCAACGAAATTCTGCACAATCCCTACAACTATGTCCGTAATTGCATCCAGCTTTTCAGCGTCTTCAAAGTATCTCGACAATATATTTCTGTTCCGCCGGTATCTTTCTCTTTCCCACTCTATAAGCTTGTTCCTTACTTCTTGTCCCTCTTCGTAGCCCAGCCATACCTTTATGGCAAGCCTGTAAACCGAACGGTCATAGCCCCCCAGTTCCTTTCTTTGCCTGATCGCATTGCAATAAACTTCCTGCAGCGATGAACCCCTTTCCACCTCGCTGTTCAGTCTTTCAATCAATCTGATGAATTCATTGTAAACGATCTCATCAAAAAGCTCCTTCTTGCTGTTGTAGTAATAATAAACCATTGGGATTGAACAATCCGCCTCTTTGGCTATTTCGCGGACTGATGTTCCATGAAAACCTTTTTTGCCGAACTGATCTATCGCCACTCTTTTGATCGATTCCTTGTTTGTCATTTATAAAAAAACCCCTTTCCATACCTAACGTTCGTTAGTCATCTATATAATACACCGCCCACCCCGATTATGTCAAGTATTCCATAAATTTTTTCTTTTGACGCAGGTTCTGCAATTTTAAGAAGTCGGCAGTTTGTCTTTCTTTAATATTTCATTTTTCCTTGATTTCTTCCTCAATCAAGGCGTCCAGCATTTTTTCGGCAAGACGCTTCTTCAGGTCGGCCTCGACAGCAAGCTCGATTATCTCCCTTGCCGCTTGCTGCGGAGAACCGTCCCCATCTTTTTTTTCATATCGACATGAAAGGTTTTCCAGATGCTTTTTTTCGATTTCCCTGAAGATTTTGTAAGCGCCCTCAAACCGGTTTTCCATCAGTTGGAAAATTTTCTCTATGTCTCTAAGCGACAAGACGCTCTTGAGGCGGTAAAGCATAATAAGATGTTCAACTTGCACTTTGCTGTACTTTTTTTTGTGGGGCCGCTTTATGACTCTTGCCTTTACGTAGTTGTTGACCATGGTCTTTGTCATTACCTTTTCTTTTTCGTCCCTCTCGTACACCCTTAGCTTTTCATCTAAAAAACCCAAAATCTGATCCATGTACAAGTCGATGTCGGGTATTGTCTCCGGCGAAATCCCCGGAGCTTTCAAAAATTCCTCAATGCTCTTTTTCATGCTGTTTCCTCCTGTCCATCTTCTTTTACTTGTCCAAGCAAAACATTTTTACTCTTCTACAAAGCCTTTCTTGTTTTTTGCAGCCATGCTTGTTATAATCAATATACCACATAGTAACGCGTACTACATAGGAGGTTTTAATATGTTTTTCAAAATTCGCGAGCCTGTAAACACCATCACCCATCTTTGCGGGGCAATTCTTTCAGCGGCCGGACTGATCTGGATGCTTTTAAAGGCTCTAAGGCAGCCTTCTCCGGAATATTTGATATCGGCCCTTGTTTTTGGCGCAAGCCTTATTCTTCTGTACAGCGCATCAACATGCTACCATTGGCTCAAGGCTTCATCAAAAACCATAAAAATTTTAAGAAAAATAGATCATTCCATGATTTACGTTCTGATTGCCGGCACCTACACTCCTATATGCATCCTTGCCCTTCCAAGGCCTCTTGGCCTCTATCTTCTTGCTGGCATATGGATTCTGACTCTGACCGGCATAATACTGAAGTTTGCCTGGCTGAGCGCTCCCAGGTTCATCTATACATCCTTCTATCTCCTTCTGGGTTGGATGGCCCTATTCTTTATAAGGCCCATATATAGAACCCTGCCCCTGCAAGGCTTTGCGCTTCTTCTTGCAGGCGGGCTTCTATACACGGCAGGAGCAGTTATTTACGCATTCAAGCCTGCAAGACTCCATCTTTCAGTTTTCGGATTCCATGAAATTTTCCACCTTTTCATACTCGGTGGAAGCCTCTCGCATTTCATAATGGTCAGCAGGTATCTGCTTCCGGCCATCTAAACTGTTTTTTTATTAATATATTGGTTGCAAGGACAACTATTCTATGATATAGTTGCGTTTGCAACCAATATATTTTTTGCTTTAAAGGAGGAATACATGAAAGAAAATCATTCTTCGCTCGGTAAATACATATCGATAATTCACCGGCATGGCCGCATTTATATTGACGAAAAGCTTAAGCCACACGGAATAGGCGGTGGGCAAGCCATCTTCCTTATAACTCTATACCGTAATGACGGAATTCGGCAGGAAGACCTTTGCCGAAGCATCAATATAGACAAGGGCACCACAGCAAGAGCTCTCAAAAGGCTTGAGTCATCCGGCTACGTTTCAAGGCAAAGAGATTCTTCCGATAAGCGAGCCTACAACATACACCTTACAAAAAAGGCTTTGGATTTCAAAAGCGAGCTCAGAAAAATTTTTTCGGAATGGACCGACACATTGGCAAACGGCCTTACCGAAGAGGAAGTAGTCAAGGCTTTCCAACTGCTTGAGGCCTTGGCCAATAACGCAGCAAACAAAACACTTTGCATGCACAATAACAAGAAACAGGAGAAAACGATATGAAGGAAAGAAGCGAACGACTGGGAAACGAAAAAATCAGCAAATTGCTGTTCAACCTGTCTATGCCGGCAACGATAGGCATGGTTGTAAACGCACTATACAATGTTATTGACACTATATTCATAGGACGTGGAGTCGGAACCCTGGCCATTGGAGGCCTTTCCATAGCCTTTCCCATACAAATGATCATAATGGCCTTCGCCCAAATGGTAGGTATAGGCGCGGCTTCTGCAATATCTAGAAGTCTCGGTTCCGGAGAAATAGAAAAAGCGGACCGTGTGGCAGGAAACTCCTTTAGTGCCGTTTTGCTTATAAGCACCATAGTAATGTCCATAGGACTTATCTTCACCGATCCCGTGCTCAGGATTTTCGGCGCTACAGACGCAATATTGCCATACGCAAGAGACTACATCAGAATAATTCTCATGGGAAGTGTCTTCTTTTCCTTTACGGTTTCTTCAAACAATCTTGTAAGAGCAGAAGGAAATGCAAAGGTTTCAATGTTTGCAATGATAATAGGAACCGGCCTCAACATAGTATTCGACCCGATTTTCATATTCGCTTTCGATATGGGAATCCGCGGAGCTGCATTAGCAACAATACTGTCCCAGTTTTTTTCTTTCGTATACATCACATTTTACCTTTACGGAGACAAAAGCACGCTTAAGGTTCGTTGGCACCACCTCCGACCCGATTTCACTATTCTCAAGGAAATTTTCACTGTTGGCTTGGCTTCCTTTGCCAGGCAGGTTGCCGGAAGTTTTGTCGCTATACTTGTAAACCATTCTCTTGCCTTCTATGGCGGTGACTTGGCTATTTCCATATTCGGCATAATCAGACGAGTTACAATGTTCCTTTTCATGCCGCTTTTCGGCGTTGTACAGGGGCTTCAGCCAATAGTCGGCTTCAACTACGGGGCAAAAAAATACGGACGCGTCCGGGAAGTAATCAAGCTTTCAATAATTATAACCACCATTTTTGCCAGCGCAAGCGTATTGATTGGAGAAGTCTTTCCTTTTGCCATATTCCGCATATTCAGCAGTGATTCAGAACTGATTACCCAAGGGGCTCCGGCTCTTAGGCTGGTCATAATGATGATTCCCGTAATAGGTGTCCAAATAGTGGGCGCTGCGCTCTTCCAGTCGCTTGGCAAAGCCATTCCATCGCTTGTGCTCTCTCTGCTCAGGCAGGTACTGCTTTTAATTCCCCTGCTTATTTTCCTGCCAAGAATAGGCGGGCTAGGCTTAACAGGCATTTGGATATCCTATCCTTTAGCCGATTTGCTATCAACCCTTTTGACCGGAATTCTTATTTTCAGGGAATTGGGCAGAATGAAAAAATGTGATGAGGCTTCCATGGAATCTTCCTGTGTCTAAGCATCCTTATCCACAAAATATTGTGCATAGTGTGGATAAAACCGCCTTTCATGCCCAACAAATTGGGTAAAAAGGCGGTTTTTATTAAATCATGCCCACTATGGCTGCGGCCCTAATAGGAGACCCGTCTGAATCGATTATTTTTAGAGGCATGCATGAAAATAAGAAAAATCCTTGGCGTGGCAATTTTTCAAGATTTTTAAGATTTTCGACTATCACCATTTCCTTTTCAAGAAAAATGCGATGGTTGGCCAGGGTGCTGTCATCTGTCGGGTCTGCCGAAATGCTGTCAAAACCCACCCCTTTGAGATTAAAGGAGGCAAGATATTCGGCGGCTTCATTTTCCAAACACGGAAAATCGACAAAGTATTCATCTTGTCCCCAATAGGCGGTCCAACCGGTATGGAACAAGACATAGTCCGTTGCCTTTAATTCCTTTTCAAACGATTCAAGTGTCTCTTTGCTTGTTTTGCCCCCTTGCGCCGACATGTCGACCAGGAATGCCTTTCCGAAAAAATGTCCGACATTATAGCTGTCCAGAGTTTTTCCCCCTTTAAACAAATGAGCTGGCGCATCCATATGTGTCCCCGTATGAGAGTACATCTTCAATTTCTTTTCTCTGAAACCGTCTTCTTCGATTTTGTTGGCCTCAATTATCTCAGGCGGCTCCGTTCCCGGAAAAACAGGCATTTCCGGTTTAATAACATGAGTCAAATCCAATATTTTCATATGCCGACCTCCTTTTTAGCAAATATCATCAATTGCTTTTTGTCCCCTTTATACAGTTTAGACCAATTCAGCCTTTTGCGCCATATGCTTGCTCCTTTTGCTGTATAATATACTTATATGGGGAAAGGAGTGCTAACAATGAATATATTCATAGATGCCGACGGTTGCCCGGTTGTCTCTTTATGTGTCGATATAGCAAAGCGCCATGGAAGAGGTGTTGTTATAGTAAAAAACTATGCTCACGAAATTGAAAATGACTACGCCACAATAGTTACCGTTGACAAGTCTGCAGACAGCGCCGACTATTACATAGCCAACCACATCAACCCCGCCGACATAGTCGTAACACAGGATTACGGACTGGCTGCAATGGTTTTGTCACGCAAAGCGAGATGCATCACTCAAAACGGGCTTGTAATATCAAGCGCAAACATCGGCAAGCTTCTTGACAGCCGGCACATGAACCGCATAATACGAAAAAGAGGCGGACGCGGAAGCCGCTTCAAAAAAAGAAACCCCGAAAACGACCGTGTTTTCGAGGAAAATCTCAAAAAATTGCTGGGCTGACGCCACCGGCAATTTCACTTATTTTGTTTTTTTTAATACTGCTTCTTTGAAAGCCATTCCTCTATTAAGTCCACCGCTTCATCGATGTCCTCATATACGATTTTCATATCGTATTCGGGGACATTTTTTATTGAGTAGTCATACAGCCCGTCATAATATGACTCCATAAGATATCGTATAACCTGGGGATATTCATTGTTTTTCACCTGTCTGACCAGGCGGTCCGCCGCTTCTCCACCCAATCGTTTCCTGAGGGCTTCAATTGCGCCTATTATCTGCTTCTCCGTTTTGGGGGATACATAATCCGCTGCTATTATTTTTACACGGTTTTCAATGCTTGTGTCGACCAGTATGTGAACCCCTCTCTTCATTGCCTGAAAAAAGTTTTCCTTCAAATGCAAATCGCCAATTCTTTTGCTCTCGCTTTCAAGCACAAAATAATCGTCCCAATCCTTAAGATTGTCAAAAAGAAGGGTATCGAAACGCTTCTGGCTCGGACCCCTCCCTCCAAAAGGTATACGCCCGAAAACAGACCCTGAATTGCTGGCATGGGCTTCCAGATCAACCGTATGGATGCCTTTTTTACTCAGTCTCTTGAGAATTTCAGTCTTTCCCACACCTGTTCTTCCGTGTAAAACCACAAATGTCAGCTTTTCAACGTCTTTTTCAAGATAATCGTTTACTATTTTCCTGTAAGCCTTGTAGCCACCTTCGAGCTGAAGAACATTGCCCATGCCGAGAGACCTGAAGAAAGCAACTACGGAACGGCTCCTCATACCTCCTCGCCAACAATAGACAACCACCCTCTCATATTGGGACGACAGGTCTTTTATTCGAGTATAAAAGCTCTCCAGTTTGCTTGATGCAATGCGTACGCCTTCAAGCTTGGCCTCATTCCTGTCCTCTTTGTATATTTTGCCTATATTGGCCCTTTCCTCATTGTTGAAAAGGGCCATATTGCGCGCCCCTTCAATATGGTCCTCTTCATACTCACCTTCCGAACGAATGTCGACAAAGATGTAGCCTTTTCCCTTAAGCGCATCCCCTATGCTTATAACTGCTTTTTCCTCCATAATATATACCATTCCCCGTTTTCCGCCCTTGCTTTCCGCCTTATTGTTTCAATCTTATACCTTCATCTTCCAAATCAATCATGTGTTGCTTGAAAAGTCTTCCCACAGCTCTCTTGAAAGCCCTTTTGCTCATTCCAAAACGGTCCCTGATTTCATCGGGATCGGACGAATCGTTGAAAGGCAGGAAACCCCCGTTTTTTTTCAATTCCTGCAAAAGCATATCGGCATCTTCGTCCATTGTCGCATAGGCCTTTTTCCTGAATGTCAGATTCAATTTGCCATCGTCCCTTGCAGAATCCACCCAGGCATCGATTTTTTCACCCATCTGGAATATCTTGAACATTTCCCTTTTGGGAATCATTCCATGATACAGGTTAGAAACTGCTACAAAAGCTCCCATTTCAGGATTGATGTCGTAGACCGTCCCCCAAACCGCGTCGCCCTCATTAAAGGGGCTTTCGCTACTTAGCGTATTGGATATTTTCATTGTTGCGCAAAGCCTGCCGCTCTTGTCCTCATAAAGCTTTACCAAAACCCTTGCTCCCTCTTTGATTGTTCCCCTCTGTTCCTTGAAGGGTAGAAAGAGGTCCTTTTCCAAACCCCATTCCAGGAAAGCTCCGAAATCTGTGACAGACTTTACAGACAGGAGGGCTATCCCTCCCATTTCCAATCTTGTTTGCCTTCTTGTGGATAAAAGGTTTTGCCTGTTGTCCTTGTAGACAAATACTTCAAGGGAATCCCCCGCCTTCATTTCTTCCTCCATTTCAGCGGCAGGCAGGAAAACATTTTGCCCGTCCACGGAATCCGAAAGAAAGAGACCTTGCGGGGTTTTTTTAAGTATTTGAAGCGATTGCCTTTCTCCTAATCTAATCATATATACCACCCTTTGAGTCGTTCATTGTTTTTTCTTTTACATTTTATCATACCACAAAACAAAAAGGCCGTTCGATCTCACATCTTTCTTTCACGTCCTTCTTTTTTCAATGGATATCAAGGCCTCTTTTTGCTTTTCCTTGCCTGTTTATGTTTTCATTGTTTTTTAGTAAGATTCAAACCCCGATTTTTTTGTGACATATGCAATCATGCCCGGTCCCTTCCCTGCCTGATTCCCGCCTTTATGAAAAGAACCTTTAGATAGTCGCTTTCCCTGTAGGCCTGGCATGTACTAAAATCTTTTGGAAGGGTATGCTCTTCCAAAACAGTGAAGGGCCTCTCGGCCTTGCCGAATCCTTCCTTGACCATTTCCTTAAACCTTTGCATGTCGAAGCTTGAGCAATTTGTGGATGCCAAAAGCACTCCCCCGTCCGCAAGAAGCATTACAGCTTGGGAAAGCAGCTTTCCATAGTCCTTGGGCGCGCTGAATATATGGTCCTTAGACCTGGCAAAGCTGGGCGGGTCAAGCACAAGCACATCGAAAAGAAGCCCTCTTTTCTCTGCTTTTTTGAAATACTTGAATACGTCATCGACTACTATCTCCCGGCCTTCCTCTCCAAGCCCGTTCAGCCGGAACTGCTCCCTTGTCCTTTCAAGGCTCCTGTTGGCAAGATCGACGCTAACAGTCCTTTTGGCACCGCCAAGCGCCGCAGCAACCGAAAAGGCTCCCGTGTATGAGAATGTGTTAAGCACCGTCTTTCCCTTTGCGTAGCTTTCTTTCAGTCGTCCTCTTACTTCCCTTTGGTCGAGAAAGATTCCGGTCATTGCCCCCTCGTTGAGATAAACGGCATATTTTACCCCTTTTTCTTTGACTATCAATGGAAAATCGGGTCTTTGCCCCTTTACAAAATCGTCGTCTTGGACATATTTGCCTCCCGAGTCGAACCTCTTCTTCTCATATATGCCCTTTGCAGCCGTCATTGAGTGCAAACCCTGGACTATTGTTTCTTTAAAGCTGTAGATTCCCCGGCTGTACCAGTTTATTAGGCAATAGCCGTCGTACCAGTCGATGCTGATTCCGCCTATGCCGTCTCCCTCTCCATTAAAAATCCTGAATGCGGTTGTTTGGTCGTCCGAGAAGTAACGGCTTCTCTTGCCCAAGGCAGTTGCAATTTTATTGAAAAAAAAGGATTCGTCAATCTCCTCCTTCTCTTTCCTGGAAAGCACCCAGCCAAGACCCTTGTTCTGCCTGCCCATGTAGCCTCTGGCGATGAAACTGCCCTCTTCGTCTTCAATTCTAAGCAAGGATCCTTCCTCTATACCCCGGCCGGCTCCGGCAAAATCTTTTTCTCTTATAAGAGGATACCCCCTTACATATTTTAATGATTCCTTTTTCCCTATAGTAAGCACTTGCTCTTTCAATTTTTCCCCTCCGCTTCACTTGCTTCCATTATTCTCCGCCCTGTCCCTTTTATAAGGTTGATCTCGACCAAGCACCCTAAAGTTTTCTCCTGTTTGCCAGAAATTTCTTTGCAATCCAAACCGTTGCAAATATTAAAGCGGCAATCCCTATAAGGGGCGAGGCCATATATAGTAGGAAAATCGACCCGTAGGAGGGCCTCAGCAAAATAAGCGGGCATAATCCGGCAAGCAGAAAAAGCCCAGCCCTGCCTTTCCTTTTTTTGCTTTTCCATAGCCATATTGCCAAGGCAGCCATAACAGTAAAAAATGCCAGAACGGGATAGTTGTTAAGCGCCCTTTTGTTTGTTCCCAAGAAGAGCCCTTTCTTGTCTGCAAAAGAGAATATCCATTCGTCATCGGGAAGACCTGTAAGCACCGCGCGGTAAACATTCCCTTCTTCCTTCTCAAGTGGGATGTTTGAATAAAACGCCAAAGACATTTCTTCAGGAAATGAAACTTCAAGTGTGACTTTTGGCTCTCCTGAATAAAAGGATGCAGGCGTAATGTAGTATATCTGGGAATAAATCTGGTTTATGATTTCCTGATAGCGGTATATCCCCGCCTTGCTTTCATATGCGACTTCAAGCACCGTTTCCTCTCCTGCCGGCAGGTCCACTGAAAAGCGTGTTCCCCAAACTTGTCCCTCTCCACTTTCAAAATGCGATGGACTTTTTTCAAGCGTCTCTCCACTTACAGGCTCAACCACAGGCAAGCGGCGGGAGGCCTGCCAATTTTCAGGCATGTCCGAAAAAGGCTCTGTTTCACCCACATCAATCGCCCGACCGTCTGCAACAAGCTCAAGCCCTTGGTCTTCCGACATGCGAGGGGTAACAAAAACCATCTCCACCCGCCTATCTACCTTTTCCTCGTTTCTGAGTATATAACGGACATCGACTCTCGGGTCCCCAGCGTAAGCCTCTTCCTCGAATGTGAATCGAACCTTTTCCTCAACCATGCTTATGCCGGGGTCGGGGTCGAACATGATCCTGTTGTCGGAAGGATTCTCTATAGGTATGGCCATGTTTGCCCATGCCGATATGGGAATCATAGCCGCCACAAGCAGCAATACAAACAGCTTTTGTTGTTTTTTCATCGCTTTTTCCTCTTTTCATTCATATTTGTATTTTTATGGCCCTAGCCTAGTCTCAAATGACTATAACTAAAAAATATGGGTATATCTATTATAATGATTTTCAATCAAATCGAAAGGAGGTATATATGTTACATATCCACACATCAAAAAAAATCATGCCTTTGATTCTGATTTTGATTCTTGTCCTGATGGCCGCGGGATGCTCATCTGAAAAGAAAATCAAAAGCGAAGAAGCTGAAATCACAGTAAAAAACGATAATGAAAGCGTTGAAATATCCAGTGACGACGAAAAAATAAAAGCCGAAATCAAGCTCGAGGGCAGTGCTGAAATACCCGAGGGATATCCGGATGACTCTTTCCCTATTTATCCCAAAAGCACTGTCGTAATGGCCCAGACAATGAAGGACGATGGGGTCTCAAGCTATTCAGTAAGCATAAAAAACAATGACGAGATTAATAAAGTATATGAATTCTACAAGGATGCAGTCAAAAGCGGCGACAACTTGATGGACCTGAAGACTCAAAACACCTATTCCCTTGCAGGCAGCATGGATGGATGCGACTTCGGCATCATAATAGCACCAAACGACCTCGGAGGCGATGAAAAGACAATGATTCAAATCTCTCTATGCAAACAGAAATAAAGTGGATTCGAATGTCCTCTTGGGGCATTCGAATCATTTTTTGAATGTGGCAATACGCTCTCCGTCAGTATAAATCAATTCAAGACCGACGGATTTTCCTGCAAGCTCTAAAGCTTTTGCTGTAAAAAACCCTATGTGGGTTTTGTCTCTTCTATAATGCCAATTAAAAAAACGAGCGTCGTCCTGGTGATGAAAAAGAGTCATTACGGAAAGCATTCCGCCGGTCATGAGACAATCTGAAATCTCTCTTAATACAGCTACCGGATCTTTTAGGTGTTCAAGCACCTCTGTTGAAACAATCAAGTCGTACTTTCTGTTGAGATAAACCCTGCGTGGGGAAAAATGCAAGTCGTATATGTCTGTATTAATGCCATGCTTTTCACGCATTATCCGCGCAAGCACAGGCTCTGGCCCGCTTCCGAAGTCAAGCGCCTTTTGGAAGTTGCTACCATAAGGTAAAACCCCCTTTTTCAGAAAAGCCTCAAGAAATGTCCTGTATCCCTCGTTTTCATAGGAATTGTTGTGCTCAAGATAACGCTCTCTTTCTTCATCAAAACTTGCATATGAAGAATAGTCCATGAAAATATAGCCGCAAGCGGAACATTTATGGTATTTTTCCTTCACTTTCACGCTCCGCAATTCACTCGTTTCTTTTCCGCAAATCTTGCAAAAGATTTTTTCGCAAGAGTCTTTTTCCATTTTTTCTTTCATAATTCACCTTTCAACGCGGCTTTTGGATTGTTTTGCAACCGCTCTCAATGCCCATTATATCAAACAAGAGTCTAGCCAATTATTCAATTACAAAAATGTAACTCATTTAATGAAACTTTTTTTGGGTATAATACGTCTATATATTAGCAGGTTTTCAACCTGGGATACATAGAACAGTTAAGTATTCAAACTAAAACACTTTACAAAACAAACAGGAGAAAAAAATGAACATTAAACCCTTAATTGTACTTTTAGCCATAAGCCTTATGCTTTCATCGTGTGAACAGAATGTCCCGGAGCCAGAGGTCGCAGATTCGCTGCCGTCTCCAAGCTCATCTTCCACACTCGATCTTTCTTCCCCGGAAAAAATTGAAGACAACCTTTCGATATTAAGGCTCGAATCTTTTTTTCTTCCTTCAGAAGCAGAGGGCTGGGAAAAACGGGAAATAAAACGCCATTATAAAAACGACACACTTGTAAAACTCGAGGTTGCCTTAAACGACGACAGCGGAAGAATGAGCGGCTTGTCCCAATTCTACTTCGATGAAAACGGCCAGCTTTTAAAAGCTGTTTACCCTTTTAACACTTATGAGTTTGAATCGGGAAAGCTTGTTAACGTAAGTGATGAAAACGGTTCCATCCTCGATTTTGACGAAGCATCCCTAATAGAGAGAGAGGCCTACTCATACCAAATGGCCGCCCGCTATTCCGAAATAGAAGAAAATTTTGGATACAACATTGAATCGAAAAAATTAAACAAGGGGGACATAAAAATAAACTACCCCGCAATTGAAAATTTTAAAGGAGAGCTTTTGCAGGACTACATGAACCAAAACATTTACAAGTGCATCGAACCTTTTTCAAGCGGAGATTGGACCAGTGTTGACTTGGATTACGAGGTAACCTACAGGGGCGATGACTATCTGAGCATACGCTTCAAGGGAACGGGGAATCTGCAAACAATCGGCCGTACAGTCAATATTTTAAAAAGCGTGACTCTCGATATAGGAAACACTTCGAATGAAATAACTTTTAGCAATTTCATAGCGGACCCCCAGGGGCTTAAATCTTTTCTTGAAGACTACACAGGAAATGATTTGGAATACGAGGGCATTCGCTTTTACTTCTCAGGCCCCTATGTAACATTCTACTTCATGCCGCTTGACGATTCCGCAGAAGAATTCACAGAGATTTCAGCTCCCCTTGACCTGCTTGAGCCCTACGTCAGCTGGGACTTCGGAGAAAAACCGGCAAGCTGAGAAGAACAGATGTCAGTG
>CAZXWC010000049.1:0-11734 GCA_964644525.1 uncultured Peptostreptococcaceae bacterium
CTCTTCGAAGGCTTCTACTCCCTTAACGATTTCATCATCGCCGTTATATTGTATCTTTATCCTGTCCAGCATGTCGTAATTGTTGAGCTTTCTCATTTGCTGAACCTTTGAAATCATTTCCCTGGCAAAACCCTCATCAATGAGTTCTTCAGATAATTTTGTGTCAAGTATTACGAACATGTTTTTTTCCATTGAAACCGTGAAACCTTCCTTGGCTGAAATGGTTACAACAACTAATTCTTCAGTAAGGTCGAGTTTTTCCCCTTCGAATTCAACCGGAACAAGCTCGCCCGCCTCCAGTCTTGGAGCCATTTCTGATGCGTCGATTTCTGAAAGGAATTTCCCGAATGCTTTTATTTTCTTTCCAAGTATGGGTCCGGCCTTCCTGAAGTTGGGCTTAAGGCTGAATGCCATGAATTGAGAAAGGTCTTTAGCAAAAACGACTTCCTTGACGTTCAATTCCTCTTTGATTAGGGGAACCATATCGGCCATTTCTTCAGAATACTTTCCGTCCACAAGAACCTTTGAAATCGGCTGCCTGACCTTTATTCTTACCGATTCTCTGGCAGCCCTTCCAAGTCCCACAAGTCTGCGTACATGCTCCATTTTTTCTTCCAGGGCTTGATTTATCAGTTTTTCATCCGCTTCCGGATATCTGCTTATGTGGACTGATTCCTCTTCTGTCAGATCACGGTAAATTTCTTCCGAAAGATAGGGGGCTATAGGCGCAACCAATTGACACAGGCCCTTCAGGACTTCATAGCTTGTGTTGTAAACAGCTTTTTTGTCATCTGTCAATTCGGAAGCCCAGAACCTTCTTCTGTTCCTTCGGATATACCAGTTTGAAAGATCCTCATTTACAAAAACCTGTATCTTCCTTACAGCCTTGGTCATATCAAAGGTTTCCATATCTTCTGTCACTTCTTTTACAAGGGTGTTGTAAACAGAAATTAGCCATCTGTCTATCTCTGGTCTGGATTCATAGTCCACTAAGAATGTCCTCGGGTCCACTCCATCCGTGTTTGCATAAAGCGTAAAGAAATTGTATACGTTCTTGACGGTGCTGAAGAACTTGTTGAGTATCTCCCTAAGGCCTTCCTCATCAAACTTGGTGGGTGTCCAGGCCGGAGAAACATGCAGGAGGTACCATCTAAGAGCATCCGCTCCGTATTTGTCGAACATTTCGAAAGGATCAACCGTATTCCCCTTGCTTTTCGACATTTTCTTTCCATCTTTGTCCAATATGAGGTCGTTTACAAGGACCCTCTTGTATGGGGATACCCCTTTTACAAATGTGGAAATGGCTATGAGGGAATAGAACCATCCCCTGGTCTGGTCAATTCCTTCGCAGATATAGTCTGCAGGGAACAATTCGTCGAAGTTTTCCTTGTTTTCAAACGGATAGTGGTGCTGAGCAAATGGCATGGACCCGCTGTCGAACCAGCAATCTATTACGTCCGGCACCCTGGTCATCCTTCCTCCGCACTTGGGGCATGTAATGTGAACATTGTCGACATAGGGCCTGTGCAATTCTATGTTCTCATCTATGTCCTCATGAGCTCTTTCCACAAGCTCTTTTCTAGACCCTATACTGTCGATGCTTTTGCAATCTTCGCATTTCCATATCGGGAATGGAGTACCCCAATAACGGCTCCTTGAAATAGCCCAGTCGTTGAGGTTTTCAAGCCAATTTCCAAAACGTTTTTCCCCCACGTATTCCGGATACCATTCAACAGAATTGTTGTTTTCTATCAGCTTGTCTTTCAGATCCGTCATTTTAATGTACCAGCTCGGCTTAGCATAGTAGAGCAAGGGAGTCTTGCAGCGCCAGCAGTGGGGATAATTGTGGGCCATTTTTTTCCTCTTGTAAAGTTTCCCCTTGTCCGCAAGCCATTTCATTACGTCTACATCTGTATCCATTACGAAACGCCCCTTCCATGGGGTTTCAGTAAATTTGCCGTCTTCTCCGACCGGCTGAAGAACCGGCAAACCGTAACGGACACCTGTATTGTAGTCGTCCTCCCCAAAGGCAGGCGCGGTATGAACTATACCTGTCCCGTCCTCGGTTGTAACATAGTCGGCCAATGTGACAAAGAAGGCCTTCTTGTCTGGTTCTGCGAAAGGAATCAATTGCTCGTATTCAACATATTCCAAGCTGCTTCCCTTTATTTCTTCAATTATTTGGTATGACTCTTCCAGTACCGAATCCGCAAGCGCCTTTGCGACAATGTATACCGTTCCGCTTTCAGCTTTGACCTTTACGTATATTTCTTCGGGATGCACTGTTAGTGCCACGTTCGATGGAAGAGTCCATGGAGTGGTTGTCCATACCAGAAAATACTCGTCTGCATCTTTCCTTTTGAATTTGACTGTTACCGTAAGGGATTTGATTTCCTCATAACCAAGCGCGACTTCGTGGGAAGCAAGTCCTGTACCGCAGCGTACGCAATAGGGAAGTATTTTGTGTCCCTCGTATATAAGACCGGCCTTGTTCATTTGGTCCAGTATCCACCATTCCGTTTCTATAAAATCATTGTCCAGTGTGATGTAGGGATTTTCCAAATCGACCTCGTAGGCGACACGTTTTGTCATCTCCCGCCATTGCTTTTCATAAGTGAAGACAGACTGCCTGCACTTCTCGTTGAATTCAGCAATTCCATATTTTTCAATATCATTCTTGTCTGAAAGACCCAGCTGCTTTTCAACCTCTATCTCCACCGGGAGTCCGTGGGTATCCCATCCGGCTTTCCTTTTCACCTGGTAGCCCTTCATTGTTTTGTAACGGCATACAGAGTCTTTTAATGTTCTAGCCAGCACATGATGGATTCCCGGCTTTCCATTGGCTGTTGGAGGTCCCTCGTAGAATATGAAAGGCTCTTCCCCTTGGCGTGTGTCAATGCTTCTTTTGAGGATGTTTATTTCATCCCAATAATCAGCAATGCGCTTTTCCGATTCCTTTACCGGTATCTTTCCCAATTCTTTGAATACGTTCATTTTTTCATCCTTTCATGCTTTAATAATTTGACTCCGCAATCGGGGCTATTAAAATAAAAAAGCCCTGAGCTTAAGCTCAGGGACGGATTAACCGCGGTACCACCCAAATTGCAGAATATTTTCTGCCACTCTTCACTTTAACGCAAGCATACGGAACACCCTAGTTTTTTTCAAGTGTTCGGCTCAAAGGTGATTCGCAAATACCGTTTGGCTGCAATCTTTCACCAATCGATTGCATCTCTGTAAAAGCTCCGGTCATGCCGTCCTTTTCATCGCCTTTTATCCTATTTATACCTTTTCATAGTATAACAGAACATGCTTGTTGTCAAAATATTTTTTTAAGCATATTCTGTATCTCCAGAGCCTGCAGTTCCTCGTTTCCCGCATCCGGGGATGTCAAATCGGCCGATTGCCTGTAAATGCCCGCCCGTTCTCCATAAAGTTTTTCCAGATCTCCTTCAGCCTTCAAAAGCGGTCTGCCATTGTCTTCAAGCGACCTTTTTATTGACTCGAACGAACGATTCAGGTGTATGAGCATTCCGTTTAATTTCAAATCGAAGACATTCCCAGGGTCCAGAATCGATCCTCCGCCAGTAGCAATAACAATATCCCTTCTGTTTCTAAGCGTCTTTATAGTCTCCCTTTCTATGGCCCTGAAACCTTTTTCTCCACGAGATTTGAATAATTCAGTTATAGGCCCGAAGTTTTTTTCTATAAGATTGTCGACATCAATAAATTCTCGTCCCAAAAGCCCTGCAAGACGCCTGCCCGTAGAGCTCTTCCCGCTTCCAGGCATGCCGACAAGCACGGGATTGATGTTTTCACGAACAAAGGATCCCATAAGCTCATTCTCTGTCTCTTCGTCTATAGTTATTCCGTTCCATATTTCCTGCGCCCCGTAGGCCTGGGCAATCAACATGGAAAGCCCGTTGACAGTCCGGCAAGCCCTTTTCTCCATTTCCTGCAGGAATATGCTTCTCATAGGGTTGTAAATCAGATCCACTGCCATTGACGCATTTTTTGCAAGCCCTGCATCAATGGGCCTTTCGTCAACTTGGGGGAACATTCCACACGGGGAACAGTTTACAATAAGGTCCATTTTCCCTATTTCAAACTCGTCCTTTCTTTCAAGCACTTGAAAATTTCGAAGCCTTTTCATCGCTTCACGTCCAGACCTGCTTAAAAACCATACTTTTTCCGTCCTCTGTCTCAGCCAATATGCCGCCGTTTTAGCAGCTCCACCTGTTCCTATTACCAAAACGCGTGTTCCCTGGTCAATTTTCAACTTGCCAAGCTCCGCCATTTTGCCAAAACCATAAATGTCAGTATTGAAACCCTTCATTTTACCATTGTCTATCTTTACCGTATTTACCGCTCCAATCGCCTCGGCTCGGGGAGACAATTCATGCAGGAATGGAATTATGGCATTCTTATAGGGAATGGTGACATTGAATCCGTCGATTCCTGAATCCGCGAGTTTTTTTACATCTTCCCCCAAACAGTCTTTCTCTATTTCAACTAGCTCATATGTTCCACAAACCCCTATTTTATCCATAATCCTTTTATGAATTTCCGGGGATATGCTGTGAGAAAGTTTTTCTCCTATCAGAACGTATTTACCCATTCGTCTCCTCCCTGATTTCCTGAAGAAGCCTGCTTTCCTCAAATATTCTTTGGTAAACACCTAAAATGAACCTTTCATATTCCGGGAGGCTCGCCTTTGCGAGTCGGCTTTTTATTTCTTCCTCCCTGCCTGAAACAAGAACAGAAGCTCCCTTTAACGCCTTTACCTGTCCAACGGCATCAGAAAGGGCAAAGCGCCTGTTTAGCATTACAAAAATTTCATCGTCGAGTTTGTCTATTTCTTTTCTCAGTTTTTTCAAATCATCCATTTAAAGCTTCCCCTTCCATTTGCAAATCCAAAAGCGTCAGCGCAAGCGCAGCCTCTACAACAGGAAGCGCCCTCACCCCTATGCAGGGGTCGTGCCTTCCTGTCACGGCAAGCCTTGCCGCTTTCTTTGAATCCATATCGACCGTTTCCTGCTCCTTGCCTATCGAAGGCGTGGGCCTGAAGGCAGTTTTGAAAACAAGGGGCATTCCGTTGGTTATTCCTCCATTTATGCCTCCGCTGTTGTTTGTGCGCGCCGATACTGATTTCCCTTTCATGAAAAAAGCGTCATTCGCATCCGAACCCTTCATTCCTGCAAATTCGAAACCTTTCCCGAAGTCGACTCCCTTTACACCCGGAATAGAATAAAGAAGCCCCGACAGTACGCTTTCGACCGAATCGAAAAAAGGTTCTCCTATTCCCACCGGAACTCCTATAGCAACGGTCTCGACAAGAGCGCCCACAGAATCTCCAGATTTTTTTATTTTTTCCAGATAATCTGCCGCCTTCTCTTTAATGCCTTTTTTCAAAAATGGAATTTTCATCTCTCGCAAAACTTCCAACTCTTCCAATGATATTTCCCTTTCAAAGGCCTGGTCCTCCACTTCGCCAATTTTGAGCAAATGACTCCCTATCACAATTCCATGGCTTTCCGAAAGAATGTTTTTAGCCAATGCTCCGGCAAAAGCCAAAAATGCAGTAAGCCTGCCCGAAAAACGTCCGCCTCCCCTGTGGTCGCCAAAGCCTTTGTATTTAACCATGGATACATAGTCTGCATGTGACGGTCTTGGTTTTTTCCTCATTTCATCATAATCGTCCGATTTGGTGTCGCAGTTTTTGAAAACGACAGCAAGAGGAGCTCCTGTAGTCCTTCCTTGGTAAAGGCCGCTTATTATTTCATAGGCATCGTCTTCCTTTCTCGATGTCGCAAGATTCCCCCCGGGCTTCCTCCTTCTCAATTCGAGTTCAATCAAGTCGGCAGGTAAAACTATCCCGGGCGGCAATCCGTCCACTACTCCCCCCACGCAATTTCCATGAGATTCTCCAAATATTGTTATCCTTATGTTTCTACCCCATGTCGCACTCATGCATTTTACCTCCCAGTTCCTTAAAGTCATTGGCAAACTCCGGATATGACTTTCTGATTGCATCCATTCCTTCTATTACAACAGGCTCTTGGCAAAGCGTGGATGCAACGGCCAAAGCCATGGCTATTCTGTGGTCATTGTGGCTCCAGACCTTGACTCCGCCCTTTAGAGCTTTCACTCCATGGACAAGCAGTCCATCCCTTGTCTCGACAATCTTTGCGCCAAGCTTGCCAAGCTCTTCCCTTGTTGCTTTCAGCCTGTCCGACTCCTTGAATCTTAGTCTCTCTGCATTTCTTATTATTGTTGTGCCTTCCGCCAAAGCTGCCGCTACTGCCATTATTGGCACTATGTCGGGGCAGTTTGATGCATCCATTTCTATAGACTTCATGCTCGAAGGGTCCGCTGTTATTGAAGTCGCAGATTCCCTAAGGCTTCCACCCATTCTCCTGAGCAATCCCACTGCAGCCCTGTCCCCCTGGACGGAATCCATTTTCATGCCTTCCAACTCGACTCTTTCTCCTATGAGGCCGGCAACCATCCAAAAGGCAGCCTGTGAATAGTCTCCTTCCATCTCCACGTCTGCTGGATGATAGCCTTGCTTTTCTATGAAAAAGCTCTTGTAGCCCTCTCTTTTCACTTTTATCCCGAATTTTTCCTGAATGGCAAGTGTTATATCTACATAAGTCCCCGATTCAAGCGGACTTTTCAATACAATTTCCGAAGGGCCGTCTGAAAGTGGAAGGGCGAGCAAAAGCCCTGTGACAAACTGCGAACTGACATTTCCCTCCAGGCTGTAGGTCCCTGCCTTGAGCTTTCCTTTGACGGTCAGCGGCAATTTGCCCCCATCGGTTTCATAGGGTATTCCCTTGTCCTTGAAAATTCTATAGTAGTCGCCCATGGGCCTTGCCGGCAATTTGCCCCGCCCTGTAAAACTGAATTCTTCTCCCGTAGTCAATGCCAGGGGTATTGAAAACCTAAGTGTCGATCCGGATTCTCCGCAATCTATCATTTTTTTCCTTTTCTCAAGGAAGCCATTACCCGATACGACCAGGTCTGACAATTTGCCGTTCCTATCGGTTGGTGTTTTAGAAAGTTCCGCTCCAAAAGCCTTTGCGGCTTCAATTGTCGCCTGTATGTCTTCCGAAAGAACAACATTCCTGATTTTCGAAACGCCATCCGCCATTGCGGCACAGAGAATCGCCCTGTGAGTTTGACTTTTTGATGACGGCACCTGTATTTTCCCTTTAAGTTTCCCGGGAAATATTTTTACTGTATCCATCTCTAACCTCTTTTCTCCCAAAAAAATGCCTCTATATCTTCAACCGGCACTCTATGTATGAAAGCCTCTCCGATTCTTTTAAGCAAAACCAAATTCAGGCATCCGTCAATTGTTTTTTTATCCTGTCTCATTATGTCAAAAGCTTCCTTGCAAAATGAAACCTGTCTCAATGAAGCTATATCAAATCCCAAAGCAGACAGTATTTCCTCTATTCCTTCAGCCGTTCCAGGCTCAGTAAGGCCCTTCTCTTCGCTCAGGCGAGTTATCTGCAACATCCCGCATGCCACTGCCTTTCCATGGCTAATGGGTTCATGTCCCGCCATTGTCTCAAGCACATGGGCGATTGTATGCCCAAAGTTGAGTAGCATACGCCTGCCCCTGTCCTTTTCGTCTTCTGCGACATACTTCATTTTTGTCAAAAGCGCCTTCTCAACACAAAAGAGGGCATTTTTTTCCAAAAACTCACCGGGAACGATTTTCTTCATATAGCTGAAAAACTCTTTGTCTCCTATGCATCCGTATTTTGCCATTTCCGCCATTCCCTCAAGCATGGCTTCCTTGCTAAGCGTCTTCAAAAAGGCCTTGTCCGCAAAAACCGCTTTGGGCTGATGAAACATCCCAACGAGATTTTTTCCAGCCTCAAGATTCACCGCAGTCTTTCCTCCTATCGAACTGTCGACCTGCGCCAAAAGCGTGGTGGGAACATTGACATAATCCAGCCCCCTTTTGAATGTGCCTGCGGCAAAACCGGCTATGTCTCCGACAACACCACCCCCTATGGCAACCACAAGGTCGTCCCTGTCGGCTTCCATTTTAGAAAGGCGATTGTATAAAGTCTCCAATGTTTTTATGGACTTGCTCGACTCTCCCCAAGGAATTGGTGCCGTCCTTTCCGGCGAAAACTCCTTGATTTCTTTTTTGATGCGGTCCCCGTGGATTTCAAGAACGTTCTCGTCGATAATAAAAATGGCCTTTCCATATGGATTGTTTTCCATGAAAGCATTGAAATCCTTACATGCATCCCCGACAAAAAGAGCTGTTTCAGTTTTTTCCAAGCCGGCATCAAAAATTTTCATTTTCAGCGAGACTCCTTTTCTTTTCGTTTGTTTTTTCAAGAAGGTCGTAAACCGACCCATAGTCGTCCTTTTCTATCATGTCTTTAAGGCCCAGAAGGCTTGACACAAAGTCATCCAGAACCTCCGTTAGGTACATTTTATTATTTTTTATGATTTGAGTCCACAAATCCGGGTTTATATCAGCAATTCTTGCCAAATCCCTGAAGCTTCCCCCATGTATTTCAAAATCCTTCCCATCAAATGCGGTAAGGAAGGCTGAGGATATGAGATGGGGAAGGTGGCTTACCACGGCCACTCTACGGTCATGATCTTCGGGAGACATTTCAATTATCCTTCCTATTCCCGATGCTCTTAAAACATTCTTCAATTCCTGCATCTGTTTTTCTCTGTCGGGCTTTGTGTTTATAAGAATATGGCTGGCTCCGGAAAACATTTCAGGTGTGGCCTTTTCATGGCCCCTGCCTTCAACCCCGCAAAGGGGGTGTCCGCCTATTCGGCAAATACCCTCCGCCTCAGCTTCTATGCGGCTGCACAATCCCCCTTGGATGCCCGAAATATCGGTTACTATTGTATCCTTGCCAATATTTTTTTTATGCATTCTTATAAATTCAAGAATCTGATCAGGATAAAGGCAAAGGAAGAGTATGTCCATATGGCTGGCTCCGTCGAAACTTTCCATGCCCTCGTCTATATATCCATTTGAAAGAGCATTCACTATTGCTTCGGGATTTGTGTCTACCCCCGTCACTCTAAAGCCCGCCTTCTTTTTCAATGCTCCCGCCAGAGAGCTTCCCATAAGCCCCAATCCCACAACGGTAACATTCTTCATACAGAAAAGCCTCCCCTTCTAAAAGCCTCCAAACCCCTTATTGATTTCATAAGATTCTCGAACCTTTCAGGCTTCAATGACTGTTCCCCGTCGCAGAGGGCTTCCTTGGGCGATTTATGGACCTCAATCATGAGTCCGTCCGCCCCTGCCGCTATTGATGCAAGCGCCAGTGGTTCAACCAGCCACCAGTATCCTCCGGAATGGCTCGGGTCTACAAGAACCGGCAAATGTGTTTTCCTTTTGAGAACGGGTATGGCACTTATGTCCAGAGTATTCCTGGTCGCATTTTCAAATGTCCTTATTCCCCTCTCGCACAAAACAATTTTTTCATTGCCTCCGGCCGCTATGTACTCCGCCGCCATAAGAAAATCCTTTATGGATGCGGACATCCCCCTCTTTAGCAGAACCGGCTTGTCAAGAGATCCAACCTCCTTGAGAAGTTCAAAGTTTTGCATGTTCCTGGCGCCTATCTGGACCATATCTATATCGCATGCATGTTCTTCAAGTTGCCTGACAGACATTATTTCCGTCACTATGGGAAGTCCTGTCTCCCTTTTGGCTTCAAGCAGAAGTTCTATTCCTCCCTCTCCCAATCCCTGGAAGCTGTAAGGAGATGTTCTGGGCTTGAAGGCCCCACCCCTTAGCAAATCGGCTCCCGCCTTCTTTACACCCATTGCAGTCTGGACCATTTGCTCCCTTGTCTCAACCGAACAGGGTCCTGCTATTACCGAAAAATTCCCGTCTCCAATTTTTCTACCGGCTATATCCACAACAGTATTTCCGCTCTTGAAAATTTTGTTGACCTTCTTGTAGGGCTCCTGGATTCTTACTATCCTTTCAATTCTTTCATCCGAAAGATTGAATCCGTCCTGCAAAGATACAGTGTCTCCCACCAGTCCGATTATTGTCAATTCATCGCCTTTGGAAACATGGGGCATGTAACCCTTTGCCTCTATCTCCTCTTTCAATTTCTCCACTTGGTAATTCGAAATTCCATTTTTTAAGATAAGTATCATTTTTATTCCCCTTTCAAAAAAATAAATGAGGACCTATAAATAGGTCCTCTGTACAATCGCCATTCGATTATCAACTTAAGGAATCATTTACCTCCGCAATTTTTCATATTCATTTCCATGACTAATAACCGGCGCATAATAATAGCCCCAGCTAAAAAACAAATATGAATATGTGCTTTGCGCGTTTCTGTTTTGCTCTTTCATAATGATCACCTTTTAAATAATAGTTAAAAATAATTATAGCATGTTAAATGCAAGTGTCAAGTTCTATTCTTTTATTTCTGTCATTTTTTCATCAACAAGCTCCAAAAGATCCATTATTTTCAGATTCTGAGGACATTTCGCTTCGCACGCCCCGCATTTCCTACAGTTTGATGCCCTGTTCTCTTCTGTGAAGAAACCCCAATAGACCCTGTTTGCCTCTTTTGGAGTATCAAACATATACATGTCGTTGTAAAGCTCTAGGCTTCTGGGAATCCTAACCCCGTAGGGGCAAGGCATGCAATATCCGCAAGCCGTGCATTGGATTTTAATGTACTTTCTGTACATGTCCCTGACCTCTCCTATTATCTCATGCTCCTTTATGCTTAGCTTTCCGGGCTCAGCATCGGACATTGTGAGGATGTTTTCAACAAGTTCATCAAATTTGCCCATGCCGCTGAGAACCACTGAAACTTCGGGAAAATCGGCAATCCATCTCAAGGCCCATTCCGAAGGAGTCCTTACAATGTCGGCCTTGGCCCAGATTTTTTCAGCCCTTGGATTGGGTTTTACGATTTTACCGCCCTTTAAAGGCTCCATTATTACGACTCCCAAACCTTTTGCGGAAGCGTACTTGAGGCCCTCCACACCGGCTTGGTATTCTTCGTCCATAAAATTGAACTGAATCTGGCAAAAATCCCAATCCCAGCCATCCACTATGTCCTTGAAAACATCTATTGTATCATGGAATGAAAAACCTACATATCTCACCTTGCCTGACTCTTTGGCCCTTTTTATGAAATCAAAAAGACCTGCAGCCTTAAGCTTGGGCCACCATTTTTTGTTCAAGGTATGAATCAGGTAATAATCTATTCTGTCTGTGTTAAGATTTTCCAGCTGTTTGTCCAGCAGTTTGTCAAAATCATCAGCTTCATTGACAAGCCATGAAGGCAATTTTGTAGCAAGATTGACCTTTTCCCTGTATCCGCCGGAAAGAGCCTGCCCTACGGCTTTCTCGCTCATCCCACCATGGTATGGCCATGCAGTGTCGACATAGTTTACCCCATGGTCGATTGCGTAGCGGATCAATTTTGTAGTCTTTTCAACATTGATGTCCTTTGGGTTTTCACTATTTGTAGGCAGGCGCATTGTTCCAAAGCCCAAAAGAGACACCTCTTCGCCTATTTTCCCAAATTTCCTGTATTTCATAATATCACTCCGTTTTTATTTTTGTTGGCAATTGTCAACTTTGATTTTCTACTCTAATAATAACAGATTTTTCAGTAAAACTACAATATTAAACATCTTCGTTAGCGTAAAATTACTGTAGGAAAAAAGACAAAAAAATAAAATGAGAGTTGCT
>CAZXWC010000050.1:0-11691 GCA_964644525.1 uncultured Peptostreptococcaceae bacterium
AAGAAAGCTCTCCAGAACTTTGGAATATCAATTTCGTTAACATATTATCAATGTTTGCCCGGATTGTCAACTGTTTTATTATTGTTGAATACTCTAACACAACTACTTTCTTGATGGATGCTAAAAAGTACAAATAGAATAGTGTCGCTTGAGAATTTTAAAGCAAAAGGAGTTTTATTGAAATTTCAATTCGAAACTCCTCTTGCCTAGCTTCTATTTCGCTTTTCATTTAATGTAATTCTTGGGGTTTGGAGCTTTAATAATAAAAAGTTCAAGCGTCTCGCTATACTTATTCATTCCGTTCATTTTGATATTGAAAGGAATATTGATTATGCTCCCTTTTTCATATTTTTTGATTTCCTGTTCAGCAAGCCTAAGTGATAAAGTCCCCCTTGCAACAATCATATATACATTCGAATTAGAGTAATGTTCTGGAAAACCTTCTCCTTCGTTAAAAACCATGTGGTTCAAGTGAATATTTTCATCATTTACAATTCTTTCAATTGTTTTATTATTATCTATAGAATATTGGTAAATCTTTTTCAACATATTGCCACCTCCATTATGTTCGTATCGTTATAATTTTAACATCGCATTCAAAAATCAAGAGCCGCGAATTATCACGGCTCCCGATTAATAATTCAGCTTTGCATGCAGTTTATGCGAAAAACTGGTCCATATCTTCTTGAACACTGTTTATGCCATTTATTCCGAAAGTCTCAATAAGCACTTTGGCTACATTCGGTGAAAGAAATGCGGGAAGCGTAGGTCCGAGCTTGATATTCTTGACTCCAAGATAAAGAAGCGCAAGCAATACTATTACCGCCTTCTGCTCATACCATGCTATATTGTATGCTATCGGCAAATCGTTGATGTCGTTAAGTTCGAATATTTCCTTTAGTTTCAGCGCAATCACTGCCAATGAATAAGAGTCATTGCACTGCCCTGCATCAAGAACCCTCGGAATTCCGCCTATATCCCCAAGATCAAGCTTGTTGTAACGGTATTTTGCACAACCGGCTGTAAGTATAACCGTATCCTCAGGCAGTTTTTCCGCAAACTCTGTATAGTATGATCTTGATTTCATTCTTCCGTCGCAGCCTGCCATTACAAAGAATTTCTTGATTGCTCCGGATTTGACTGCTTCCACAACCTTGTCCGCCAATGCGAATACCTGCGCGTGAGCGAATCCTCCAACTATGGTTCCATTTTCAATTTCAACAGGCGGATCAAGTTTCTTTGCCTGCTCGATTATTTCAGAGAAATCCTTCATTCCATTTTCATCGGGCTCAATATGCTTGCATCCGGGATAACCAGCTGAACCTGTTGTGTAAATTCTTTCAATTTGATCCTCTTTTGGTGGAACGATACAGTTGGTAGTAAACAAAATGGGTCCGTTGAATGTTGTGAATTCCTCTTTTTGCTTCCACCAGGCATTTCCGTAGTTTCCATAGAAATGGTCATACTTCTTGAATGCCGGATAGTAGTTTGCAGGAAGCATTTCACCATGGGTATATACGTCCACTCCTGTTCCCTTTGTCTGCTCGAGCAGTTGCTCCATGTCTTTCAAATCATGGCCCGTAATAAGTATTCCAGGCTTCTTACCTACACCTATGTTTACTTCAGTAATCTCCGGATTTCCGTATGTTTCTGTGTTTGCCGCATCGAGAAGAGCCATTACATCAACACCGAATTTCCCTGTTTCAAGAGTCAAGGCTACAAGCTCGTCAGCGCTCAATGTGTCGTCCAATGTTGCGGTCAAAGCCTTGCTTATGAAACCGTAAACATTTTTGTCTTCTTTCCCAAGATTGAATGCATGCTCGGCATATGCGGCAATTCCCTTGAGTCCGTATGTTATAAGTTCTCTAAGAGAACGGACATCCTCATTTTCGGTTGCAAGAACACCAACCTGAACCGAATCCGCCTTAGACGTCATTGCATCTGCCGAATCCGCCGTCCATGTCGCTGCATCATGCATGTCATCCAATGAAAAACCTTTTCCCTTTAGTTCTTCTTTCATTTCTTCTCTTAACGCAAGCCCTTCCCTGATTTTTGCCCTGAAAGCATCATCATCGAAGTTTGCGTTAGTGATGGTCATGAAAAGCCCCGTCATGGTAAAATGATCCGCTTTCGGAAACTCAAGACCCGCTTTCCGGCCTTCCTCTTTTACCAAAGCTATCCCCTTAAGTGTGTAAATCATAAGATCCTGAAGGTTTGCAACATAATCCGGCTTTCCGCAAACCCCTTTTATTGTACAAGCTGTTCCTTTTGCCGCTTCCTGGCATTGATAACAAAACATGCTCATTATTATTCCTCCCTTTTCAAATTGTTGTTTACATACTTCAAGCATATAACAATTTAAGACCGTTTTCGGTATCTCAAGTTACCATTATTTTTCAATAGTCTATACCGGCAGCTTTTACATTGATAGGATCGAAAGCATGGCAAGGTGTAACACCATGCACCATGCCACATTTTGAACACTTGTCCTCGAACGTAGACATTTCGAACGTTTCATTGCATCCTCCGCATACAACATTTAGCGGCATCGACATATACTGATTTGAAAATCCCATCATTCTTACTTTATCGACAGTTTCTTTGCCTGTATTAAAATTTCCCGAACATCCTTCGTGCATTGTTTATACCCCCTTTCTCTAAATTGCCTTTTCCAGTATCTCCCCTTTTCTCAAATTGCTTCTGAGCGTGCTTATTATCTTGTCTATTCTTTCTAGCTCAAGCAACATTCTTCTCTCTTCATCACTTGTTTTTATAACTTTCTCTATTCCGCCGTTTTTAATGACAATCCTTTTTCCCGCCATTAGAGCAAGGCTGGGATCGTGTGTTGCCATAAGAACTATCTTCTCTTCGTTTACCAAAAGATTCAGCGCCTTTTTCCTGTCTATGCCCGCATTCTCTATCTCGTCAATCAAAACTATTGGCGATGTGCTCAGTATTGCCGTATCCGCTATCATAAGTGCCCTGGACTGCCCTCCGCTAAGGCTGGTAATTGGCGTCTTCAAATCGAACTTTTCTCCCGCCAAATGGTTTGCGGCATCTACTATTTTCGATATTATTCCCTGCTCGTCCTCAACCATACGGCTTTGGGCATGCAGCTCCAGAAATTCCCCAACGGTCAAATCCATTACAAAATTCATGTTCTGCGACAATTGCGCGACAAGCTTGTTGGATGACGACAACCTCCACTTGCTGTCAGGCGTCTTCCCGTTTATCCATATCACTCTTTCAGTAGGGGTGTCCTTGTTTGCCACCCATTCAATGTCCGCCAACAGACGGCTTTTCCCGGAACCGGTCGGTCCCACTATTGAAACAATATCGCTTTTATTTATTGTGAGTGTTTCAAAGTTCTCTTTTTCCCCGTCCTTGTCAAAACCCGCAACAATGGTCAGAGAATCTACTCGCTCATCGCCTTTGATACCCAGAAACTCAAGCATTTCATTGATGTACGTCAAAAAATCCACTTTGATCTTTTCGGGATCCATTGCCCAATCCTCTATTTCTTCTTCCGTGAAATGATCCAGATACTGACTGAGAGTGCTCTCCTCATGTCCCTCAATATCCAAGTTGTTGTTTTGGAAAAACGAAATCGAATAAGGATGCTTGCTCTCCAGTTCCTTTATCTTCATAGTCTCGATATCTCTTATATCAATCATGGTCTTCACCCATCTCCATTTTTCTGACATTGCCCATCTGGTAATCATCCCCAATCCTTTTTTCTCCAAGGCAATATGAACATAGAGCGGACGGCATTGAAAATCTTAGTTCCTTGCCCTTGACCGTTTCAATATCTTCTTTTTCGTCATACAGGAGCATGCTGAGTTCATATGCTCCCTGACCCGTCAATCCGTTTATATTCATGGTTGTAGCCTTCAGATTGACTGTTCGGACCTTTGATGCGAAAACTTCCCTTTCGGCCTGAGACACTATGTCTCCCTTAGTTATCACAACTATATCCGCGGTTTTAAGCATGGGTCCAATTTTTTTGGGAGTGTTGATTCCGCTCAGATTGTCAATTACGCATACCGCTTTTATATCCCTAATATACGGAGAACATCGATTGCATAACCCTGCGCTCTCTGTAATCAAAACGTCAAGCTTCTTTTTCCTTCCCCACTGCACAACCTCTTCAATATTGCTTACGAAGTAATGGTCCGGGCAAAGAGAGCCCGAAAGGCCTTTTTTCACAGGAACCCCAGCTTTTTTGAATAAAAGGTCGTCGTCGGTGTAAAGGCAATCGAATTTCACCACTCCTACCTTGAGTTTTCTCTGATGCATTGCCCGTATCGCCTTTAGGATTATGGATGTCTTTCCTGAAGATGGAGGGCCCGATATTGTAATCAGATTCATATTTCAACCCCTCCCGCCGCTTGATTGAACAGCTTCTCGCATTTTACTATCAATTTACCTATATCGTTTTTATTTATATAGTCCCATCCAAGCCACATGTATTTCTGCCTACTTGCAATCATGTTGTCCACATCAGGATTGACGCTTGGAAATCTGCCCTTGTGGGAAAGTATCTCCCCGACTTCCTTCGATGCGAAGAAATCCACAAACGGCTTCAAATCCCGCGCCTTGTTCTTCTTGCTGAGCATGAAAATTGGGCTTATGATTGCCCCGTCGCTTGGCCATACCGCCTTCATCGGCCCGCCGTTTTTAGTCATTTTTGTGAAAAAGTAAGGCATTGTTGTAACAATCGGTTTTTCCGCATTCTTAATATGGGACTTCACCATCTCCGATGGATGCATGCTCCTCAACAGGTTTCTACCCAATTTTTCAACTCCTTCTTCGCCGTATCTTTTGTTTATATTGAGCAAAATCGCATTGAACAAATCGAAATCGCCAATTGGCAGGCTTACCTTGTTTTCAAATTCCTTACTCAATATGTCTTCCCAGCTTGCAGGAATTTTTCTTCCACCCAGTTCCTCCGTGTTTATCAGAAATACCGCCGGCACCACCCCTATCATGGAATAATGCCTGTCCGGATCTCTCAAATCAATATATCCATTTTCAAAATCCTTGTTGTAGTGCTCAAATCCGGTTATATCCTCAAATGCATTTTCCGATTTGTATTTGCCGATAAGTTCCTTGTCGAAAAAAAGGTCGAAGCCCGCAGATATGAATATATCCGCCAGAACATCGGCTGATTCTGCGCCTTCCATTGATTCCTTCAGCCAATCGACGCCCATCGATGCGGCTTTCAAATCATAACCCACCGCCTTGTTTATCCCTTGGCAGTTTTTCTTCATCCATCCTTGAAACGCTTCCAAAAGCGGGACTCTAACGGGGCATGGCAAGACCCCTTCAATCCGCACATCCGCGTCCTGCAAAGCTCCACTCGATTCCGTCTCATTATCCTTATCGAGGATTCCGTTTTCGATGGCTTCAACAAGCTGTTTTACAAATGTTTTTTCATTAATTTTTTTCATTTTCAAAACTGCTTCCAGTGTGACCGATCCGCCAAACGACTTCCTTTGTTGCTCGTTGCGTATATTCTCAAAACCCATTGAAGCAAGCAAATCTACTGCCTCCGCATATTTGTCTGTTATTTCAAGCAGTGTATCTTCCAAATCAAAATACTTGCCTTTCATCAATCCACCTCGCTTTCATAGTTCTTAACAACTTCCGGTCCATCATAACACCGTATTACACATATAACCGTATCCTGTGATACCAAAATAAAAAATTGCATCGGTGATTTTTCACCAATGCAATCCATTAATTCCTTGCGTTAATTGTAAGTTTTTCTTCAAATGAAAGATTTTAAGGCCTCAATATCCATTATGTGAAACGAAGACCTGTAAAAGTCAATTATCCCCTCATCCTTCATCTTTATTATTTCCCTCGAAAGGGACGGCCTTGATACATACAGAAATTCCGCCAGTTCATTTCTTTTCATTGGAATCATGAATCTGTCTCCGCCCGCTATACTTCGTTGCTCAAGCAAATATGCACACGCCTTCGCCCTTATGCTTTTCATCGAAAGGTATTTTATTTTCTTTTCAAGCCCGAGAGCTTTCTGCGAAACAATTCTCAGCATGTTTTGAATCAATTGCCTGTGCCCTATGCACATGTTGCGACAATTGCCGATTATCCTTTCGGGAGTTATGAACATGACCTTGCAATCTCTTGTAGCAATAACGGTCACCCCCCATTTGTCGCTGCTCGAAAAAGCAAAGACCTCCCCGAATATGCTGTTCTCTTTCAGCTTGGCCATAATCACCCTGTCGCCAGCCGCATTGTCCTTTGCTATTGTCACCTCGCCTTCCAGAATAATGCCTATTCCTGTGAAGCGGTCCCCTTCTGTTACAATACTTTCTTTCCTTTGGAAGGATGCTATCAGGGGCTTGAAGCACATCAGCACACTATTAAGCTCGCCTTCTTCTATTCCTTGAAATAATCCGACTTTTTTCAGCGGCTCCAACCATTTTTGATACATAAAAACTCCTTTTCAAAACTCGTATTTAGTACTATCCCGAATAATACCACAAAATGTACTATAAATAAATCCACGTGAGCTATGTACCACTAAATGGTAAGCAAGAATACGGCGAGCGCCAAAACAAGCGCAGACCAAACAAAAAACAATATTACTGTTCCCCTTTCACCAATCAAGTTAATAAAAATTTTGATTTTTTTCTTCTGCCAAATGCTTTTCGGTCTCTTAATCGTAATATAGATGACAATAAGCGCATAAAATATCAGCAGCAAACCTCCAAGTGTCGTACTTTTCATTATTTACCTCCTTTATATTATCCAATCGTCAATTTCTTTTGAGTCAATAGAAGTATTCCTATTTGTATGATACCCCGATAAAACACCAATACGACAAATGTAAAGGAGGATGCCAAAATTATTTCGCATCCTCCTTTTTCTTTATGCTAAAATTGAATTTTCTCCCATAGCTATTAGACTATTTCCTTCACGCGGCCAACTATGCCATTTTCAAGCATCACCTTGATCCCATGTGGATGACTCGGCGATTTAGTAAGTATCCTGCTCACTAAGCCTTCAGTCAATGTCCCACTGCCCTGGTCCTTCTTCTGAACTACTCTTACCTCAAGCCCCGGCTTTATTTCCGATCGTTTTGTCCCATCCATTATGAAAAGCTCCTTTCTTTTATCTATCCTCTTTTGTTTTTCTCAATTTCCTCATGCAACTCATTCAGATATTCCCAACGCTCCATAGCATGCTCCAATTTCCCTTGCAATTCTTCCTTCTCGTCCGAAAGTTTCTGAAGCCGCTCAAAATCGCTTGAAGCTTCCAGCATGTTTTGCTCCACAATAATTATACCATCTTCCAATCCCGTTATTGCATCATCTATTCCTTCAAACTCCCTTTGTTCATTATATGTGAATTTGGGAGCCCTTTTTTTATTCGGTTTTTCCTTTTCGGCAATCTGTTTTTTTACCTGGGCACAACTATTTTCCTTTAAATCTTCTTCCGAAAGCCTATGTTTAAGAAAATCGGAATAATTTCCCGGGTATCGCTTTATATTTCCTCCACCATCAAAAGAAAATATGCTTTCAGCAATTTTATCCAAAAAATACCTGTCATGGGATACAGCAACCACCGCTCCCGGGAATTCTTCAAGATACTCTTCGAGTATTGTCAATGTCTGTATATCCAAATCATTGGTCGGTTCGTCCAGCATAAGCACATTCGGAGCTTTCATCAATATGCGCAGCAGGTGGAGACGTCTTTTCTCTCCTCCCGAAAGTTTTGAAATAAGTGTCCATTGAACGCTTGGAGGGAAGAGAAATCTTTCCAGCATTTGAGATGCGCTTGCACTTCCCCTTCCTGTATAAACATACTCAGCTTGCTCCCTTATATATTCAATCACCCTTAGGCTTTCATCCATATCATCATTTTCCTGAGAAAAATATCCTATCTTTACCGTCTCTCCAATCTCTACTCTTCCACTGTCAGTCTTAAGCATACCCGAGGCTATCTTAATCAATGTAGACTTGCCTGCCCCATTTGGTCCGATGATTCCTATCCTGTCATTTCGCAGAAGCACATAAGTGAAATTCTTAATAATTTCCCCACATGGAAAACTCTTGCTTATATTTTCCAACTCTATTATTTTTCTCCCGAGTCTTGAAAACGCCCCCTGCATCTCTATTTTTTCATCAACCGGACAACTATTTTCACTTACAAGCTTATCAAACCTCTCAAGTCTTGCCTTCTGTTTTGTTGACCTGGCTCTGGCTCCACGTCTAATCCACTCAAGTTCCCTTCTAACCAGATTTTGCCGCTTCCTTTCCGATGCCTCCTCCATACTCTCTCTAAATTCCTTCATTTCCAAATATTTTGTATAATTCGCCTGATAGCTGTAAAGTTTTCCATTATCGAGTTCTATTATCCTGTTTGCAACCCTGTCCAGCAGATACCTGTCGTGTGTGACCATTAGCATAGCGCCCTTTTTCTTTGCAATATACTGTTCAAGCCAATCAACCGCATCATTGTCTATATGGTTTGTAGGCTCGTCAAGTATCAAAAGATCTGAAGGTCTTATAAGTGCTCTTGCAATTGCAACTCTTTTTCTTTGTCCTCCTGACAATATCCCTACATCTGATGTAAAATCACTTATTCCCAGTTTTGTCAAAATTGTCTTTGCGTCAGCTTCAAGAGACCATGCATCCATTTGATCCATCTTTTGTACAAGGCCGACCAACTTTTTTTCAATATTTTTATCATCCGGATTGGCTCCAGAAGCTTGCAGCATTTCCTCGTAATCCCTGACAAGCCGCATCAAAGGCGAATTCCCATTGAAAACTTGTTCAAGAACAGTTGTGCCTTCCTCAAAATATGGGTTTTGACACAAATACTCTATTGTCAGATCTCTTCCTTGTAGAATATTCCCACAATCCGCAGCCTCTATCCCTGCAATTATCTTAAGAAGCGTTGATTTGCCCGTTCCGTTGATTCCAATCAAGCCGATTTTTTCTCCTTCGTTTATCGCCAATGATATTTCATCAAAAAGAATCTTTTCGCTATATTGTTTACTTATTTTTTCTGCAACCAAAACACTCATGAAATGCTCCTTAAAATAGGTATTATGTTTGCTCTCGGTTCATTATTTTATGCTGCAACTTCTATTTACTCTATAATATTGCAAATAGGCCATTTTGTTCTATGATATAGCGATTGTCGATTACCGTCAAGGCAATGCAAAACTCTAATTTGAAGGATTCCAATTAAAAGCAAATTCAGGATTTGTCCCTTATTATCAATTCAAATGCCTTAATAGGGGTATATAAAAGATACTGCTGTGCTATTGAAAGGAGTGTAATCATGAAAAGCAAAATAATTCTTTACTCTTTTATTCTGGCTTTTATTGTGGCCGCTTCATCCTGCAGCAATCCTAATAAAATGGAAGGCGTTGCAGTTGATGAAGTCTCGCAGGCTACCGAAAGCAGGTACACTGAAAATGAAATCAGGGATTACCAGGGCGTTAGGCTGGATCCATCCATAGGGCCAAGAGACAATTCAATAAAAGGAATACAATATGTCGAAATCGAAGACTATTCTCTTTCGGTTACGGGTTTAGTGGATGAATCTCTTGCTTACAGCTACGATGAAATTCTTGCATTGCCCGAATACGAGAGACTTGTGACTCTTCACTGTGTTGAAGGCTGGGAATCGACCGTTCTTTGGAAGGGTTCACTTATCAAAGACATAATTGAGCCTTCCTCTATGCAGTCCTCGGCAAACACAATAATCTTCCATTGCGCGGACGACTACAACACCTCGATGCCTATTTCCGATGTTGTTGAAAATCAAATGATTCTTGCATATTCATCAAACGGAATCGAGCTGCCTCCGGCTCTTGGATATCCATTCATTGTAGTTGCCGAAGATAAAATCGGTTACAAATGGGCGCGGTGGGTAACGGAAATTGAAATATCAAACAATCCGGACTTCAAGGGATATTGGGAAAGCCTTGGATACGACAACGAAGGCGATTTGTAGTAAAATAAAAAGTGCCATGAAAAAATCCTTTCATGGCACTTTTTTAAAAACGATACTAACGCTTTACAAATTTGTATAAGCCAATTGAACTTATAAGAACAATACCTGCCACCGCCACAGAAAGTATCCAAATGTATTCAAAAGCTCCAGTTTGATACCTCTTCAGTATTATTCCTGCAAGTGCCCAATCGATTACAAGCGCATATGGAATGTCTCTGTATCTGTTCAAGCTGATCAATGCAAGAATAATCGCAACCGCTATTACAATGGCTGTCCAAAATTCTTCAGGAAGGCCGAAGCCATTCCATCCGATCGTCACGAGAACTGCCGTGACGTTGGCAATTGTAGCAACTGAAATCCAGCCCAAATATATGCTGAAAGAATGATATACCGCTATTCTTTCCAGTCCCCTTGCATATTTTCTGTTAGGTCTCAAACGAACTACAATAATAATCAGGCTAAATAAAATAACAAGCATAAAAGCCAGCGACAAAGGTATTTGCCTGTAATGCCAGGCAAATATCCAACATATGTTTGCAAATGAAGATACACTGAACCAAACTCCGATATCCCCTATGAACCTTCCATTTCGCTTTTTGAGCGAATGAAATTGATGCAGTATGAACACAGCAAGCAATGCATAGATAAGCCCCCAAATCGAGAATGTTACGCCTGCAGGCACGAATAAATTGGGGATAAAGTCCGAAAGTTCCCCGGTATTAAGCCCATTTATCGGAAGTGCATTTGCCATGTAATTGACAGCAAGCACTCCCAAAAATAATACTGTGTTCAATCCAGCCAAAATTTTAAGATTGTTATTTTTTTTCATTCCATCCCCTCCTTTTGCATTTTTACCCAATATGAAAAGGAATCCTCATTTATTGAGGATTCCCGAAGAATTTCTTTGACAACTGTTCCAAGAATTTAAATGTATGCCTTTCGGTAGACAAGCGAGCCTCTTGACAATCCCCTTTTTTTATCGCCTCTGCCATCTCCTTGAGCGATGAACTGAACCATTCGTAGTCGTCTATCACATAATGGATATATTGAAGGAATCGGGCAGTTTTGGTATTGAGCTCGTCTAATGTATTCAACAAAATGGGATTTCCAGCGGCTTGCCTTACAATTGCATGAAATCTTTGGTCGTCCTGTATGCAGCACTTGTAGTCGCTTACTATGTCATATTTTGCGAATCGATCGATAATCTCGAAAAGTTCGTCAATCTCCTCCTTGGTCGCCCTTTGGCATGCCAATTCGGCCGCCAAGCCCTCGAGATTTTTTTTGACCTCGTATGCGTATCTTACCGTCATCAAATCAATTTGCGTAACGAATGTGCCTACCCTCGGAATCATCTCAATCAGCCCTATTTGAGACAGCCTCAGCAAAGCTTCCCTTACAGGAGTTCGGCTGACTCCGAACTCCTCAATCAAATCCTTTTCGGAAATCGCCATGCCCGGCTCATATTCCATTTCTATGATTCTTTTTTTCAGTATCTGAAATATTCCGACATTCGCCTGTTTTTTCATTTCCATTGCCCCAATCTGCCTATATGTTCCACTTTTCCCTTATCGTTTCCCACTTCTTGTCACGATGGGCCTCTATCACTTTTATATCCTCATCCGTCAAATGCTTGAATCTTCCCTGCGCCTTCAAATAATCCTTTGCAGGCGTAAACTCTTTCGGATTCCTGTTTAC
>CAZXWC010000051.1:0-11422 GCA_964644525.1 uncultured Peptostreptococcaceae bacterium
AACTTGTATCCGTCCATCCTTTTGCATTTATCAATACGACCTTTGCCAAACTGTTTAAAGTTCTTTATTTTACGCTTGCTCCGATCTCAGGCAAAGGCTGACCTGGAAGCATTCCTCCAAACATCATCTGCATCATGAATTCTTCCAGTGTAATAGAATTTTCGTCATTTACATCGGGAATTTCTATTTCCACAGGCTCATCTATGCCATATACTTCGCTTTCGATTGAAAAACCCATTCCAGCGGACTTGCCCGTTGTTTCCTCGACAACCGAATAAGCCATGCTCATGTCCGTTGTCCTCGTGTTATAGTCTCCATCGATTCCGAAAACCATTGTAAACTCATCAATCGTAAATGCTCCCTCAGCCTCATTGAAAGCCGAAACGGCTTCCTCGACCATTTTATCTATTTCTGCATCCAAGTCCATGTCATCAAGACTTTTTCCTTCCATTTCAGCCTGAAGCTTCAAATTGTTCTCCATGGATTTCCTCATTGCTTCATTTGCGTAAACCTTTGGAATCAAGTCCTTTACCAGAGCTTTGGCCTCACCGTCGTCAAGCGTCACCCTTATTTCTTTCAAGTCGTATTTTCCGTCCTCAAGCTCCACGCTCTTGCTTTCCATCACCATGTTTTCCTCGGAAAAACTTGCAATCAGAGAAGCTGCTATTTCCTGGGAGAATTTTTTCATCTCTTGCATTTCTTCATCGCTTGGAATCTCTCCCATACTGTTTATGGTTATATACTTTTCACTCATAGGCATCTTGACTGCCATGCTCCCCATACTGCTGACATAAACCTCAATCTTAAACTGCATGCCCTTCATGTCCAAAAGCATGTTTCCGCTCGAGCTTCCAGCCTCAACGTCGGATGCGAATTCACCGCTTATATTCATGCTGTCAATCATTTCAACCAGTCCTGCCGACATAGGATCCTCGGCAAGCTCTTCTTCCGTAAAACCGGGATTGTAGGATATATCCATGTTGAAATTCTGCTTGGATGTTTTTATCTCCATTGACCTTTCAACCGACTTCTCCAGTATTTCTTTTGCCGTTTCCTCTTTTGAGCAGGCGCTGAAGGCGGTAGTAAGCAAAACCATTGCAATCAATGCCGCCAGCATTCTTTTTTTGTTCATGTTAGTACCTCCGTATTTTTTCTTAGGTTTTAATTTTACCACTTTTTCTTTTTCTATAAATGACAATTGAATTACATTGTTTGTTCCTTTTCGCAACGCTTCTTGATTTCGCGATATCTGAAACATTCCCTTTCATGGTCGTTGACCATTCCAACCGCCTGCATAAAAGCATAACATATCACAGGCCCCACGAATTTGAAGCCCCTATCTTTCAATTCCCTGCTCATCTCTCTTGAAATGTCGGTTTGGGATGGTATGTCCTCTGGACATTCCCATTCGTTTTGAATCGTCCTGTAATTCACAAAACTCCATATGTAGCTGTCGAAACTGCCGCGGGACTCTACAAGCTCGACAAATCGCCTTGCGTTGGTGACTGCGGCTTCTATTTTCCTGCGGTTTCGTATTATACCTTTGTTATTCATCAATGATTCTATTTTTTCATTGCTGTAGCATGCAATTGTTTTAAAATCAAAATCGTCAAATGCCTCCCGGTAGGCTTCCCTGCGCTTAAGTATGGTCAGCCAGCTAAGGCCTGCCTGGGCCCCTTCTAAAATCAAAAATTCAAATAGCTTGCGGTCGTCGTGAACAGGGACCCCCCATTCGGAGTCGTGATAAATCATGTTCCATTTGTTTCCTTTTACCCAATGGCATCTTTTTCTCTTTTCCAGAAAAAACCCTCCCTTCTTGTACCCTTCTTGATTATAACAAATTCAAAGCATTATTTTTATTGTTTTTACAAATAGACGATTGAATTCGAACGTTTGTTTGTTTATAATTAAGTTACATAAAGGAGGTTTATACATGCACAAGATGATTTTCCACATAGATGTCAATTCAGCCTTCCTTTCATGGGAAGCCGCCAGCCGTATTCAGCAAGGTGAAAAACAGGATATCCGAGAAATCCCCTGCGTAGTCGGAGGCGATTCCGCTTCCCGCAGAGGAATAGTCCTTGCAAAGTCCATACCCGCAAAGGCATACAACATTTCTACAGGAGAGCCACTGTTTACAGCCAAAAAAAAATGTCCCTTCCTTAAAACAGTTCCTCCCGACTACGATTTGTACACTCGTTCCAGCCAGGCCCTTTTCGACATTATAAAAACCGAGGCTCCATCTGTCCAAATCTATTCAATAGACGAGTGTTTCGCCGATTTTTCCGCCCTTCCCGACATTGAAAACACTTTCATGGATATTGCAAAAAACCTTAAGACCAGGATAAAAAAAGAATTGGGCTTCACTGTAAACATAGGCATCTCTGAAAACAAACTTTTGGCTAAAATGGCCTCCGATTTCAAAAAACCCAACCGAATACACACACTTTTCCCTTACGAGATTGAAAAAAAAATGTGGCCCCTGAGGGCGGGCGAACTTTTCATGGTAGGCAAATCAACCGCCCGCAAGCTAAACAGGATGGGAATAATGACTATAGGCGACATAGCACGCACAGACAAAGAAATCCTTCAAGGCTATTTCAAAAAACATGGCCAAACCATCTGGAGATATGCAAACGGCCTTGAAGACTCCCAGGTTGAAAAACCGTCTGAAGTAAAAGGGATCGGAAACTCGACAACGCTCCCCTTCGATGTGACAGATTATGAAACAGCCCACAAGGTTCTTCTTTCGCTGTGCGAGATGACTGGCATGAGAATGAGACAGGCTAAAAAAATGGGAAGAGTCTTTTCGGTTTCAATAAAAAACAGTGATTTTATAAGCTATTCGCACCAACAAAAGATTTTTCATCCAACCGACTCAACCAGCGAAATATATTCTATTGCCAAAAAACTTTTTAATCATGCATGGCAAGGAGAAGCCTTAAGGTTGCTTGGAATTCGAATTTCCGACTTATGCCCGCGCGAAAACCTGCAACTTTCTTTTTTCGACTCGGACTTTAGCGAAAAGGAACACCGCCTTGACCTTGCAATAGACCAGATAAGAGAAAAACACGGCCTCTATTCCATAACGCGGTCATCTTTCCTTGAAAGTGGTTTGAAACCTGTTTCAGGAGGCGTCCATACCGACTACAAGATGGTTTCAAGCCATCTATGATAATTCATTTTATTCAAGGAGAGTCATGACTATGAAAATAGTAAAAATACCAATTGAAATGATCGCATCTTTTTCAAAAAAAGGAATTCCACACCCCCTCAAATTCAAAATATCGGCAAGTGGAGACAAATATCCCACAATCGTAAAAGTAAATACGGTCATACACGTGGAATCCGAAAAAACAGCCGGCAACCCAATGTATGTTTTCCGCTGCCAAAGCCTTATTGAAGATAATCTGAAAGTTTACGAGCTCAAATACGAACTTTCCACATGCAAGTGGTTTGTTTATAAAATATGAAGACAGCTTGCAGCAGGCAGTGAAAAGCAGTAGAAAGTGGAAAGTAGCAAGAAAAAGCAAGAACAGCTTGCTGTGGGCAGTGAAAGACTAAAGAACAGTAGGCAGTGAGCAGTTTGCAGTAAAAGATTAAATACAAAGGAAAAAAACAAGATAATGACAAAGAAAAATTACCAAATCATTTGAGCTCTTAGGTTTTTAACGCTTTTGCATTTACTGACAACTGACAACTATTAGCAGGCAGTGAAAAGCAGTAGAAAGTGGAAAGTAGCAAGTAGAAAGAAAAAAACGTAAAAAATTCACTTTATTTGAAGCGAAGCGAGTTTGTAAATTTTAGGTTTTGCCGAAAGACAAATCCTTTCGAAAAACATGAACAGGTCGCAGAGAAAAATCAGAATCGCTGCCGAATAAAAAGATTGCTTTCTTGCCTGACTGTGCAGCATTGACCGAGCCGATCTTTTGGAGTTTGGATTTTTTTGAAAGAAAAAGAATGAGGCAAAATGAAACCCCGAGGAATCCTCGGGGTTTCATTTTGTAAAACTTTTGTATTTTTGCCTTTATTTTTTTACTGCAAACTGCATGCTTTTTTCTGTCTTTAATCTTTTACTTTTTCTATTCTTTTTCTTTCTACTTGCTACTTTCTACTCGCCGCTTAATAGTTTTTCGCTCTTACCTCGAAGGCGGTTCGGGGAACTGCGCATACTGGGCATTTGCCAGGAGCTTTGGCTCCACTGTGCACATATCCGCATTCCCTGCATTTCCATTCTACCGCAGCGTCCTTTGCAAACACCTTTTCTTCTTCAACGCTCTTAAGCAAAGCCGAGTAGCGCTCCTCGTGCTCTTTCTCAACCTTAGAAATCATCTTCCAGGCAGCTGCAATTTTAGGGAAACCCTCTTCTTCGGCTATGCGCGCGAATTCGGGATAAAGAACTGTCCATTCCTCATTTTCACCCATTGACGCCGCCTTCAGATTCTCGGCAGTTGTTCCAACTTTTCCGGCCGGATATGTTGCTGTTATTTCAAGATTTCCGCCTTCGAGAAAGCTAAAGAATATATCCGCATGAACCTTTTCATTATATGCTGTTTCCTCAAATATTTCGGCTATTTGCTCATATCCATCTTCAAGAGCCTTTTCAGCGAAAAATGTGTATCTGTTTCTGGCCTGCGACTCTCCTGCAAAAGATTTAAGCAGATTCTGTTCTGTTTTTGTTCCCTTTAATTCAGGCATTTTAAGTTCTCCTTGTCTTTTTATTGTTATTTTAAATTCTATATATTATTCTGCAACAGGTGGTGTGAATACTCTTGCTTTAAGCTCTCTGTCAATCATAAAAAATCCGGACCCCTTGCCATCTACAAACCTAAGCTGCTCCAAAAGACCTGAAGCATTGGCTTCTTCTTCAACTTGCTCTTCTACATACCATTGCAGGAAGTTGAAAGTGGCGTGGTCTTTTTCTTCCATTGCGATTTCAACCAAATTGTTTATCAAAGCAGTAACCTTTTGCTCATGTGCATAAACCTCTTCAAACATTTCCACAAAGTTGTCCCACTCGGTTCCAGGCTTTTCAATGGCATCAAGAAGGACTGTTCCGCCTCTTTCATTTACATAATCGAACATTTTCATTGCATGGAACTGTTCCTCCTGCGCCTGGACTCTGAGCCAATTGGCAACTCCGCTCATGTTTTGGCTTTCTGCATACGCCGACATTGACAGATAAAGGTATCCCGAATACAGTTCTGCGTTGATTTGTTCGTTGATTGCTTTTTCCATTCTGATATTGATCATTTTATCCCTCCGTTTTTCCCTTTTTATTTTTCACTTTTCCAATGGCCGTGAAGGTTGCAATATTCCCTTGCGGAAACTTTTTCTTCTTCAACCATGAATACGGCTTGGGGTTTCATCCCGGGCGAAAGATATTCCGTATAGACCTTGTCTCCGGCTATCAATTCAATCCATTGAATGTAATGCTCTTCCTTCATGGGATGCAAGGTTGTTCCAACCGTGACTTTATATCCACCGTCTATCTTCTCGATTACAGGCACATGCTTTTCTGTGGTTGAATCAGCTGTTTTCTCTTCCTGAAGCTTCATTTCCTCTCCACAACAAACAAGAGCGCCTGCTCCAGCATGAAACATTTCGACTATGTTCCCGCATACTTGGCATTTATAAACCTCTAGTCTTTTTGCCAATTTTATCCCTCCCTTTTATTCGTTTTCAAATATTGTCCAGACACTTTTAATTTCTACCCCGCTCAAGGCATATTCAAACACGCAATCTTTAAAACATCATTCCGTATTATATCACGCAAAAGATAAAATTAAATTTTTTTTATTGAAAATCCGCTTGTAAATATGGGTATAGAATATGATGCAAAGTCAAAGAATGAAAGGAGGCGATTGAATGAGCCGAAAAAGATTTTCGTCAATAGCACTGGCAGCAGTCATTTCTTTGCTCTTTTCCGCAGGATGCTCCCCGTCGGCGGAAGTTCCCATACCTAAAGACAAAAGTGAACCCATGGAGGAAACTTCCGAAATGGATGAAACAATTTTCACCTTGGAAGATGTTGCCTCTTTCAACGGCGAAAACGGACAAAAGGCCTACATCATATACGATGGCTATGTTTATGATGTTACAGACCACCCGAAATGGACATCCGGATCCCACGGGGGAAACGTCGCCGGAAACGACATAACCGAAAATTTGAAAAATGTCGCTCCGCACGGAATATCCAAGCTTGGAGAAATCGAAAGGGTCGGCAAAGTGGCAGAATGAAAATACTTGTTTGCACTTAAGAAAAACCTCATGCATGTAAAAATGCTTGAGGTTTTCTTGAGCGATAATATCGATTTGAGTTCAAGCTTCAATATAAGACTTTGCCCAGAAAATCCTTGGTCCTGGGACTCTTCGGATTGTCGAATATTTCCTTTGGTCTTCCCTCTTCTTCGATTATCCCGTCATCCATGAAGAGAATCCTGTCCGCAACTTCCTTTGCGAAGCCCATTTCATGGGAAACTATTACCATGGTCATGCCTTTTGACGCCAAATCCTTCATTACATCGAGAACCTCTCCGACCATTTCGGGGTCGAGGGCTGATGTGGGCTCGTCGAAAAGCATCACGTCTGGTTCCATTGCAAGAGCCCTGGCTATTGCGACTCTCTGCTTCTGCCCTCCCGAAAGTTGCTTGGGATAGGCTTCCGCCTTGTCTGGAAGACCCACACGTTCCAGGAGTTTCTTGGCCAATGCCTCCGCTTCATCCTTGGGGATTTTTTTGACCTTTACGGGTCCAAGGGTAACATTGTCGGTAACATTCATATGGGGAAAGAGATTGAACTGCTGGAAGACCATTCCCATTTTTTGCCTTTGACGATTAACATCGTTTTTAGGGTCGGTTATTGAAACCCCCTCGAAAATGATTTCGCCGCCTGTAGGCTGTTCAAGAAGATTGAGGCATCTGAGGAAGGTGCTTTTTCCCGAGCCTGAAGGCCCTATGACAACTACGACTTCGCCTTTCTTTATGTGTGTATCTATTCCCTTGAGAACATGAAGTTGTCCAAAGTGCTTGTTGAGATTTATTGTTTTAATCACCGGCGCTCATTCTCCTTTCAACCATGCCCAAGAGCCTTGACAATGTATATGTGATGATGAAATATATTACAGCCGCCACCATTAAAGGCGCAAAAGCTTTGTATGTTATTCCCCTTATTGTATCAGCCCTGTACATTAGTTCGGTAATTCCAACTACTGAAACAATTGCCGATTCCTTTACAACAACTATAAACTCGTTTCCAAGTGCGGGGAGTATATTTTTAAATGCCTGGGGGATTACAATGTATCTCATCCCCATGTTGTGAGGCATTCCGATTGACCTTGCCGCTTCCATCTGTCCCTTGTCTACAGCTTGTATGCCCGCTCTTATTATTTCTGCAACATATGCACCGCTGTTGAGGCTCAGGGCGACAACTCCCCAAACCATATCAGGCAAATCAAACGGAACCACTTTAGGAAGCCCGTAGTAAACAATGTAAATTTGAACTATTACAGGAGTTCCCCTCAAAAATTCTATGTATGCCGTCGCTATTGCCTTGAGTATTTTTTTCTTTGAAAGCTTCATTAGTGCAAGCACCACTCCGAGCATGACCCCGAATAAAACTGCAAAAACAGCCAACAAAAGAGTGTTTTGAACACCGGATATATAAAACATCTTGTATTCAATAAGAAAATCCAAATTCAATGGCCCTCCTCCTTCCTTTTCAGTGATTTATTTATAATAAATCCATACTGATTGTAGCATAGAAAGATAGTGGCCTTAACCACTATCTTTCAAATCATTTGATTTGTGTTTTGCTTGAAACAGCTTTTTACTGATTTTCTTCAGAGAGCTTTATCGCATCAAAGACAAACTCTGAAATCATGTCTTCATCCATAAGTTTAGTAAGGGTAGCATCCACTGCCTCTACAAATTCCGCACTTCCTTTTTTGAATGCTATTGCAGAACCGCTATCTCCGGAATCAAGTGTCATGTCGGACAACATGATGTCTTCATTGTTTTTAGAGTAGGCGCTGGCAACAGGCTTCTCTGCCACTACAGCATCGACGTTTCCATTCTTAAGTTGAAGAACAAGGTCGGCCATCTTTCCAAGCCCCTTGACTTCGGCACCCTCTATCTGCTCCATTGCTATCTGCTCCTGGGTGGTTCCCTTTTGCACTCCTACTATCTTGCCGCTTAAGTCTTCAACAGAGGCAATGGCTTCCGCGTTTTCAACATTTACCATAACGCCTTGCACTGCCGTATAGTAAACTTGCGAAAAGTCCACCGACTGCGCTCTTTCTTCTGTAGGAGTCATTCCTGCTATTACCATGTCTACACCTCCGGCCTCAAGAGCCGCAAGCAAACCATTGAAAGCCATATCCTTGATTTCGAGCTCGACTCCCAAATCTTCCGCAATGGCCTTTGCAATTGCGATGTCAAAACCTACTATTGTATCTGCTCCATCCTTCACAACATGGAACTCGTATGGCGGATAATCAGCGCTTGTACCTATAACCAATTTTCCGGCAGCCTTGATTTCATCCAGTTTTGTTTCTTCCACAGGAGCTTCCGCCTCTTCTTCAGCTGCAGGAGCTTCGGCTTCCGGCTCATCAGCAGCTTTTGTGCAACCTACAACGGCAAATATCATGATTCCAACCATAAGCATTGCCAATAATTTTTTTGTGTTCATTAGTAATCCTCCCTTATTTGTATTCCTTATTTGTATTCTTCGTTAATTATACGCAAACCTGTATATTTATGCAAGTGTTTTTTTTATTTTTTTTGTCTTTTTAAAAACTCATTTGAAACTTTGCATATCGGAAGCGTCATGCACTCTTTTTTTAATCTGTTGAACTGAAGCGCAGTCGTCCGCATCAATTGGTGCAATAGCATATGCCTATGGCCTTGGGCCCAAGGTGGGCACCTATTACCGGTCCCAATTCTTCTATTGTTATTCGGGCATCCGGAAAGGCCTTTCTCAGGCCTTCCATATACTCTTTTGCTTCGTCCTCGCTTAAAATATGGCAAATAGACAGGATTTCGGCATTTTCCGGTATGCATTCAATCATTCTGTTTACTGCTTTTTTCTTGCCTCTGACTTTATCTATTGGCTCAAGCACACCGTCAATAAGCGCTATTATGGGCTTGACCTTGAGTAAATTACCCAAGAATGCCTGGGATGGTGTGAGTCTGCCTCCCCGCTGCAAATAATCAAGGTTTTCAACTGTAAGGCTTATGCCTGTTTTTTTCTTTTCTTTTTCTATGGCTTCTACTAGAGCCATCCTGTCATCTGTCTCTTCGCACATTTCCAAGAGCTTTTCAACCAACACTTTAAGGTTTGCGGCTGTTGTCCTTGAATCTACAACACTTATTTTATCCGGCGCAATCATTTGTGCAGCCATTGACGCGCTGGAAAATGTACCGCTCAACCTGCCGGATATCGTAATTGCTATTACTTCATTTCCGTTTTCAACAAGTTCCCTGAAAACTTCCGCAAAGGATCCTGCGGATGGTTGGGAAGTCGTTGGAAAAGATTTTGAATTCTTTAATTTTTCAAAAAAACCCTCGAATTCTCCAGGATATCCCTCTTCCTGCACATCTCCATCAAAATGAATTGTGAGCGGTACAATTTCTATCCCTTTGTGTTGGGCGTATTCTTTTTTTATATAAGCAGTGCTGTCTGTCACAATCTTTATTTTCCCCATAAAGTCCTCCTTAGTCTATTATTTCAATTTTATCAGATTAAATTGCTTCAAACAATATGGATTAAATCGACAAAACATGGTAGAATATTTTAGTGACAGAATTTTCTTACAATAGGGAGTGGTTATTGTGAAATTTCTCAACAAACTCATCACTATCACTATTACTTTAATTACCATGATAATATTCATCTTGTACGGCAAATTGTTTTTTAATGTGGGTTTCCCCAGTTTGTGGAAAACTGTAGCCTTTATTGCTGTTGCGGCCCTTATTTTAGCAATGCTTTATACCGGCTGCAAAAGAATAAATGAAATCGAAAAGGAGGACAAGGATGATTTTAGTAAATACTGATTACATAGACAAGCGAAAACTTGAAACAATCTCAATCGTCAAAGGAGCTACTGTAAGGGCCAAACACGTGGGCAAAGACATAATGAGCGGCCTTAAGACTCTTGTCGGCGGGGAAATCGAATCCTATATGCAAATGATGACCGAGGCAAGAGCAATAGCAACTGAAAGGATGGTCAAGGAAGCTGAAGAGCTTGGGGCTGACGCAGTAATAAACATACGGTATGCAACAAGCGCAATCATGCAGGGAGCCGCAGAAGTCATAGTGTACGGTACGGCTGTTCGCTTCATTGACGAATAGTTTTCAAGATGTTTTTTAACAATTGGACCCGGCCATTTAGGTCGGGTTCTTGATATTTCCTTATTTTGTCAAATCAAATCAAGGGACAAGAAAATCAAGACCCCCCGGGACAACTGAAAATTCAAGCGGAAATTCGACGCTCTTTTCTCCGTCAGTATCCACAAAAAGATCAGTGCTGTCAGTCCAAACCTTCAAATTGTCCGTTTTGAAATAAAGCACATTGGAAGCCTTGATATGCTGTCCCGATATCAATTTCAAGAAAACGGCCGCCATATCTATTATATCGGATTTCTTAATTGCTATCACATCAAGCAAACCGTCATTTACTTCTGCATAAGGGGCAAAATTCATAAATCCTCCCGTGGAAGATGAATTCATAACTGCAAAAAGATAGGACTTTATTTCCAGTATTTCTCCATTATATTGAAACTTGAATGTATAAGGCTTCTTTATGCCATCACTGACCTCGCGAAGACCAGCCGCATAATAAGCCAACCTACCAAAGGCCGTTTTGCTTTCAACCGGTGTTTCATAGCCGACTTTGGCCATCATTCCGGCAAATGCGACATTTATAAAAAAACGGTCGTTTACTTTTCCGACATCAACGGTTTGAAGCTTGAATCTTTTCACAATATTGAAAACGGCATCCATGTCCCTTGGCAAATAAAGATAATTGGCAAAATCATTTACTGTACCCGCCGGAATCAAAAGAATCGGTATTCTTATTGCATTATTCATCATAATATTTACAACTTCATGAATCGTTCCGTCTCCTCCCAATACCATGACCATGTCGACATCTTTATTTGATGCGGCTTGCACAAAAGCTTTTTCCCTTTCCCCGCTTCCATCTACCTTTTCAACACATGAAACAATTCCTTCCATGACAAGACGTCCTACAAGCGCATTGAGCTGCCTTTGCAAGGTCTTTCTTCCCGCATTCGGATTGTTTACAATCATAATTTTCATTTTTTCTACCAAATATTTCTATGGACACGTTCGTTGAAATAAGTGTCATTGGCAGGCTTTTTTTCATCCGGATACCCTAGGGATATCAAGGAAAAAGGAAGTA
>CAZXWC010000052.1:0-8851 GCA_964644525.1 uncultured Peptostreptococcaceae bacterium
CGTTTCGTACACGTGGACAGAGTTTTTGACTTGATAAGATATGAAGACGAAAAGAAAATAGTTGCAAAGGCAATGAAGCTTATTGAAACCCCCGAAAATTGAGTTTCGGGGGTTTTTCATTCAAGACCGGTCTTGCCTGCTTCTATGATATAATTCTAGATATAACAATCTTTCTTGGAGGCGATTTGTGTGTCATTTTCATCAAAAACAAAAAAAGAACTGACCCGTGTTGAGCAAATTGACCACGAGTGCATGATGGCGGAACTTTCCGCAATCGTACACATCAGTGGGACGATAAAATTGGCGGGTAAAAATCGCATGAATATAGAGGTGAATATAAAAAATGCTGCTATCGCAAGGCATATATTCAGCTTGTTCAAGAATGCTTGCGGAATTCATACAGATATAAGGATGAACAAAAATGTAAAGCTCAAGAAGGCTAACATATATACAATAGCTATTGAAAAAGAAGAAGGGGCAAATGAAATTCTTGAAGCATTGGGAATAATTAGAAACACAGGCCAAGGATTTTCAATAAATAATTCAGTGCCGGATGAATTGATTGAAAAAGAAAATTGCAAGAGGGCATATCTTAGAGGAGTGTTCATAGGAGGAGGTTCGCTAAGCGATCCTGAAAGGTCATACCATCTTGAACTTGTTGCCCACAGCCTAGAGTACGGGGAAGCATTGATTAAGATAATGAGTTCATATGAACTTTCCCCCAAGCTCATTGAAAGAAAAGGGAGCCAAGTTGTCTACATTAAAGAGGGTGATAAAATAATTGACTTTCTTAATGTGATTGGAGCACATCAAACGCTTCTGGATTTTGAAAATGTGCGGATAATGAAGCAGATGAGGAACGATATTAACAGGATAGTGAATTGCGAGACCGCCAATCTTACCAAAACTGTTGATGCGGCTTACAGGCAGATACAGTATATATTATTGATAGACGAAAAAAGAGGGCTTGATTTCCTTTCTGAAAATCTTAAAGAAATTGCCTTGGCGCGAATGACCCACAGGGAGGCAAGCCTCAAAGAATTGGGGCAATTGCTTGACCCTCCCATTGGAAAATCAGGAGTTAATCACAGATTTAAGAAAATCAGGCAAATAGCTTTGGATATCATGGAAAAAAAGGATAAATAAAATGATGAAAAAAACAGGTTTTACACATTTGCATGTTCATACGGAATACAGTCTTTTGGACGGTTACGCCAGAATAAATGAAATATTCAAGGAGGTAAAAAATCTTGGAATGGAAGCCGTGGCAATAACAGACCACGGATCAATGTTTGGTGTGGTTGATTTTTACAAAAAAGCCTTGAAGGAAGGCGTAAAGCCCATAATAGGTTGCGAGGTGTATACAGCACCGAGAACAATGAATGATAAAGATGCCTCAAAAGACAAGAATGCAGGCCACCTTGTGTTGCTTGCGGAAAACAATACTGGCTACAAAAATCTGATAAAACTCGTTTCAAGGGCATATACTGAAGGCTTCTACTATAAGCCGAGAATAGACTATGATCTTCTTGAAAAGCACACGGAAGGAATCATAGCTCTTTCGGCCTGCCTGGCAGGCGACATACAGCGTTTTATTATGGAACGAAATCCGGAAAAGGCCAGGAAAAGGGCACTTTGCTTAAGGGAAATGTTTGGAAAAGACAATTTTTATCTTGAGCTCCAGGATCACGGCATACCCGAACAAAAGCTTGTCAACCAGGAACTTATCAAGATAAGCAATGAGCTCCAAATTCCATTGGTGGCGACAAATGACGTTCACTATATACGCAAAGAGGACAGCAGGGCACACGATATACTTCTATGCATACAGACAGGTAAGATGCTTAGCGACAGCGAAAGAATGAAGTTTCCGACAGATGAGTTTTATTTGAAGTCCCGGGAAGAAATGGCTGAGCTTTTCGATTATGCGCCTGAAGCCATTGAAAACACCGCCAGGATTGCCGAAAGGTGTAATGTGACTTTTGACTTTGATCAAACATATCTTCCGGAGTTTGATGTTCCCGAAGGCACGTCCAACAATGACTACCTCAGAAAACTTTGTCTTCAAGGATTGAGAGAAAGATACGGAGAAATCACAGAAGAGCTGGCTGAACGTTTCGAGTATGAAATAGGTGTAATAGAAGAAATGGGCTATGTGGATTATTTTCTCATCGTTTGGGATTTCATACGTTTTGCAAAGGAAAGCGGAATAGTTGTAGGCCCCGGTAGAGGGAGTTGTGGGGGAAGCATAGTAGCATATATCCTCAAAATCACAGATGTCGACCCTATTCGATATAACTTGATATTTGAAAGATTTCTTAACCCCGAACGCATAACTATGCCTGATATAGATATAGACTTCGAGGACGACAGAAGGCAGGAAGTTATAGAATACGTAGTGGAAAAGTACGGCAAAGAAAAAGTGGCGCAAATAATAACCTTTGGAACAATGGCGGCAAGGGCCGCAATACGTGATGTTGGAAGAGTTTTGGACATACCATATGGGGATGTGGACCGAATAGCCAAGCTTGTTCCGACTGACCTTGGAATAACAATAGGAAAGGCTTTGGAAACAAGCACCGAATTCAAAGCCATGTACGATTCGGATCAAAACTCCAAATATTTAATAGACAACGCTATGAAGTTGGAAGGAATGCCGCGCCATGCTTCTACACATGCGGCAGGGGTCGTCATTTCAAAGGATGCGGTAGACGAATATGTACCGCTTTACCTGCATGATGATAGTGTTGTGACACAATTCACAATGGGCCTTTTGGAGGAACTTGGGCTACTGAAAATGGATTTTTTGGGTCTTAGAAATTTAAGCGTTATAAAAAATGCATTGAAATTCATAGAAGCCAGCCAATGCAAAAAAATAGACCTTGGCAATATAACTTTTGATGATGCCGATGTATTTGAAATGATAAGCAAGGGGGATACATTGGGAGTCTTTCAATTGGAGAGTGCCGGAATGCGCCAATTCATGAAGGAACTCAAACCGGAAAGTTTTGAGGATATCATAGCTGGAATTTCGCTATTCAGACCAGGTCCAATGGATTCAATTCCGGCATACATCAAGAATAAAAACAACCCCAAAGAAATCAAATACGTCCATAAAAGTCTGAAGGAAATCCTGGATGTGACATATGGGTGCTTGGTTTACCAGGAGCAGGTTATGCAGGTTGTTCGCGAACTTGGAGGCTACAGTTACGGCCGGAGTGATTTGGTGCGCAGGGCCATGAGTAAGAAAAAGATGGATGTCATGCAAAAGGAAAGGCAGTACTTCATTCACGGAAAGACTGACGAAAATGGGATCATAGAAATAGATGGCTGTATGCGAAAGGGAGTTCCTGAAGAAGCGGCAAATAAGATATTCGACGACATGATTGATTTTGCCAAATATGCATTCAACAAAAGCCATGCGGCTGCATATGCCATACTTGCATATCAGACTGCATATTTGAAAAAATACTATCCGGTTGAATTTATGGCTGCTCTCTTGACAAGCGTTACCGGAAATTCGGCAAAGGTGGCCCAGTATATTCAGGATTGCAAAAGAATGGGAATAGACGTTCTTCCTCCCGACATAAATACCAGCTACAAGCATTTTACAGTCAACGGAAGAAACATAAATTTCGGACTTCTTGCAATCAAGAATGTTGGAAAAGGCATAATTGCTTCTACAATAAAAGAAAGAAAATCAGCGCCATACAAGAGCTTCATAGATTTCTGCGAGCGCGTGGAAACTTCAGAACTGAACAAACGTGCAGTTGAAAGCATGATAAAGTCAGGCGTTTTCGACAGTCTTAAAATCAACAGGTCCCAGCTCTTGGGATGTTTCGAAAAAGTCATAGAGGGAATACAAAGGGATAAGAGAAGAAATGTAAAAGGGCAAGTTTCGCTTTTCGACACGAGCTCTGACGAGAGCATAGATGCTCTCAGGTACGATAAAATACCCGAAAGGGAAGAATTCCCGATGAAGACGCTTTTAGCATTCGAAAAGGAAATGCTTGGAGTCTATATAAGCGGACATCCGCTTGGCGAATATGAGGAATTGATTGGAAAGGGGAAATTCGTATCGTCATCCGAGATGAAGGAACAGCATGAGGCAGGCGGGCCTTCAAGAGTAAAAGACAATGATCTAATATATGCTGCGGGTGTAATAACTGCTCTGCAAAAGAAATTCACAAGAAACAATAACAGGATGGCATTCCTTCAGGTGGAGGATTTATACAGTAGTTTTGAAGTAATAGTATTTCCAAATATATATGAAAAATGCATTTCCTGTGTAGAGGAAGAAAAGATAATAATAGTTTATGGGAAAATAAATTACAAAGAAGACGAGGACCCTAAAATACTAGCCGAAAACATATGCGAGCTCAATGTGGAAAATATAAAAGGTATAGAAAAAATGAGCAGGCGTACATCTAAAAAGTCTTACGGCTATCATAAGAAAAATGATGTTTTAAGGGAAAAGACTCCAAGACAGGAAGGCAGGCTTTATCTTAAGATAAAGCATAACGACAAAAAGATTTTGCAGTCAATAAAAAGAATACTTACAAACCACCGCGGCAAGACAGCTGTATACATTTATGTAGAGGATCAAAAAAAGGCATTTGAAGCAAGTGACGAGCTTAGAGTAGAAACTGATGAAAGGCTTATTAAAACATTGAAGGCTACATTGGGAGAAGAAAGCGTAAAACTTGTTTGAAAAAGCTTTTTAAAATAATGATTGTAGAGGTGTTGAAAAATGATTAGAAAAATCGGATTGTTGACAAGCGGGGGAGATGCCCCTGGAATGAATCCGGCAATAAGGGCAATAGTGCGCTATGGAAAGCACATGGGACTTGAAATAATGGGAATACAAAGAGGATATTCCGGCTTGATAGAAGGAGATATGAATGACATGGATTTGTCTTCTGTTGGAGACATAATACATCGTGGAGGTACCGTAATAAAAACTGCCAGAAGTGAAGAGTTCAAGACTGAAGATGGCTTCAGAAAAGCTCTTGAAATAATAAGGATTTTTGATATTGACGCACTCGTGGCAATAGGTGGCGACGGAACATATAAGGGACTCCAAAAGCTTTCCGAAAACGGTGTTCCGGTAATAGGGGTTCCGGGAACAATAGACAATGATTTCGGGTACACAGACGTTACAATAGGTTTTGACACGGCTGTAAACACCGTTGTAGGTGCCATATCGAATCTGAGGGATACATCTGTATCCCATGGCAGGATAAACATAGTGGAAGTTATGGGCAGACATTGTGGAGATATAGCCCTTCACGCCGGATTGGCGGGAGGAGCCGAAAATGTTGTAATCCCAGAAATGTACTATGACACTGACGATATATTCAGAAAAATCATTGAGGGCAGAAGGCGGGGTAAAATTCATAGCCTGATAATAGTTGCAGAAGGAGTAGGAAAACCATATGAACTTGCCGAAGAAATAAAAGAAAGGACAGGCTATGACACCAGGGTGTCCATTCTTGGATACCTACAGCGCGGAGGGTCTCCCACGGCATTTGACAGAATCTTGGGGGCAAGGCTTGGGGCAAGAGCAATAGACCTTCTTATGGGAGGCAATTACGGAAGGGCTGTTGGAATTAAAAACAGTCAAGTGATCGATGTTCCCATAAAAAATGTTTTTGACTATCCAAAAGAAACAAACGAGGATTACTACCGCTTGATTGGTATTTTATCAAGATAGATGGAGGTGAAATTCATGAGAAGAACAAAAATCGTTTGTACTATTGGTCCAGCAAGCGAAGAAAAAAAGGTTTTCACCGAACTTGTGAAATCGGGACTTAATGTTGCCCGATTGAACTTTTCACACGGCAATCATGAAGAGCATGAAAAACGCATAAAAATGATAAAGGAAGTTCGAAAAGAAATGGATGTTCCAATAGCAATAATGCTCGACACAAGGGGGCCTGAAATAAGGACCGGCCATTTTGAAAATGGCTATGCCAAGCTTGAAACGGGCGGACTTTTCGAAATTACCGTCAATGATATAATGGGTAACGACAACATTTCCTCTGTTTCATATGGAGGCTTGCCCATGGATGTGTCGGTTGGATCAAAGATACTGATAGACGACGGGCTCATAGAGCTAGAAGTGGAAAAAATAAAAGACTCCCAAAGTGTTGTTTGCAGAGTTGTAAATGGCGGAAAAGTTAAAGACAGAAAAAGTATAAATATACCGGATGTGCAGATCAATCTCCCCGCTATTACAGAAAAAGACATTTCGGATATAATGTTTGGGATAGAAAACGGCATTGACTATATAGCAGCTTCCTTCATAAGAAAGGCGGATGATGTAAAGGCCATCCTAAAGGTTCTAGAGGATAATGGCGCTGGAGATATCAATATAATATCCAAGATAGAGAACAGGCAGGGAGTAGACAATATAGACGAGATAATTGAAGCTTCAAATGGCGTGATGGTGGCGCGCGGAGATCTTGGTGTTGAAATCCCCACAGAGGAAGTACCAATGGTTCAAAAGATGATAATAAGAAAGTGCAATAAACAGAGCAAGCCTGTGATAACGGCCACCCAGATGCTCGATTCCATGATAAGAAATCCCAGGCCCACAAGGGCTGAAGCCACAGACATTGCAAATGCAATACTTGACGGCACAGATGCCATAATGCTTTCGGGTGAAACCGCTGCAGGCAAATATCCTTTGGAGTCCATAAAGACAATGGCAAACATTGCCATAATAACTGAAAAATCAATCAATTACAGAAAAGTTTTGTCAGAAAGAAGCAAGCTTAAGGCCGAAAGCATAACTTATGCAGTCAGCCATGCCACATGCAGCACGGCTTTGGATCTTGACGCTACGGCAATAATAACGACCACCGCAAGCGGCTACACTCCGCGCATGGTTTCCAAATTCAGGCCAAGGGCTCCGATAATTGCAGCGACAAGTTCTGAAAAAGTGCGTAGAAGGATGACTCTTCTTTGGGGAGTATATTCGGTTTCAACCGGTGAAGGCCAATCGACGGACGACATATTCAAAAAAGCAATTCAAAGGTCGAAAGAGGCAGGTTATGTAAGGGACGGAGAGCTTATAATAATTACAGCAGGCGTACCGGTAGGAGTTGCGGGATCGACAAATTTAATGAAGGTCCACATAGTCGGAGAAATTCTCATAAAGGGTATTGGAATTGGCAAAAAACATGTGACAGGGAACATTTATGTCGCGGGTGATTTAGGCGCTGTAGATGAATTCAAGCCGGGAGACATACTGGTTTGTGAGAGCACTGACAAAGAAATGATGGTTGCAGTTGAAAAAGCTTCCGGTCTTATAGTCGAGGAAGGCGGATATACATCGCATGCTGCGATAGTGGGGCTTAGCCTGGGGATTCCGGTCATAGTGGGGGCTATGGGCGCAGTAGAAAAACTTAGTACGGGACAGACGGTAACAATCGATTGCATAAGGGGACTTGTATATAACGGAAAAACAAGGGTTTTATAGGAGGAGTAATTGGAAACTATAGTTAAGATAAGGGCAAGATACGACGAAACGGATCAAATGGGCGTTATTTATCATGCCAATTATTACAAATGGTTCAATATAGGACGCACTGAATTTCTCAGGGATCTTGGCTGCGATTACAGAAAACTCGAAAAATCCGGAATAATATTCCCGGTTCTGGAATCGGGATGCAAGCATTTTTATCCGGCATATTATGATGACGAGATACTAATAAAAGTCACTCTTGCTGAGTTCAAAGGAGTGAGAATGCGGGTTGCCTATGAAATAATAAATGGAACAAATGGCAAAAAACTTGCCCAAGGCTATACACTTCACGGAATAGTGAACGGAGACCTTAAGCCGGTGCGCATCAATAGAACTGAAAACGAATGCTTAAAAATACTCATAGATGCAATGAAGGAGGATAAAAATGCTTAAAAGAATTTTGGGGAGAACGGGTCTGGAAGTTTCTGTTATAGGATTTGGTGGAATTCCCATACAAAGAATTTCAATGGAAGAATCCGAAAAGTTGATAGTAGAGGCTTATAAGAACGGAATCAACTTCATAGATACCGCCAGGGGTTACTCGGTAAGCGAGGATTATATAGGAAGGGCACTAGAAAACAACAATTTAAGGAGCATGATGATTTTGGCTACCAAATCACCGGCCAGAGACTATGCGTCAATGAAAAGAGAAGTGGAAACAAGCCTTGAAATGCTTAGAACCGATTACATCGATCTTTACCAGTTCCATAATGTCCGAAATCTTGTTCAGCTTGAGACAATAATGGGAGATAACGGAGCTTACAAGGCTCTTGAGGAAGCAAAAGGCGATGGGAAAATAGGACATATTGGAATAACTTGCCATAGCGCAGATGTTTTGATGGAAGCCCTTAAGATGGATGAATTCGAAACCATACAATTTCCTTACAACTATATAGAAAATCAGGGCGAACCGGTATTTGACCAGGCTGCAAAGCAAAATGTCGGAATCATATGCATGAAGCCCATAGCGGGAGGAGCGATTGGTAAAGGGGAACTTTCCATACAATATATATTGGATAATCCAAACATTACGGTTGCAATACCAGGAATGGACTGCATTGACCAAGTTGTGAGAAATGCGGCAGTGGGGGAGGACTTGAAACCAGTCACAGATCAAGATATAGAGATTCTTGAGAACATAAAAAAAGAATTGGGCCATCATTTTTGCAGGCGCTGCGGATATTGCCTTCCATGTCCGCAAGGAATCGACATACCGACACTTTTCAGTTTCGAAGGATATTATTTGCGTTACAAGATGTCGGAATGGCCCCAAGGCAGATACGACAACCTTAACAAACATGCATCCGATTGCATAGAATGCGG